>NZ_JBHSLU010000016.1:0-788 GCF_042655245.1 Allobosea massiliensis | reverse complement strand
TCCCATCGTCAGCCTGCCAGCCGTGGCCGCCTGACCAGCCCGACCAAAGCCGGCACGCGGTGGCTCTGCGAAGCTACACCACCAGCAGGGACACGACCCGACCTCGCCGGTCAATCCATCCCGCGGATTAGGCTGCGGGGAAGCAGATTGCCGATTTGGCTCAGGGCCCGCTGCGCCACTGTAGCAAATTGCCGAAACAAAAATGCTCGAAACCAGACACTCCCAGAGTCAGCTATGGGCAAATGCCGCCAACGGCGCCTTCATAGTCTGCGCGACACGACGGGCTGAGAGAGAACTTATCCCCGCCCCACACATCACCCCCATAATCACCCCACCTCATCCCCGAGGGGCAGCCATCCGGAGGTGTGCCGTTGGTGGGGGTGGGGGCGGCGCCTGCGGCCGGTCTCACAAGCCGGACTCGGGAGGCTTCGGGGCACCGCCCTGGGGACACTAGGATCCCTGTGCGAGGAGCTCGCTGGACCGGTCGTTGGCATCACGCCTTCGTCCCATGCCGGACGGCGCGACAACCCGATGAGGGGAACTGGCGCTTGAGGGCTCGCGGCGAAAGCTGGCCTTCGACCCGATAAGCGCGGCCCGGAGACGAAAAACGACGACAAGCGGAGCGCCACGGGGCGTGCGGGCAGTGGCTCAATCTGCCCGCGCCGCATCCTGGCTCAATGGATGCGGATAGGTCGTGTCCCTGCTGGTGGTGTAGCTTCGCAGAGCCACCGCGTGCCGGCTTTGGTCGGGCTGGTCAGGCGGCCACGGCTGGCAGGCTGACGATGGGA
>NZ_JBHSLU010000015.1:0-94098 GCF_042655245.1 Allobosea massiliensis | reverse complement strand
CCGACATCTCGGCGGCCTCGGGCGAGCAGGCCAACGGCATCGACGAGATGAGCCAGGCGGTCGCCCATCTCGACGAGATGACCCAGCAGAACGCGGCGCTGGCCGAACAGAGCGCGGCCTCCGCCGGCTCGCTCTCCAACCGCATCGGTCAGCTCAACGACCTCGTCGCGGCGTTCCGGACAGGGCCGGAGGGCGCCTCCGTCGGCCAGACAGCGGCCCCGGCCTCGACCGAGCCCGCCCGGCTGCGCCAGCTCGCCGAAGCCGCCTTCGCCCAGACCAAGGCCCAGGCGCCGCGTCCGGCGCCCCGACCCGCGCCTGCGCCGGCTCCGGCCCCGGCGAAGAAGGTCGCCAACAGCCGCGCCAGCGATGCCGGCTGGGAAGAGTTTTGAAGCGAGGTTCAGCCCTTCCCCGTCAGGGGGCGGGCTGAATCGAAGAAGCCGGCCCAGAGATCGGCCGGCGGCCCATCCCGCAGCACGGCCCCGGCGCTGAAGGCGTCGGGGGCGGTGGTCGCCAGATCGTCCCAGGCGATCGGCACCGCCACCGGCGCGCCGGCGCGGGCGCGGGTCGAATAGGGCGCGATCGCGGTCGAGCCGCGGCCATTGCGCAGGTAGTCGACGAAGATCTTCCCCTTGCGCGCTTTCTTCGACAGCGTCGCGGTAAAGCGCGACGGCTCGCTGCCGGCCAGGGCCTGGGCGAAATCGCGTGCGAAGCCCTTGACCCGGTCCCAGCCGGCGCGAGCCTTCAGCGGCATCACGACGTGATAGCCCTTCCCGCCCGAGGTCTTGAGCAGGCTGTCGAAGCCGACCTCCTTCAGGCGGTCGCGAACGGTCAGTGCCGCCTCGCGGACGCGTTCCAGCGGCACGCCCGCATCCGGATCGAGATCGAAGATGATCTGGTCCGGCGTTTCGACGGCTTCGACCGTCGCGCCCCAGAGGTGAATCTCGACCGTGCCGAGCTGGACCAGCGCCGCCAACCCGTCGAAATCGCGGATGAAGAGGAGTTCCTCGCCATCCTTGTCGCGGATCCGGTGGATCGTCTCGGGCATGCCCGGCATGGCGTGTTTCTGGAAGAAGGAATGGCCACCAATGCCGTTCGGCGCCCGGACGAGGCTCAGCGGCCTGTCGATGACATGCGGCGCCATCACCGGCCAGACCGTGGCGTAGTAGTCGAGCAGATCCTGCTTGGTAAAACCGATATCGGGCCAGAGCGGCTTGTCGGGGCTGCTCAACGTCACGGAGGTGGTGGCTTTCGGCGCGACGGACCGGCCAGCGGCTTTCGCCGGCTTGCGTTTCGCCTTGGCCGAACCACTCCTCGAACGGGTCTTCGCCCTGGGCGCCGGCTCTTCGTCCGCAAGCGCCTCCATCGGCTGTTCTGCGACCACATCCTCAGCCGGCTTGTCTTCGCGCAGGCCGAGGAAGCTGGCATGGCGCAGCGTCTTCGAGCGGGTCCAGGCGCCGAACTCGACCTCGGCGACGAGATCTGGCTTCACCCAGACGATGCCTTTTTCGCGGCCGGCTGCGCCCTCGAAGGGCGAGGATTCGCTCCGGAGTGCATCGAGGCGCTTTTTGAGCGCGGCTGCCGAGGCGCGAGTGAAGCCGGTGCCGACGCGGCCCGCCGGCTTCAGCGCCCCGCCCTCGTGATAGGCGACGACGATCGAACCCAGCTCACGGCCCGAGCCCTTGGAGGGCACATAGCCGGCGATGACGAATTCCTGCCGCAGCGTGCATTTCGACTTCACCCAATCGCGCCCGCGGCCGCTGCGATAGGGCGCATCGGCGCGCTTGGAGATGACGCCTTCGAGCCCCATGCGGCAGGCATGGCGCAGCATGGTCTGCCCCGGCTCGATAAAGTGCTCGCTGTAGCGCAGCGGGCCGGTCTCGTCGGCCCCGCGAAACAGATCCTCGAGCCGCCCCTTGCGCGCGAGCAGCGGGTCGGCGCGCAGATCCTGCCCATCGAGATGCAGCAGATCGAATCCGAAGAAGACCAGCGCGCCGGTCGCTCCCTCCGACAGCGCTTCCTGAAGGGCGCCGAAAGAGGAGACGCCGCTGTCACTGAGCGCGACCACCTCGCCGTCGATCAGTGCCGTCGCGCAGGGCAGATCGGCCAGGGCCTTTGACAGCGTCGCGCCGAAACGCTCCGTCCAGTCCAACCCCGAGCGGGTGAGGAGGCGCACGGCGCCATGATCGATGCGCGCCTGCAGGCGGTAGCCGTCGAACTTGACCTCGTGGAGCCAGCGCTCGCCGGCCGGCGGCTTCTCCTGCAGCGTCGCCAGGCAGGGCGGCACGAAATCCGGCAGGGCATCGCGCTGCGGCGCCTTGGCGGTCTTGCGAGCAGCTTTGGATTTCGCGGCCCTTGGGGTCTTCGAACCCTGCTTAGCCGGCGGCTGCCGGCCGGCTTCGCTGACGTCGTTCGTGCCCGGCCGCTTGGTCTTGCCCCAGACCCTCGGCTTGGGCGCCCGGCCGGCGGCGATGTCCTCGATGCTCAGGCCCGACGCAACCGAATGGGGCGCGGTTTCGAGGATGTCCTCGTCCTGACGCGCGGCGGCGTCATCGACCTTGATCAGCAGCCAGTTGTCGCGCTTCTCGCCGCGGCGGGGCTTCAGGCGAACCAGATGCCACTGCCCGGCGAGCTTGTGGCCCTCCAGCATGAAGGAGAGATGGCCCTTCTCAAGGCCGAAGGCGGGATCGCCCTCCGGCACCCAGCGCCCCTCGTCCCAGACGATGACGGACCCGGCGCCATATTGTCCCTCGGGAATCGTGCCTTCGAAGCTGCCATATTCGAGCGGATGATCCTCGACATGAACGGCGAGCCGCTTCTCGTCGGGATCGAGGCTCGGGCCCCGCGTCACTGTCCAAGACCAGAGCACGCCGTCATGCTCGAGCCGGAGATCGTAATGCAGGCGGCGGGCGGCGTGCTTGTGGACGACGAAGGCGCCGCCATGGGCCTTGCGCGCCTGGGCCTTGCCCGACTTGCTCTGCGGCGCCCCTTCCGGCTCGCCGGTTCGGGTGAAGTCCCGCTTGGCACGGTAGAGGTCGAGGCCAGCCATTTGAGGCGCTCCCGGTCGCTCAGGCGCTCTTCTTCGTTCTGGCAGCCTTCGTGGATGATCTGGCGCTGGCGGACGATTTCGCGGCCGCCGGCTTGCCTGCAGCCTTCCCGCCCTTGCCCGGAGCGGGCTTGCCGGCGCCGGCGCCTTCATCTCCCGCCAGGCTCTTCTTCAACGCCTCGAACAGGTTGACGACATTGGCGGGCTTTTCGGCCGCCTGGACCACGGGCGGCTTCTTGCCCTTCTGCTTGGCCTGGATGAGCTCCAGCAGGGCGCTCTCATAGCGGTCCTCGAAGCCCGAAGGGTCGAAGGCCGCCCGCTTCTTGTCGATGATGTGGGTGGCGAGGTCGATCAGCTCGGAGTCGATCTTCGGCTTGCCCAGATCGCCGAAGATCTCGTCTGGCTTCCGGACGGTCTTGTCGTAGCGCAGCGTCGTCAGCAGCAGACCCTTGTCGAAGGGCTCGATCATGACCGGCCGCTCGCGGCGATAGAGCACGATGCGGGCGATGCCGGCCTTCTTCTGCCGCGCCATCGCCTCGCGGATCACTGCGAAGGCCTCTTCCGAGACCTCGTCGGAGGGGGTCACGTAATAGGGCGTGTCGAAATAGATCTGCGGGATGTCGGCGCGATCGACGAAATGCTCGATCGAGAGGGTGTGCGAGGATTCGATCTGGACGGCGTCGATCTCGTCCTCCTCGACCAGCAGATATTCGTCGTCGCCGATCTCGTAGCCCTTGACCTCGTCATCGTCCTCGACCGGCTTGCCGGTGACGCCATCGACATATTGCCGCTTCACGGTGTTGCCGGTCTTGCGGTTGATGATGCGAAAGGAGACCTTCTCGCTGTGATCGGTGGTGCCGGTCAGTTCGACCGCGCAGGAGACGAGTGAGAGCTTGAGATAGCCCTTCCAGGCGGGACGCGGCGCCATCAGGCGGCCCTCGCCGCGAGATGCGGCCGGCGGGACAGCGCCTCGGCGCGCAGGAGATCCTCCCGCGAGGGGGCCGGAACGGGGTCTTCCAGGATCGCGAGCAGGACCTCCCGGTCGAGCTGGCCATTGGCGACGACGGCGGCCAGCGCCTCGCGCGTCTCGCGCTCCGCCCGCAGCTGCGCCGCGAGCGCCAGGATGAGCCTGTCCTTGTCCGAATTCCGCATGACGCAACACCTGCCCGTGGACCCGACTCGTGCAACGGGCGGCCCTCTGTGAGGTTCCACCGGGCGCGCTGGCATTTCCCGCGATTTCGTGTATACCGCCCGCAACCGGCCTCTCCGGCCGGCTGCGCGACCCCTCCCCGATGAGGCGGATCGCGGGCTTCGGACCCTGCTGGACGACATCCCGGCTGCGGCCCGCCAGATCAACACCCAACCGAAGGATCAGACGATGTCGATCACTGCCGAGCGCAAGACCGCGCTCCTGAAGGAATATGCCACCAAGCCGAACGACACCGGTTCGCCGGAAGTGCAGGTCGCGATCCTCACGGAGCGCATCAACAACCTGACCGGCCATTTCAAGTCCCACACCAAGGACAACCACTCGCGTCGCGGCCTGCTCAAGCTGGTCTCGCAGCGTCGTTCGCTGCTCGACTATCTGAAGGGCAAGAACGAGGGTCGCTACAAGACCCTGATCGAGAAGCTCGGCATCCGCCGCTGATCGAGTAGCCGAAACGCCCGGTGCGAATCCCTCGCTCCGGGCGCTTGCTTAAGGGGCCTGCCGCAATGGTGCGGCGATCGCCCCCTTCCAACGCGGCGGCCGCATGGGCGTCCCCCGCATGACCCGCCGGGCGGCTTTCCGTCCATGGCAGGATCGCCGAGCGCTTGGACGCATCGTCCGGACGAGCGCTTCGCCGTCTTGCCCATGGGCAAAGGCGCGAAGGCGGGTCGCATCCGATCCGAAAGATATCTCATGTTCGATGTACAGACCGAAGAACTGATCTGGGGCGGGCGCAAGCTCGTGCTCGAAACCGGCAAGATCGCCCGCCAGGCCGACGCCGCCGTCCTCGCTACCTATGGCGAGACCGTCGTGCTCGCGACCGTGGTTTCCGCCAAGTCGCCGAAGCCGGGAATCGACTTCTTCCCGCTGACCGTGAACTACCAGGAAAAGACCTTCGCCGCCGGCCGCATCCCGGGCGGCTATTTCAAGCGCGAAGGCCGCCCGACCGAGAAGGAGACGCTGGTCTCCCGCCTGATCGACCGTCCGATCCGCCCGCTCTTCGTCGAGGGCTACCGCAACGAGACGCAGGTCGTCTGCACCGTGCTGCAGCATGACCTCGAGAACGACCCCGACATCGTCGCGATGGTCGCCACCTCCGCCGCCCTGACGCTCTCCGGCGTGCCCTTCATGGGCCCGGTCGGCGCGGCCCGCGTCGGCTATGCCGATGGCGCCTACAAGCTGAACCCGCTGATCGACGAGGTGAAGGAGTCGCAGCTCGATCTCGTCGTCGCCGGCACGCAGGACGCGGTGCTGATGGTCGAGTCCGAGGCCAAGCAGCTCTCGGAAGAGATCATGCTCGGCGCCGTGATGTTCGGCCACAAGCACTTCCAGCCGGTCATCGAGGCGATCATCCGCCTGGCCGAGAAGGCCGCCAAGGAGCCGCGCGACTTCACCCCGGCGGACGATTCCGTCGTGCTCGAGGCCGTGCTGAAGCTGGTCGATGCCGATCTGCGCGCCGCCTACAAGATCACCACCAAGGCCGAGCGCTACAAGGCGCTGGACGCCGCCAAGGCGAAAGTCCAGGCGCTGGTGTCGGACACGCCGGACGGCGTCAGCACCTTCTCCAAGGAGCAGGTCGCGGGCCAGTTCAAGGAGGCCCAGGCCAAGGTCGTGCGCTGGACCATCCTCGACGATGGCGTGCGCATCGACGGCCGCGACCTGAAGACGGTCCGCAAGATCGTCTCCGAGGCCGGCATCCTGCCGCGCACCCATGGCTCGGCGCTGTTCACCCGCGGCGAGACGCAGGCGCTGGTCGTGACCACGCTCGGCACCGGCGACGACGAGCAGTTCATCGACTCGCTGGAAGGCACCTACAAGGAGACCTTCCTGCTGCACTACAACTTCCCCCCCTATTCGGTGGGTGAAGCCGGCCGCATGGGTTCGCCCGGCCGCCGCGAGATCGGCCATGGCAAGCTCGCCTGGCGCGCCATCCGTCCGATGCTGCCGGCGAAGTCGGAGTTCCCCTACACGATCCGCGTCGTCTCGGAGATCACCGAGTCGAACGGCTCCTCCTCGATGGCCACCGTCTGCGGCACCTCGCTGGCGCTGATGGACGCCGGTGTGCCGCTCAAGGCGCCGGTCGCGGGCATCGCCATGGGCCTGATCCTGGAGGGCGAGCGCTTCGCGGTGCTCTCCGACATCCTGGGTGACGAGGACCACCTCGGCGACATGGACTTCAAGGTGGCCGGCACGGCCGAGGGCATCACCTCGCTGCAGATGGACATCAAGATCGCCGGCATCACCGAGGAGATCATGAAGGTCGCCCTCGACCAGGCCAAGGGCGGTCGCGACCACATCCTCGGCGAGATGAACAAGGCGCTGTCGGCCTCGCGCGGTCAGCTCGGCGAGTATGCGCCGCGCATCGAGACGATGAAGATCCCGGTCGACAAGATCCGCGAAGTCATCGGCTCCGGCGGCAAGGTCATCCGCGAGATCGTCGAGAAGACCGGCGCGAAGGTCAACATCGAGGACGACGGCACCATCAAGATCGCCTCGGCCGACGGCAAGTCGATCGAAGCCGCGATCAAGTGGATCAAGTCGATCGTCTCCGAGGCCGAGCCGGGCATGATCTATGATGGCACGGTCGTGAAGATCATGGAGTTCGGCGCCTTCGTGAACTTCTTCGGCGCCAAGGACGGCCTGGTCCACATCTCGGAGCTGGCCGCCCAGCGCGTCCAGAAGGTCTCGGACGTCGTCAAGGAAGGCGACAAGGTCAAGGTCAAGTTCCTCGGTCAGGACGAGCGCGGCAAGATCCGCCTCTCGATGAAGGTCGTCGACCAGCAGACCGGCGAGGACATCACCGAGAAGCTCAAGGCCCAGCGCGACGCCGAGAAGAGCCGCGAGAAGCAGTCGGCCGAGTAAGCCGCAGCCCTTCACGCGATTCACGTGAAACGGGAAGCCCCGCATCATCCGATGCGGGGCTTTTTCGTTACCAGCCCCTAGAGCCCAGAAATCGCTGCGCCTTGCTGACAGATTGCCAGAATTGTCACCGCCACGCTGGCCGCTATAGCCCGATCGTCATAGTCTAGACTTATCGGATGCTGCTCCCGGAACCTGACATGACCGCCCACGCCATCACCTCGCTCGACCAGCTCGCGGCGCTTTATCCCAACCCGGTCGCGCCGGCGTCGATCCACAAGGAGATCGATCATGTCGACGCGAACTATGCCGCGCTGATCGCCGCCTCGCCCTTTTTCGTGCTGGCGACCAACGGTCCGGAGGGCCTGGATTGTTCACCGCGTGGAGATCAGCCGGGCTTTGTCACGGTCCGGGACGCGAAAACGCTGCTGATTCCAGACCGAAAAGGCAATAACCGTCTGGATTCGTTGAAGAATATCCTGTTCGACCCGCGAATCGGAATGCTCTTCCTGATCCCCGGATACGGCGAGACCCTGCGCGTCAACGGCGTCGCGACCCTTTCCGACGACCCTGAGTTGTGCGGGCGCTTCGCGATGGCCGGAAAGCTTCCGGCCTGCGTCATCGTGGTCACGGTGGAAAGCGTCTACTTCCAATGCTCGCGCGCGATCGTCCGGGCGGAGCTGTGGAACGCGGCCAGGCATGTCGACAAGCCCAGCGTGCCGAGCGCCGGCACGATCCTGCGGGACATCACGGCGCGCCATGCGGCGATCGAGACCTTCGACGGCGAGGCCTATGACAAGGCGCTGCCGGAGCGGGTCAGGGCGACGCTGTATTGAGGGGTGCGGGATCCCCTCTCCTGTAAGGAGAGGGGTAGGGGAGAGGTGTCGGCCCTGGGGCCGTTTGCACGGGGTGCTTCAGAGGAACGGCTGTGAGGCGGCGGCCCAGGCGTCAAACGGACGACCCCTCACCCTGCCCTCTCCCTACGGGAGAGGGTTCCCCGCGCTGGACTCGCAGCGCGGCCGAGCTTTCAGAGCAGCCCTTCGTTCCCCGCCAGCACCTTCAGGTTCACGTCCGGCCTTGCGCCGACATGGCTGATGATCTCGGCCGCGGCGAGCGCGCCGAGCCGCAGCGAGTCACGCACCTCGCGGCCCGAGGTCAGGCCGAAGAGGAAGCCGGCGGCGAAGAGATCGCCCGCGCCGGTGGCATCGACGACGCGCTCGATCGGGAACACCGGCTCCTCGATCACGCCCTCGGGGGTGACCGCCAGCGCGCCCTTCTCCGAGCGGGTAACGACGGCGAGGATGTTCTCCTGGCGCAGCGCCGCCAGCGCGTCCTCGAAGGCCGCGGCCTGGTAGAGGCTCTTCAGCTCGTGCTCGTTGGCGAAGACGATGTCGACCATGCGGTTGCGGATCAGCCCGACGAACTCGTCGCGGTAGCGGTCGACGCAGAAGGAATCCGAGAGGGTGATCGCGACCTTGCCGCCAGCCTTGTGGGCGATCTCGGACGCCTTGCGGAACGCGTCCTTGGCCGCCGGCGGATCCCAGAGATAACCCTCGAGATAGATGATGTCGGCATTCTCGACCGCCTTCGCATCGACATCGGCGACGCCGAGGCCCTGGCAGGCGCCGAGATAGGTGTTCATCGTGCGCTCGCCATCGGGCGTGACGATGATGAAGGAACGGGCGGTGGCGGGGCCCTCGGTCGCAGCCGGAGTGTCGAAGGCGACGCCGAGCGAGGTCAGGTCATGGCGATAGAGCTTGCCGAGCTCGTCGGCCTTGACCTTGCCGATGAAGGCGCCCTTGCCGCCGAAGGAGGCGAGACCGGCGATGGTGTTGGCGGCCGAGCCGCCCGAGATGACCTTGCCCGGTCCCATGGCGGCGTAGAGGGATTCGGCACGCGCCTCGTCGATCAGCGCCATCGCGCCCTTGGTCAGGCCATGCTTCGCCAGGAAGTCCTCTTCCGCCGCCGCGATGACGTCGACGATGGCGTTTCCGAGGGCGAGAACGTCGGTGCGCGTGCTGGTCATGGAAAGCCTGTTGCTGTGCGAGAAGAGGATGTCGGAAGGGAATGTTGAAGACTGGCCGGGCCTGTCGCATCCATGGCCGTGCGGGTCAAGGCACGTCCCCCGCACGGCCGCGCCGGGCCGCGGCCTCGTCGAGGACCGTACAGAGCCGCGTCAGATCTTCCGGATCGAGCAGGCCGATCTCTCGTGAGAGGCGGTTGGCCAGCAGCGTCGCCTCGGGATCGAGCCCCGCGGTATCGACCGTCACCCGCGGATGGGAGAGATCGGCGAGGCGCACCAGCTCGTCCGCCTCGTCCCAGATCACCCCAAGGACATGGATGACGCCCTGGATCAGGGTGAAGGTCGGGCGGCCGCGCTTGCCGTGCTCGAGGGCCGAGAGATAGGCCGGCGTGACGCCGAGCACGCCCGCCATTTCGGCGAGCGTGATGCCGCGCTCCTCCCGCAGTTCCCTGACGCGCCGACCGAAGGGCGTCACGGTCCCGCCTCACGCGCCCGGCGCAGACGGACATAGAGCGCGCCCGAGCCGCCATGGCGCTGCTGCGCTTCCTCGAAGCCGACGACGAGCGGGCGCAGATCGGGCAGGCGCAGCCAGTGCGGCACGACCCGGCGCAGCACCCCGCGCTCATCGCCGAAGAGGGCTGTTCCGGCCGCGCCCTTGCCGGTCACGACGAGCGCCAGGCGGGTGCCGCGCCCCTGCTCGCGACGCAGGAAGGCGCGCAGGGCCAGATGCGCCTCGTCCTGCCGCATGCCATGGAGATCGATGACGGCCTCGACGCCCTGCTGGCCGCGCCGGAGCTGGGTCCGCAAACGGTTCTCCAGCGGTGCCAGCGGCGGCGGGGCAGGCTTGGGGGCGGGAGGACGGCCCAGGGCGACGCCCGGCGCGGGCTGCGGTTCCTCGGGCATGATCGGCGGGGCAACCGGCATGGGTTCCGGTTCGATCGGGGCGCGGCCCGGCAGCGGCGTGACGGAGCGCGCGACCTGGCGCCAGAGCGCGAGATCGGCTTCCGACAATGTCCGCCCCCGCCGCGACCGCATGCTCAGGGACCGGCGTCGCGCGGCCAGAGGGCGATGAAGTCGACCGGATGGCGGATCAGGCCGGCGCGATGGCCGGCCGCGGCGCCGGAACCGACGAACAGATCCAGCCGGGCCGGGCCGAGAATAGCCGATCCGGTGTCCTGCGCCAGCATCAGCCGCGACAGGCGTTCATCGCCCCCGGTCGAACCTGGGATAGTCGCGTCGATCCAGACCGGCAGGCCATAGGGCCAGATCGTTCGGTCGATGGCGATGCTGCGCAGCGGCGTCAGCGGCAGGCCCGCCCCGCCGATCGGGCCGCTGTCGGCCGGGAGGTCGTCGCGGCGGTCGAAGAAGACGAAGGAGCGGTTCAGCCGGATCAGATCCCGCGCGAAATCCGCATCGGCCTTCAGCCGCGCGACCAGCACATCCATCGTCATCTGCGCCGGCGGGATGGCCTCGCGTTCGCTCAGCACGCGGCCGAGCGAGGTATAGGCATGGCCGTTGCGGCCGGAATAGACCAGCCGTGTCACGCGTCCGTCCGGCAAGCGGATGCGGCCCGAGCCCTGGACCTGCAGCACGAAGCGGTCGACGGGATCGCGCATCCAGAGAATTTCCAGGCCACGCCCGTCGAGCGCGCCGATCTCGATCGCCGTGCGATCAGGAAACGGCTCGAGCCCGGTGTCCGTCCGCCGGGCAGCCGACAATCCCGCATCGAGACCGGGCCAGTCGTCCCCGGGCATGCGGGTGACCAGTTCCGGCGGCCGGCCGTAGAGCGGCGTCGGGAAGTCGCGAGAGCGGGTGAGCGAGCCCTCGAATTCCGGCTCGAAATAGCCGGTCATGAAACCGGTCGCTCCCGGGGCGGAGCGGATGCGCCAGAAGCCGAACCGCGTTTCGAAGAACTGCCTGGCCGTCTCGGCACTGACCGGGCCGGCGGCCCGGAGACGCTGCGCGGCATCGCAGGCCGCCTGAAGCGCTGCCGGAACGGCAACCGCTGCACGCAGCGGCGGCTCGGCCTGGCAACCTGCGGCAAAGAGCGAAAGGACGACGCGATGATCGTCCTGATCCCAGCCGGGCAGCTGGGCGGGCTTCAGGGGCTCGGCGAGAGCCCCCTTGGGCAGAGGGGGAGGCGTCGTGGCCATCGCGCTCACGGGTGTCGCACAGGCTGCGAACAGCGCCAGTGCGACACCAGCGCCACGGATCACGCGGCGGATTCGGTCGCGACCAAGAGCCAGTTGGGGTCGCGGCTGCCGAGCTGGCGCGAGAAGGTCCAGATATCGTTGACCTCGGAGACCGCCTCGGCGCTGCCGTCGACCACATTGCCCTGGGCATCGCGGGTCACGCTGATGAGCTGCGAGACGAAGGCGATGGTGACCTGCGCCGTCTTGCCCTTGACCTCGACCGCGGTGATGTCGGCCTTGTCGATCGAGACGAAGCTGGACTCGGCCTTCTCGCCGCGCTTCTCGCGATCGGTGATGGCCTGCTCGAAGCCCTCATAGACCTCCTTCGCAAGGAGGCCCTTCAGCATCTTGCGGTCGCCGCGGGCGAAGGCCGTGACGATGGTCTCGTAGGCGGCCTTGGCGCCGCCGAGGAAATCGCGCGGATCGAAGCCGGGCTCCTGCCGGATGATGCTCTCGATACCGGCATAGATCGGCGAGCCGGGCGGCGCGATGTCCTTCCACTGATCGGCCGGCGGCGCGGCCGCGGCAGGGTCGTTGGCGGCTCCGGGGAGACGAATGACATTGTCGCGACGCGCATCGGCGGGCGCAGCCTGGTCCGGCCGCATCGGCGGCGTCTCGCGGCGGGAGAAGGGGTCGGTCGGGGGCTGTTCGCTGCCGGTCTTCTGGCCGAGAACGGAACGCAGCTTCCAGGCGACGAAAACGGCCAGAGCCAGGAAGACCAGAGTCGTCATGTCGAAGGAATTTTGCATCGAAAGCTGACCCGAGGCTCCAACCGTGTTGCAGGACCAGCATCTCCCCGCGGAGCGCCGTTACGCGTCATATGGTAAGGCAGGCTCGTAACATCCACCCCCCGGCTTGTGAAGGCGACTTCTTGTGCCGGGCCCGGGTCCATGATAGCCGACGCCCGCGCCGAACGTTCGAAGCGGGCGCAGTCCAAGGCCGCCGATGGGCGCGGACTTCCCGAGACAGCCAGCCGAGAGCGATGGGTCCGATGGCCAATGAATTCCCCAACGGCAACGGTGCCGCCGACACAGCGCCGAGCATGAGCGCGCTGATCCAGTACACCAAGGACTTCTCCTTCGAGAACCCGAAGGCGCCCCGCGCGCTCGGCCAGCAGGCGGCGCAGGAAGGCCCGCAGATGTCGCTGCAGGTCAATGTCTCCAGCACCGCGCTCGGCGAGAACGACTACGAGACCGTGCTGCAGCTCGAGGGCAAGGCCGAGCTCAACGGCGAGACGCTCTTCGCCTTCGATCTCAGCTATGGCGGCGTGTTCCGGCTGCTGAACGTGCCTCAGGAGCACATCCATCCCGTGCTGGTGATCGACTGCGCCCGCCTGCTCTTCCCCTTCGCGCGGCAGATCATCGCCGAGGCGGTGCAGAACGGCGGCTTCCCGCCCTTCTACGTCCCGCCGATCGACTTCGCGGCGCTGTACCAGCAGCGTATGCAGGAGTTTCAGGCGCAGCAGGGCGCGCCGCTCGCCTGAGCCGCGACCGATGGCGTGACGACCAAGGGCCCCGCGGGGCCCTTTTTCGTTTGCGCTGCCTTCGGGCCCGCGGGAGTCGACGTTCCGTCACGCGTCCTCGGTGATGCCGAGATAGCCACGCCAGAGCTGGTTCTTGCCGAGCGAGCGGATGAAGGCCTCATGCGCGGCGATCGCCGCCTCGTCGAGGCGCGGCGCGAGCGGGCGCAGCCGCTGCGGCCGCTCGATCCGGACGGGCGCGAGGCCCGTGCCACCGGCCTCCCCGGCGCCCAGACCGAGCGAGGCCTGCTTGCCGCCGATCAGCTCGATATAGACCTCGGCCAGGATCTCGGCGTCGAGCAGCGCGCCATGGCGGGTGCGGCGGCTGTTGTCGATGCCGTAGCGCGTGCACAGCGCATCGAGGCTGTTCGAGGCGCCCGGATGCTTGCGGCGCGCCATGGAGAGCGTGTCGACGACCAGGGAGGGCTCGATCGGCGGCCGGCCGACGCGCTGGAATTCCATGTTGAGGAAGCCGACATCGAAGGCGGCGTTGTGGATTACGAGGCGCGCGCCGTCGATGAAGGCGGCGAATTCGTCGGCGATCGCCGCGAAGACCGGCTGTGGCGCGAGAAAGGCGTCCGACAGGCCATGGACCTTGAAGGCTCCCTCCGACATCGGACGCTCGGGATTGATGTATTGGTGGAAGCTGCGGCCGGTCGGGCAATGATTGACGAGTTCGACGCAGCCGATCTCGACGACGCGGTCGCCCCCTAGCGCCTCGACGCCGGTGGTCTCGGTATCGAGAACGATCTCACGCATGGTCGTCGGTCCACCCTCGCCCGCCCCGGCCTGGACGCCCGGCGAGCGCGATCAGGATAGACCCGACCTGCCGGCCCGCCGCCACAAGGCCGCGCGAGGTGTCCACAATGAAATGGGCGTGCGCCCGCTTAGCTGCATCGGGCATCTGACGAGCCAGGATGGCGTCGAGCCGCTCGGGGGTCATCCCCGGCCGGGCCAGCACGCGGGCGCGCTGGATCTCCGCCGGCGCGCTGACCACGAGAACCGCGTCGCAGCGCCTCTCGCCACCTGTCTCGAGCAGCAGCGGGACGTCGAGGACGGCAAGGCCCACCCCCCTCTGCCGGCAACCGCGCAGGAAGCCGGCCTCCTCCTCGCGCACGAGCGGATGAATGATCGCCTCCAGCCGCGCCATCGCCTCTGGCCTGCCCAGCACGGCTCCCGAAAGGCGCGCCCGATCGACCACGCCGTCATGAACGGCATCGGGGAAGGCTGCGGCGATCAGGGGCACCGCCCGGCCGCGATAGAGCGCATGGACCGCCGCATCCGCGTCGTGAACCGGAATGCCGCGCGCCTGGAACAGCGCGGCGGTGGTCGACTTGCCCATGCCGATCGAGCCGGTCAGGCCGAGGATGAAGGTCATGGCGTGCCGCGTCCCGGAGCCCGGCGGCGGGCTCGCCTTGCGAATCAGTGGCCGAGGATATCGGCTTCGAGCTTTGCCCGCAGCGCCGGCGTGACGGCCGGCGTCACGCCGAACCAGCGCGCGAACCCCGGCACCGCCTGGTGCAGGAGCATGCCGAGCCCATCGACGGGAACCCCGCCGCGGCGCTCGGCTTCGATCAGCAGCGGCGTCTTGAGCGGGACATAGACGATGTCGTCGACGATTGTACCCGGGCGCAGATGCGCGAGGTCGATCTCCAGCGGCGGCTGGCCGTGCATGCCGAGCGCCGTCGTGTTGACGACGAGATCGGCCTCGCTCACGAGCGCATCGCGCTGCGCCCAGTCGGCCGCCTCGACCGACTTTCCGAGCGTGCTCGCCAGCTCATCAGCCCGGTCGCGGCTCCGGTTGACGAGGATGATCCGGCCGATGCCGCGACCCTTGAGGCCGAAGGCGATACCGCGGGCGGCGCCGCCCGAACCCAGCACCAGCGCCGTCCCGACGCGCCTGTCCCAGCCCGGAGCCGTGGCGTCGAGATGGGCGAGGAAGCCAGAGACGTCGGTGTTGTCGCCGCAGATCCGCTCGCCCTCGCGCCAGAGGGTGTTGACGGCACCGATGGCGCGCGCGGCATCGGTCGCATGGTCCACCAGACCCAGCATCGCCTCCTTGTGGGGCACGGTGACATTGCCGCCGGTGAATTCCCCCGCACGCAGCCGCGTCACGAAGGCCGCCAGATCGGGCGGTGCGACATCGACGCGCTCATAGCTGCCGGCGAGGCCGTGTTCGGCCAGCCAGCTGCCATGAATGAGCGGCGAGCGGGAATGGGCGACGGGATGGCCGAGGACGAAACAACGCGGTGTCATGGGTTTGGACGCTCAGCGGGCAAGGACGGAGAGGTCGCGCAGCGCCGCCAGGACGGGCAGCAGCGGGAGTCCGAGAATGGTGAAATGGTCGCCGTCGATGCGCTCGAAGAGCTGTGCGCCGAGACCCTCGATCTGGTAGCCGCCGACGCTGGAGAAGGCCGCATCGCCGACCGTGTCGAGATAGGCTTCGATGAAGGCCGGCGTCAGCGGGCGCATGGTGAGCCGGGCCGTCTGGTGACCCTCGGCCAGAAGCTCACCGCCCCGCACCAGCGCAAAGGCGCTGTGCAACTCGTGGTCGCGACCGGCCAAAGCGGCAATCTGCCGCGCCGCAGCCGCACGATCCGCCGGCTTGTGAAAGGCCTCACCTGCACAGGCGAGCGTCTGGTCGGCGCCCAGCACCAGCCTGTCCGGATGAAGCGCCGAGACGGCCGAGGCCTTGGCGACGGCAAGGGCCAGAGCGATCCGCGCCGGGGATTCGCCAGCAGCCAGCAAGGGCCCTTCGACCGCCCGCTCGTCGACGGCCGGCTTCACCGTCTCCACGGGGACCCCGGCCGCCATCAGCATGTCGCGCCGAGTGAGGCTGCCCGAGGCCAGCACCAAAGGTCGGGGCGCGATCCAGAGGCGAGAGCCTGCCATCATGTCGCGATGAACTTCATGCGGTGGTCGCGCAGCAGATCGAGGATCGAGGCGGCCGTCTCCTCGATCGAGCGCCGGGTCACGTCGATCACCGGCCAGCCCTTGCGGGCGCAGAGCCGGCGCGACTGCGCGACCTCGTCGGCCACCGAGGCGGGATCGACATAGGGGGTCTCATCATCGGCGCGCAGCGAGAGCAGACGGTTCTGGCGGATCTGGACGATGCGATCCGGGCTGGCAACGAGACCGACGATCAGCGGCTTGCGGACATGTTCGAGCTCGGCCGGCAGCGGCACGTTCGGCACCAGCGGAATGTTGGCGGTCTTGATGCCGCGATTGGCGAGATAGATCGAGGTCGGCGTCTTCGAGGTCCGGCTGATGCCGACGAGGATGATGTCGGCATTCTCGAGATCGCCGCCGAGCTGACCGTCGTCATGCAGCAGGGTGTAGTTCATCGCATCGATGCGGCGGAAATATTCGGCGTTGAGCACATGCTGTGCACCTGGCTTCGGCGCCGAGGCTTGGCCGAGATAGGACTGGAAGAGCGCCAGCACCGGGTTGAGAACCGACAGGCAGGGACAGCCCAGTTCGCGGCAGAAATTCTCCAGCCGCTGCGACCATTCCGGCTCCACCAGCGTGTAGAGAACGACGCCGGGCGAGGCCTCGATCTCCGCCAGAACGCGGGCGAGCTGAGCTTCCGACCGCACCAGCGGGTAGACATGCTCGATCGCGGACACCGTTTCGTACTGCGCCGCGGCGGCGCGGCTGACGGCGATGAGGGTTTCGCCGGTCGCGTCCGACACCAGATGGAGGTGGAAGTAATTGCGGTGCACGGGGTTCCCCGGGGCGATGGCGGTCTGCTGCAACCTCTAGCCCGGCGGACCGTCAAAGCAAATCGGCCCAGCTCCTGGCGCGCCACGTCCAGGCCGCCCAGGCCGCCGGCCACATTGGGTGGCCTGGGGAGCGCTGTGGACAAAAACGCCTCCGGAAGCCGGCGGTGTTAAGGTCTGTATAACCCTAATGATCCGTTAACAGGCCAGAGGCTGTGGGGCGTCGCCGGCGTGTTTCACGTGAATCATTTTGACGCGGCGATTGGCGAGCGCGATTCGCGCGGGTTAACAAACCGTTAACGAGAGACAGGTGGACAGCAGGCCCTGCCTGCATCAGGCTGGCCACCTGTGGACAGGTTGTGGATCGGATTGCGTCGGGCTATCTGCCCCCATCCAAGAGTCAAAGAAGAAGATTCTCTCTCTAGAAATCTATTTAAGAGAGATGGGGGATGGATCGCCGATGAGCCTTACGACATCTGACAGGCCTGCGTTTCTTCGAGCCCTTGCCGGCGAAACCCTCACGACGCCTCCGATCTGGATGATGCGCCAGGCGGGCCGGTATCTGCCGGAGTACCGCGAGCTCCGGGCCAAGGCCGGCAGCTTCCTCGGCCTCTGCTACAATCCGGAATGGGCTGCTGAGGTCACCCTCCAGCCGATCCGCCGCTTCGGTTTCGACGCCGCGATCCTGTTCTCCGATATTCTCGTCGTGCCGCAGGCGCTCGGCCAGAAGCTCTGGTTCGTCGAGGGCGAAGGTCCCCGTCTAGAGCCGGTTGCCGATCGTAACAGGCTGTCCGAGATCGACAGGCATGCCGGGCTTTCCGTGCTGGATCCTGTCATCGAGACGGTGCGGCGTGTCCGCGCCGGGCTTCCGACGGGAACGGCCTTCATCGGCTTCTGCGGCGCGCCCTGGACAGTGGCGACCTATATGGTCGCGGGCCGGGGCACTCCGGATCAGGGGCCAGCCAAGGACCTCTTCACCCGCGACGAGGCGCTGTTCCGGGACATTATCGACCGGATCGTCGCGACCTCGATCGATTATCTCTGTGCGCAGATCGAGGCCGGTGTCGATGCGGTCCAGATATTCGACAGCTGGGCCGGTTCGCTGGGCGAGGCCGATTTCGAGCGCTGGTGCATCGTGCCGACGCGGCGGATCGTCGAGGGTGTGCGCGCCCGACAGCCGAAGGCCCGGATCATCGGTTTCCCGCGTGGCGCAGGCAGGCTGATTCCAGCCTATGTCCGCGGCACGGGTGTCGATGCGGTCGGCCTCGAATCGGAGATCGATCGTGGTTTCGCCCGCGACGAGATCCAGTCGCTGGTGCCGGTGCAGGGCAATCTCGACCCGCTGGTGCTGCGCGCCGGTGGTCCCGAGCTGGAACGCGAGATTGCGGCCGTGATGGAGGCGTTCGGACAAGGACCCTTCGTCTTCAACCTCGGGCACGGCATCCTGCCGGACACGCCGATCGCCCATGTCGAGCGGCTGCTGGCCGCGGTGCGGGGCTGACCGCAGTGGGCAGGACGGAGCGCGTTCGCGATGTATGAATGGCTGAAGGCCATCCACGTGCTGGCGGTGATCTCCTGGATGGCCGGGATGCTCTATCTGCCACGCCTCATGGTCTATCACGTCGATGCACCACCGGGCTCGGTGCAGTCCGAGACCTTCAAGGTGATGGAGCGGCGGCTGCTCCGGGGCATCATGAACCCGGCGATGATCGTCACCTGGGTGCTGGGCCTCTACCTCGCCTGGGCTGCCTTCGGCTTCAAGGGCGGCTGGCTGCACGGCAAGATCCTGCTGGTCGTGCTGCTTTCGGGCGTCCATGGCTATCTCGTCGGACGGGTCCGGGACTTCGCCAACGATCGGAATACGAAGTCGGGCCGCTTCTACCGGGTGATCAACGAGGTGCCGGCGGTGCTGATGGTCGGCATCGTCATTCTCGTCATCGTCAAGCCGTTCTGAGGCGCCTGCGGTTTCGCGCTTGAGCCGGACGCGGTTTCCGGTTATCAGACATCACGCTTCTCCAGCGTTCTCCCTGTTGTCGATGGTTCGTGAGCCGACTGCCCTGGCAGCCGCTCGTGGCGCTCAACCCCAGCGCCGTCCGTCCGGGCCTGTCGATCATCCCATTACCGTCCTGGTTGCGACCTTCCGTGTCGCGACATTTTCGATCCGGGTGCCCCATGCGGGAAATCAAGCTCCAAGACCTCAAGGTCAAATCGCCGACCGAACTGCTCGCCTTTTCGGAGGGGCTCGAGGTCGAGAACGCCAGCACGATGCGCAAGCAGGAGCTGATGTTCGCGATCCTGAAGCAGCTCGCCGCGAGGGAGACCGAGATTCTCGGCGAGGGCGTGGTCGAGGTCCTGCCCGACGGTTTCGGCTTCCTGCGCTCGCCCGATTCGAACTACCTGCCGGGTCCGGACGACATCTATGTCTCGCCGACGCAGATCCGGAAGTTCGGTCTTCGCACGGGTGACACAGTCGAGGGGCCGATTCGCAGCCCCAAGGACGGCGAGCGCTACTTCGCCCTGCTCAAGGTCAACACGATCAATTTCGAGGATCCCGAGCGGATCAAGCACAAGATCAATTTCGACAATCTGACGCCGCTCTATCCTGACGAGCGACTTCGGCTCGAGGTTGCCGAACCGGTCAAGAAGGATTTCTCGGCCCGCGTCATCGACATCGTCGCCCCGATCGGCAAGGGCCAGCGCGCCCTGATCGTCGCGCCGCCGCGCACCGGCAAGACCGTGCTGCTGCAGAACATCGCACAGTCGATCACCACCAATCATCCCGAATGCTATCTCATCGTTCTGCTAATCGACGAGCGGCCGGAAGAGGTCACCGACATGCAGCGCTCGGTGAAGGGCGAGGTCGTCTCCTCGACCTTCGACGAGCCGGCCACGCGCCACGTCCAGGTTGCGGAGATGGTCATCGAGAAGGCGAAGCGCCTGGTTGAACATGGCCGCGACGTGGTGATCCTGCTGGACTCGATCACCCGCCTCGGCCGCGCCTACAACACGGTCGTCCCCTCCTCCGGCAAGGTGCTGACCGGCGGTGTCGACGCCAACGCCCTGCAGCGGCCCAAGCGCTTCTTCGGTGCGGCCCGCAACATCGAGGAGGGCGGGTCGCTGACCATCGTCGCCACCGCGCTGATCGACACCGGCAGCCGCATGGACGAGGTCATCTTCGAGGAGTTCAAGGGCACCGGTAACTCGGAAATCGTGCTGGACCGCAAGGTCTCCGACAAGCGCATCTTCCCGGCGATCGACATCCTCAAGTCGGGCACCCGCAAGGAAGAGCTCATCACGCCGAAGGATGTGCTCACCAAGACCTATGTGCTGCGCCGCATCCTCAACCCGATGGGCCCGCAGGACGCGATCGAATTCCTGATGGACAAGCTGCGTCAGACGAAGCAGAACGCCGACTTCTTCGACTCCATGAACACCTGAGCGGCCGACGCGCCGGCCGATTCGGTGCCGTTCTGAGCTGCGGAACGGCTGAGAGCGATGGCTGATCCTGCTACGCCTACGATCGTCGCTCTCTCCTCCGCGCCCGGACGGGCGGGTGTCGCCGTCGTTAGGGTGTCGGGACCGCGCGTTCGATTCGTTCTCGAAACAATCTCCGGTGTCGTGCCCTCCCCGCGCCAGGCGACGCTGCGGGCCTTGCGGGACGCCGCCGGCGATGTCGTCGATCAGGCTCTCATCCTGTTTTTTCCCGGCCCGGCCAGTTTCACCGGCGAGGATGTCGCCGAATTCCACATTCACGGCTCGCGCGCGGTTCTGGCGCGGCTATTGGGCCTGCTCTCGTCGCATGATGGCGTTCGTCTGGCCGAGCCTGGCGAATTCACCCGGCGCGCCTTCGAGGCCGGAAAGCTCGACCTCGCCGCAGTCGAAGGTCTGGCGGATCTGATCGATTCGGAAACGGAATGGCAGAGGCGTCAGGCGCTGCGCCAGATGGACGGTGCGCTGGGCACGGCGGTGGCCGGCTGGCGCCAGCCGTTGGTGGAAGCCCAGGCGCTGCTCGCGGCCGAACTCGACTTCTCGGATGAGGGCGATGTCGAGGGTCCCCTGGTGGAGCGGGCGCTTCAACGCGCTGCCGGCGTCCTCGCCGGGCTCCGGGATGCCCAGCGTGGCTTCGCCCATGGCGAACGGGTTCGCGAGGGATTCGTCGTGGTGCTGGCGGGGCCACCCAATGCGGGCAAGTCCAGCCTGCTGAACGCCCTCGCCCGGCGCGAGGTCGCGATCGTCTCACCGGTCGCCGGCACGACGCGTGATGCCATCGAGGTCCGCCTCGATCTCGATGGTCTTCCGGTCACCCTGATCGACACGGCTGGACTGCGCGACAGCGACGATGCGATCGAGGCCGAAGGTGTGCGGCGTGCGCGCGACCTCGCTGCCAAGGCGGACCTCGTGTTGAGCCTGCGCGCGATCGATTCGGATGCGGATCGAGACCATCCCGGCGGCTCCGTCATCGCGCTCGCAACGAAAGCCGATCTCGGAGGGACAGCCCGTCCCGGCGAATTGCGGATCTCCGCCCGGAGCGGCGAAGGAATGCCGCAACTCCTCGCGCTGTTGGTGCGGCGGCTGGCCGGCGAAGAGCAGCCCGAACCGGCGCTCCTCACGCGAGAGCGTCATCGCGCGGCGATCGCGGAGGCCGTTGTCGCTCTGGAACGCATCCTGGCTTCGCCCGGCGCACCGGCCGAACTCTTGGCGGAGGACCTGCGGCTGGCCGTGCGCGCGCTCGAACGGCTGCTGGGGCGGGTCGATGTCGAGGATGTGCTGGACCAGCTCTTCGCTGGCTTCTGCATCGGCAAATAGCGCCGGCGCCGGCCCGTGTCCCGCGCGATAATGTTTGACCTGCCGGCGTCGCTTCGCTAGCCAAACGCGATGTCCCACAACCCGTCCGAGAGCTGCTACGACGTCGTGGTCGTCGGTGGCGGTCATGCTGGCGTCGAGGCTGCGGCCGCTGCTGCGCGTTTCGGCGCGCGGACCGCGTTAATCACGCACCGGCTCGAGACGATCGGCGTGATGTCGTGCAACCCCGCGATCGGCGGTCTCGGCAAGGGCCATCTCGTCCGCGAGATCGATGCGCTCGATGGCCTGATGGCGCGTGCGGCCGATCGGGGCGGCATTCAGTTCCGCATGCTCAACCGGCGCAAGGGCCCGGCCGTGCGCGGTCCTCGCGCGCAGGCCGACCGCAAGCTCTACCGCCAGGCGATCCAGGATCTCCTGGCAGAGCAGGACAGGTTGACCCAGATTGCGGGCGATGTCTTCGATCTGGACGTTCGCGATGGTCGCGTCGCAGGCGTGATCCTCGCCGATGGGCGGCGATTCGGTGCCGGAACGGTCGTGCTGACGACCGGGACGTTCCTGCGGGGGCTGATCCATATCGGCGAAACGCGAATTCCCGCCGGTCGTGTCGAGGAGGCGCCCTCGCTCGGCCTTTCGGCGACGCTGGAGCGCTACGGCTTCCCGCTCGGCCGGCTGAAGACCGGGACGCCCCCGCGCTTGGACGGCCGCACCATCGATTGGGCGGCGCTCGAGATGCAGGCGGGGGATGACCCGCCCGAGCCCTTCTCGGCGCTGACCGATCGGATCGCCACGCCACAGATCGCCTGCGGCATCACCCGCACGACGCTGGCCAGCCATGATTTGATCCGCGGCAATCTCCACCGCGCGCCGATGTTCTCGGGTCAGATCGAAGGACGGGGACCGCGCTATTGTCCCTCGATCGAGGACAAGGTCGGGCGCTTCGGCGATCGGGACGGCCATCAGATCTTTCTGGAGCCCGAGGGACTGGACGACGACACCGTCTACCCGAACGGGATTTCGACCTCGCTGCCGGAGGATGTTCAGCGTGGCTTGCTGGCGACGATCCCAGGTTTGGAGCGTGCCGCGATGCTGCGCCCGGGCTATGCGATCGAATATGATTTCGTCGATCCTCGCGCCCTGCGGAACACGCTCGAGACGCGGGCGATCGCTGGGCTCTTTCTCGCGGGGCAGATCAACGGCACGACGGGCTATGAGGAAGCCGGCGCCCAGGGTGTGCTGGCAGGGTTGAATGCGGCGCGCCGCGCGAGCGGTGCCGAGCCGATCGTGCTGGAGCGAACCGCCTCCTATACCGGGGTGATGGTCGACGATCTGGTTACGCGGGGCGTTACGGAGCCGTACCGAATGTTCACCTCGCGAGCCGAATTCCGGCTGTCGCTGCGCGTCGACAATGCCGATGAGCGGCTGACCCGCCTCGGCGCGAGCCTCGGTGTCGTCGGATCCAGGCGGCATGAGGTCTTTCAGGCGCAGCAGGCGGAAACGCAGGGCCTTACGGCTCAGCTTCGTTCGCTGACCCTGTCGCCGCAGCAGGCCGAGGCCGCGGGGCTACAACTGAACCGCGACGGGCTGCGTCGCAGCGCCTATCAGATCCTGTCCTACCCCGATGTCGGTTTTGACAGACTTGCCGCGATCTGGCCTGAGCTGGGCGGCTATTCCCCCCGGACCATCGCCCGCGCGACGGCCGACGCCGTTTATTCCGTCTATCTGGATCGTCAGGCGGACGAGATCGCATCCTATCAGCGCGATCAGGCGCTGAAGCTCCCGGATGATCTCGACCTCGACGGCATTTCCGGGCTGTCCAACGAACTCAAGGCGAAACTGCGCACCGAACGGCCGGCCGATATCGCCCAGGCCGGCCGGATCGAGGGCATGACCCCTGCCGCTCTGACGCTGCTCGCAGCCCATTCGCGCAAGCGCCGAGCCGCTGCGGTCGCCGGGTGATCCACAGGCGCGCCATCCCTCTGTTGATAACAGGCCGATGACTGTTGATAATTCCGACCGTGCCCGCGCTTTGCGCTTGACGCCTGTTTCACGTGAAACAGAGGAGCGCCTCGCCCTGCTGGTCGCCGAACTCGAACGCTGGCAGGCGGCGAAGAATCTGGTTTCCGGCGCCACCCTCGCCGATGTCTGGACACGGCATGTCGCCGATTCGCTACAGATCGCCCGGCTCGCGCCGAATGCGAAGACGTGGCTCGACCTCGGTTCCGGCGGAGGTTTCCCCGGTCTGGTGATCGGCATCTGCCTGGCCGAGTTTCCGGGCGGGCGCATTCACCTCGTCGAGAGCAACAGCCGCAAATGCGCCTTTCTGCGGCATGCGGCGCGCCTGACCGGGGCGCCGGTGACCGTGCATGCAGCCCGGATCGAGGACGTCATCGGCGATTTCACCGGCTGCGTCGATGTGGTGACGGCGCGGGCGCTCGCCCCCCTGCCCCAGCTTCTCGACTGGTGCAAAGAGCTGTTGAGAACGGGGACATTGGGTCTCTTTCCGAAGGGACAACATCTAGATGCGGAATTGACGGAGTCGTCCAGATATTGGAAGATTCAGGCCTCAACGGTTTCCTCCGTGACGGATGGGGCCGCAAGGATCCTGATGGTCCAAGCGGCCGAGAAACGGGCCGATCCATGACCGACATGACCCCTGTTCCGATGCCGCGCCGCCCGCGCGTGCTCGCGCTCGCGAATCAGAAGGGCGGTGTCGGAAAGACCACGACCGCGATCAATCTGGGCACGGCGCTGGCGGCGATCGGCGAGAAGGTGCTGATCGTCGATCTCGACCCGCAGGGCAACGCCTCGACCGGGCTGGGCGTCGACCGCCGCAGCCGCAAATCCTCGACCTATGACGTGCTGTGCGGGGATGTCGGGCTTGGCCAAGCCATGCAGGAGACGGCTGTTCCGGGTCTGTTTCTCGCTCCCTCGACGCTGGATCTGCTGGGGGTCGAGCTGGAAATCGCCGCCTCGAAGGATCGTGCCCATCGCCTGAAGAACGCGATCGACGAGCTGGTCTATGACCAGCGCTGCGCCGGCCTGACCTATGTCCTGATCGATTGCCCGCCTTCGCTGAGCCTGATCACCATCAACGCGATGACGGCGTCCGATGCCGTGCTGGTGCCGTTGCAGTGTGAGTTCTTCGCGCTGGAGGGTCTGAGCCAGCTGCTGAAGACGGTTGAGCAGGTTCGCGCCGGCCTCAATCCCCGGCTGATCATCCAGGGCGTCGTGCTGACGATGTACGATCCGCGCAACAACCTCTCCGGTCAGGTCATGGCCGATGTGCGCGAATTCCTCGGCGACAAGGTTTACGAGACGGTGATCCCACGGAATGTGCGGGTCTCCGAGGCGCCCTCCTACGGGAAACCGGCGCTGCTCTACGATTTGCGCTGCTCTGGCTCGCAGGCCTATCTCAAGCTGGCCTCCGAGGTCATCCGCCGCGAGCGCGCGCTGCGCGCAGCGGCCTGAAACAATCACGCAGAGGTTGAACGCGATGGCGATGGCGGAAGAACAGGGGCGCTCGCGTCTCGGCCGCGGCCTGGCCGCCCTGATCGGCGATGTCGGGGAGGAAATCGGGGCGCTCGAACGGGCGCGTGGCCAGCGCCGCGTGCCGGTCGAATTTCTACGCCCGAGCGCGCGCAATCCGCGTCGCAGCTTTGCCGAGGGCGATCTCGAGGAGCTGACGGCCTCGGTGAAGGAGCGCGGCATTCTGCAGCCGATCATCGTGCGCCCGATCGTCGGCATGATCGACGCCTATGAGATCATCGCCGGCGAGCGCCGCTGGCGCGCGGCGCAGCGGGCCGGCCTGCATGACGTGCCGGTCATTCTGGTCGAGGCGGATGATCGCGAAGCGCTGGAGATCGCCATCGTCGAGAACGTGCAGCGCACGGACCTGAACGCGATCGAGGAGGCGGCGGGCTATGAGCAGCTCATCGCCGAGTTCAATTACACGCAGAACGACCTCGCGCGGGTGATCGGCAAGAGCCGCAGCCATGTCGCGAACACGCTGCGGCTGTCGAAGCTGCCCGCCTCGGTGCGTCAGATGGTCAGCGAGGGCTCCGTGTCCGCCGGCCACGCCCGCGCGCTGCTGTCCGTTTCGGACCCGGAACTGATGGCGCGCAAGATCGTCGATCAGGGGCTCAGCGTCCGCGACATCGAGCGCATCGTCCAGGAGGAATCGCGCGGCGAAACCAAGAGCATCGCCAGCAAGCCCAAGGTCGAGAAGGACCCGGACACGCGTGCCGTCGAAAAGGCGCTGGAAGAGGCGCTCGGCCTATCCGTTTCGATCAGCCACCGCGCCAATGGCAGTGGCGAGGTCAAGATCAGCTACAAGACGCTGGAGCAGCTCGACGCGCTCTGCCGCCGCCTGAAGGACTGAACGGCTAGTCGCCACGCCCGGCCGACCGGCCGAGGCGCGCCAGCGTCCACAGCGCGCGCGTCGCGCCGGCACGCCCGAGGTCGCCGTCGCGACGCGCGGCGAGCGTGGCATTCCCCAGCAGCGTCACCGCTTCCATCAGCTTCGCCGTGGTCCAGGCCGAGAGGGCTGCTTCCGTGGTGGCGATGCGCGGATAGGGCAGGCGCATCGCCGCGACCATGTCCCGCGCGCTGCGGCCGGCGTCCATCCCCTGGCGGGCTTTCAGCAGCGCGAGAGCATGACGCAGCACGGCGCCGAGCATGACGCCGGCGTCGAGCCCTTCGCTGGCCAGCTTGGCCTGGGCGAGATCGAGGACGGGCAGCTTTCCCCCGAAGACAGCGTCGATCAGCATGGCCTGCTCGCGCTGCGCCGTGTCGCCGACGACCGCCTCGATATGCGCTTGGGTGACGGCGGGCTCGTCACCGACATAGAGCAGGAGCTTCTCGATCTCGCGTCGCGAGGTCTGGCGGTCGCCGCCCAGAAGGCCCGCGAGATGGTCGCGGCTGGCGCGGTCGATCGATTTGCCCGCGGCGCGGACCATCTCGTCGATGATGGTGCCCAGGTCGCGGGCGGCATCGCCATAGCAGGGTACGGCGAGGGCGGTGCGGGCCCGCTCGCAGGCGGTGCGCAGCGGGTTGTTACGCTGGAGATCGCCCGCCTCAACGATGACAATGGCGTCCTTCGACGGTGTCGCCAGCAGTGGCTCTACGGCGGCGAGCAGAGCCTTGGAGGTCGGCGAGACACGGATGCTGCGCCGTCCGCCGAAGAGGCCGATGGTGTTGGCCTCGTCGACCAGCTTCATCGGATCGGAGGCGATGTCGTCGCCGCTCATCCGGACGAGCTGGAAGGCGTCGTCGGGATCGTCGACATGGGCGCGGGCGAGGGTCGCGGCGCGTTCGGTCACGAGCCCGGCATCGGGCCCGTAAATCAGGACGAGACGATAGGCTGGATCGAGCTTCGCGAGGGCGCGGTCCGCCTCATGCGCCTTGATGGCGGCCATGCCGCGTTCCTCGGCGCCTCAGCCAGCGAAGAGATCGGCGGCGATCTGCCCGCGGATGAGCGTGGCGAGGTTTTTGGCCGCCCGGATCTGGGCGTCGCGCGCGGCACGCACCGTCGCAAAACGCTGCGAGGAGCGCTCATAGGGAGCGCGCACGACGTTCATCCCTTGCGATACGACTTTGCCGGAGGTCGTGTCGGTGAGGGACCAGTTCGCCGTCGCCACCAGGATCGCCGAATCGGCACGGCCATTTGCGTAGTCGACCGTCACGACCTCGAGAGACTCCGAGATCTGGCTCTGGAACTTGAGCCGCTTGGTCCGGTCCGGCTCATTGCCGCCATCGAGCTCGAAGACGAGTTCGTTGCGCAGATAATGGCCGATCAGCCCCTTCATCTCCGGGACCTCAATCTCCTTGAACGCATCCTTGATGCTGCCGCCGGTGACGGAGCGCGTGTTCTCGGCATAAAGGGGCTGGAAGCATCCGCCAGCGGTCGCGGCCGCCAAAAGGGCGGCGGCCAGCATCAGGCGGGAGCCCCGCAGGGCTCCGGGACGACCGATCTCAGAGGACGACATTCACGATTCTCCCGGGAACCACGATGATCTTGCGGATCTCGCGGCCGTCAAGCGCCTTGGTGACGATCTCCGAGGCCCGCACAAGGGCCTCGACCGCGATAATATCCGCATCGGCGGGCACGGTCACCTCGGCGCGCTTCTTGCCGTTGACCTGAACGGGCAGGACGATGCTATCGTCCTTGAGCAGGGACGCCTCGGCCACCGGCCAGGCGGCCTCCCCGACGAGCCCGTTCCCGCCCAGCACGCGCCAGCATTCCTCGGCGAGATGCGGCATCATCGGCGCGACGAGCTGCGTCACGATGACCCCGGCCTCATGCAGGGCGAAGGCCATGTCGGCCGGCAGGGCTGCAGCCTCGGCGGCGGCGTCCAGTGCTTTCCCGATCGCGTTGGTCAGCGTGTAGACATGGGCGATGCAGCGGTTGAAGGCCAGCCGCTCGATGTCGTTGCCGACGGCGTCCAGTGCCCGGTGCGTGGCCTTGCGGAGAGTCTGCGCGGCCTCGCCGAGGGTCGCAGGAGCGGTGGTGGCGTTTCCGGTCCGCTCTGCGATCTCGTTCAGCAGGCGCCAGAGGCGCTGGACGAAACGCGCGGCGCCCTGCACGCCCTCGTCGGTCCAGATCACGTCGCGATCCGGCGGCGAATCCGAGAGCATGAACCAGCGAGCCGTGTCGGCGCCATAGGAGGCGATGATGTCGTCGGGGTCGACGACGTTCTTCTTCGACTTCGACATCTTCTCGATGGCGCCGATCTCGATCGGCGCCCCGGTCTCGACATGGAAGCCGCGGCGCTCAGCGCCCTCGGTCTCGAGGCGGACATCGCCGGGCTCGACCCAGTTGCCGTCCGCGTCGCGATAGGTCTCATGGACGACCATGCCTTGCGTGAACATGCCGTCGAAGGGCTCGTCGAGCCCGGCATGGCCGGTCGCCTTCATCGCGCGGGTGAAGAAGCGCGAATAGAGCAGGTGCAGGATCGCGTGCTCGACGCCTCCGATATACTGGTCGACGGGCAGGAAGCGGTCGACGACGGCGCGGTCGGTCGGGCTCTCCGTCCGCCAGGGATCGGTGAAGCGCGCGAAATACCAGGACGAGTCGACAAAGGTGTCCATCGTGTCGGTTTCGCGCCGGGCGGCCGCGCCGCATTGCGGGCAGGCGACGTGCTTCCAGCTCGGATGGTGGTCGAGCGGGTTGCCCGGCCGGTCGAAGGAGACGTCGTCGGGCAGCTTCACCGGCAGGTCGGCATCGGGAACCGGAACCGTGCCGCAGCTCGCGCAATGGATCACGGGAATCGGGCAGCCCCAGTAGCGCTGGCGCGAGATGCCCCAGTCGCGCAGGCGGAAATTGATCTTGCGAGCGGCGATCGGACGATTGCCGCGGGTCTCGGTCTCGAGGCGCCGCGCGACCTCCTCCTTCGCCTCGGCGATCGTCAGCCCGTCCAGGAATCGCGAATTGATCATGCGGCCATCGTCGACATAGGCGGTGTCGGTGATGACGAAGCCGGCCGGATCGACGCCTTCCGGCGCCACCACCGGCGTGTTGCCGAGGCCGTATTTGTTGACGAAATCGAGGTCGCGCTGGTCATGCGCCGGGCAGCCGAAGATGGCGCCCGTGCCGTATTCCATTAGGATGAAGTTGGCGACATAGACCGGCAGCGTCCAGGACGCATCGAAGGGATGCGCGACGCGAAGCCCCGTGTCGAAGCCGAGCTTTTCGGCCTTGTCGATGTTCTCCTGGGCGGTGCCGGTGCGCTTGCACTCGTCGATGAAGGCCTGCAGCGCGGGGTTTTCGGCCGCGGCGGCCTTGGCGAGCGGATGATCGGGGGCAATGCCGAGGAACTTCGCACCGAACAGCGTGTCGGGCCGGGTGGTGTAGACCTCGACCTCTTCCGCTCCGAACGCATTCGATTCGAGCGCGAAACGAACCAGCAGCCCTTCCGAGCGGCCGATCCAGTTCTTCTGCATCAGCCGCACCTTGTCGGGCCAGCGGGTCAGCCCCTCGAGAGCGTCGTGCAGCTCCTGGCCGAAGGCGGTTATCCTGAAGAACCACTGCGTCAGTTCGCGGATCTCGACCGCGGCGCCCGAGCGCCAGCCCTTACCGTCGATGACCTGCTCATTGGCGAGCACGGTCTCGTCGACCGGGTCCCAGTTCACCTTCGCCGTCTTGCGGTCGACGAGCCCGGCCTTGAGGAAGTCCAGGAACATCTTCTGCTGGTGGCGATAATAGGAGGGATCGCAGGTCGCGAGTTCGCGGCTCCAGTCGAGCGAAAGGCCCATGGACTGCAGCTGCGTGCGCATCGCGGCGATGTTGGCATAGGTCCATTCCCGCGGATGCACCTTCTTCTGCTTGGCGGCGTTCTCCGCCGGCAGGCCGAAGGCGTCCCACCCCATCGGATGCAGCACGGCGAAGCCCTTGGCGCGCTTGTAGCGCGCGACCACGTCGCCCATCGCATAGTTGCGGACATGGCCCATATGGATGCGGCCCGATGGATAGGGAAACATCTCGAGCACGTAGTAGCTCGGCCGCGGGTCGTCGTTGCGCGTCTCGAAGAGCTTGCGCTCCTGCCAGACGGCGCGCCATTTCGGCTCGGATTCCTTGGGATTGTAGCGTTCGACGGCCATGGCAGCGGGCTATTCTTGCATGATCGGATGGGGCCGGACGGAGACGGCAGCCGTCCCGTCCGCAGGTCAGCGCAGGATGGTGGCCGAAAACCGGTTCCCACTTTTCGGCATCATGCTCTAGGACACCATTGAGGCGGCGCGGTCAACGCCGTGCCGGGCATGCGAGGGCTTCCGATGAGCGATACGGTGACGCGATGGGCGCAGATTCGGTCTGCGATCGCGCAGGCGGCGCGCGATGTCGAGCGCGATCCCGACTCGGTCGCGCTGATCGCCGTGTCGAAGACGATGCCGGCGGAGGCGATCCTGCCGGTGCTGGAAGCCGGCCAGCGACTTTTCGGCGAGAACTATGTCCAGGAGGCGAAGGCGAAATGGCCGGCGCTGAAGGCGCGTTTCCCCGATGCGCAGGTCCATATGATCGGACCGCTGCAGTCGAACAAGGCGAGGGAGGCGGTCGAGCTGTTTGACGCGATCCATTCGCTCGACCGCGAGAGCCTCGCCAGGGAGCTGTCCCGCGAGATCGCGCGCAGCGGGCGCGCGCCGACCCTCTATGTGCAGGTCAACACGGGTGACGAGCCGCAGAAGGGCGGGGTCAGCCCGGCGGAGATCGACGGCTTCCTCGAGAGCTGCCGCGTCCATCACGGGCTGACGATCGAGGGGCTGATGTGCATTCCCCCGGCCGCCGATCCGCCCTCGCCGCATTTCGCGCTGCTCGCCAAGATCGCCGCCCGCCACGGCCTGCGCGGCCTGTCGATGGGCATGAGTGCCGATTACGAGGCAGCGATCCAGCTGGGCGCAACGCATGTGCGCGTCGGCAGCGCCATCTTCGGTGCGCGTGGGTAGTTTACGTCATGGTCGGGCTTGACCCGACCATCTCAGGCCGAAGAGGTTCTGCGCTCCTTTCGGCCGGAGATTCTCGGGTCTTCGCTTCGCTTTGCCCGAGAATGACGATCTGGCTGAGGCGGTGTTTGGCCGCAATGCCTCTATCTGACCAGCATCATGCAGCGTCGCGCCAGCCGGGGCAGCACCTTCGCGAAGACATGACGCTCGACCGCGACGCAGCCCGCCGTCGGGGTGAAGCCGGGGCGGGCGAGATGCCAAAAGATCGCGCTGCCGCGCCCGCGCACGACCGGGGCGTCGTTCCAGCCCAGCTCGACGATGACGTCGTAGAGGTGGTCGTCGCGGGTCAGCCGCTCCTCGGCTTCGCCGGGCGGGCGGTCGATCAGGCGGTTGTAGCGGCGATCCGCAGCATCGTCGCACCAGGCATCGCGCGGGCCAATGATGCGCAGCGGCAGAAGGCTGCGCGGCCTGACGATTCGGTCGGCACGGTAGAGCACGCGCCGCAGCGGCAGATTGGCGCGGGGCGTGCGGCCGTCGCCCTCGCGCTTCAACGTGCCGATGCCGGAGCGGCCCAGCGCGCAGGGAAAGGCCGTTCCCCCGGCGACGAGAAAGCCCTTCCTGCGGTCGCGGACCGAGGCGAAGACGCGCAGCGTCGAGAGCAGGCGGGGACTCTGCTGGAGGCGGCCCGGGCCGGCCCGATCACGGTTTCTCACGGGAATTCCATTGCGCGTGACTTGCGGTCGGGATTCGGCGGGCTCATGGTGACGGTTCATTTCTCGTGCGAACGATCCCATGCCCGCCGTGCATCATATCCTGCTGGTCGATGACGACCAGACCCTGCGAGACGCGCTCGCCGAGCAGCTCGCGCTCTATGACGAGTTCAAGCTCTCGACCGCCGGCACTGCCACGGGCGCCGTCAAGGCGGTGCAGGCCGAGCGCATCGATCTCGCCATCATGGATGTCGGCCTGCCCGACATGGACGGGCGCGAGGCGGTGAAGCTGATGCGCAAGAACGGCTTCAAGAGCCCGGTGATCATGCTCACCGGCCAGGGCTCGGATGCCGATACGGTGCTGGGGCTCGAAGCCGGCGCCAACGACTATGTCGTGAAGCCTTTCAAGTTCGCCGTTCTGCTGGCGCGCATCCGCGCCCATCTGCGGCAATATGAGGCGAGCGAAGACGCGGTCTTCCAGGTCGGCCCCTACACCTTCCATCCCGGTTCCAAGCTGCTCGTCAGCGAAAAGGGCTCGAAGACCAAGCTGACCGAGAAGGAGACCGCGATCCTGCGCTTCCTCTACCGGGCGGGGCGCAAGCCGATCGCCCGCGAGGTGCTGCTGCAGGAGGTCTGGGGCTACAACAGCCAGGTCACCACCCACACGCTCGAAACGCATATCTACCGGCTGCGGCAGAAGATCGAGCCCGATCCGGGCAATGCCCGCCTGCTGGTGACGGATGCCGGCGGCTACCGGCTCAACCCCTAGGACATGGCCCTCGACGACGACATCGCCCTGCTGGCCCGGCAGCCGCTGCTGAGCCTGATGGAGCGCGATGCGCTGCGTCTGCTCGCCTTCGCGGCCGAGAGCCGGATCCTGCGCGCCGGGGACGTGCTGTTCCGCGTCGGCGAGCCCTCGGACGGGGCGGTGCTGGTGATCTCGGGCGCGGTGGCGCTCGACAGCCGCGAGGATGGCCAGCCCGCGCAGGAAATCGTCGGGCCGGGCGCGCTGATCGGCGAGACGGCGCTGTTTGCCGCTGTGGCGCGGCCCGTGACGGCGATTGCGCGCGAACCGACGCAGGTGATGCGGCTGTCGCGCAGCGTGATGCGCCGGGTCCTGGCCGAATCGCCGGCTTCGGCGGAGGCGATCGCCGCGGCGGTGGCGCAGCGGCTGCAGGGCTTCGTCGGGCAACTCGCCGCCGTGCAGGAGGCGCTGACGGCCCTGGAGCGCGGCTGAGGGCGCGCCTCACAGCTCCAGCGTCACGGTCACAGGGACATGGTCGGAGGGGCGCTCCCAGCCCCGCGCCTCGCGCAGGAAGGTGACGTCGCGCAGCGACGGCGTCAGCGCATCTGACAGCCAGATATGGTCGAGCCTTCGGCCGCGGTTGGAGGCCTCCCAGTCGGCGGCGCGATAGCTCCACCAGCTGTAGAGCTTCTCCGGCTCCGGGCGCAGCCGACGTGCCGCATCGGTCCAGCCGCCTTCTGAGCGCAGCTTCTCCAGCGTCGTCGTTTCGATCGGCGTATGGCTGACGACGTCGAGCAACTGCTTGTGGCTCCAGACATCGTGCTCATAAGGCGCGATGTTGAGGTCGCCGACCAGAATCGCCGGGCGATCGGTCGGGCGCTTGGCGACGTTCCAGGCGCCGATCTCATCGAGGAAGGCGAGCTTGTGGGCGAACTTGTCGTTCTTCGCGGGATCGGGAATGTCGCCGCCGGCGGGGATGTAGAAATTATGGATCGCGATGCCGGCGGCGGCCCCTGCAGCGGCATCCAGCACCACGGTCATGTGGCGGGCGTCGTTGCGGCCGCACATCGCCATCGCGTCGCGTTCGCTGAAGGGCAGCTTCGAGAGGATCGCGACGCCGTTATAGCCCTTCTGGCCGATGAAGGCCTGATGGACATAGCCGGCCTTTTCGAAGGCCTTGGCCGGAAACTGGTCGTCCGGCGTCTTGGTTTCCTGGAGGCACAGGATGTCCGGCGCATGACGCGTCAGGAAATCGGTGATCATGCTGATGCGCAGCCTGACCGAGTTGATGTTCCAGCTGGTGACGGTGAGTTGCACGCGCGCGCTTCCGGCAAAGAGAGGTGCCGGAAACTGGTTCGGGGCGGCGTGAAAAGCAAGCCGGATTGGCGCCGTCGGGTCGATGACCCGCCGCCGAGCGCGGCGAGGCGGAACGTCAGAGCCTGCGCTGATAGTCGATGACGAAGTTCTTCGCGTCGGGCTTGCGCTGGGTGTCGAGGTTATAGAGCGACACGCTGGTCTCGTAGCCTTGCGGATCGACGACCACCCATTGCCGCAGCACATTCGCGGCGAGATCGAATTTGAGGGCGATCTTGGAGGTCCCGCCTAGCGTCGTACGATCCTCCAGGCGCAGCGTCAGCACATCGCCATCGACCGCGGCGCCGGTGATCGTACCCTCGCGCGCCAGATCCATGCGCTCGCGCACGAGGAACTTCAGCGGCGTCTGGCCGAGCGAATAGACATCCTGCGTCGCCAGCCGCTTGTCGCGCACGGCGACCGAGGTGCCGTCGGCGATGACCTCGATCGTCGCGGGCGGCTCGTATTCGAAGCGCATCTTGCCCGGACGCTGAATATAGATGCGGCCCTCGAGGCGCCGGCCATCGGCAGCATGCTGGATGAAATTGCCCTGCAGCGTGGTGAAGCTGTTGAGATAGGCGTTCAGCCGCTCGATCGCCTCCTCGCGGGTGGCCGGCGCTGCTGTGCGAGCGCGGGTGACGGGGACAGACGGCGCTGCGCGTGTCGCTTCGGCTGCGGCAGGAGCGGTGGCTCCGACGGAGGCCGCCTGAACGGTCGCGGCCTCGGCGACGCGGGGCAGACCGAGCCCGGCCGGCCGCACCGGCGGCAACGGCAGGGCGCGCGGAGCGGCCGGCTTGGTCGCGGCGGGCTTCGGCGGCAGGATCTGGAGCGGCTGGGCTGCCAGCGGCGCGGACAGTGCCAGGACGCCGCAGCACGCCAGAATCGCGACGCGGCCCGTGAGCGCAGCCCGGTTCGGTCGCGTCGATGTCGATGCCATGAGCCGGCCTCGCTCCCTTGTTTCGCGGTCGGCCACGTCGGCCGGCGGCGGATTTGTTCCGGAAGAGCCTCCGGCTCTCGGTCCTGAACGCCTTTATTGCGCTGCAGGTTGCAGCGTCCTGATGGCAATTTGAGGACCGGCAGCCCTCAGGACAAGGGCTGCGCCGCCTTGCCTCAATCCTCGTCTTCGCGGGCCCGGCCGGTTTCGACGAGGATTTCGCGTTTGCCGGCGTGGTTGGCGGGGCCGACGATGCCCTCGTTCTCCATCCGCTCCATGATCGAGGCGGCGCGGTTGTAGCCGATCTGCAGGCGGCGCTGGATGTAGGAGGTCGAGGCCTTCTTGTCGCGCAGCACCACCGCCACCGCCTGGTCGTAAGGATCCTCGCTCTCGGCCTGGCCCATGCCGGTCTTGTCGAAGACCGCGCCGTCCTCGCCCTCGGGCGCAGCCTCTTCCTCCTCGCAGGTGACGGCGTCGAGATATTGCGGCCGGCCTTGCGTCTTGAGATGGGCGACGACCTTCTCGACCTCGGCATCCGAGACGAAGGGGCCGTGGACGCGGGTGATGCGCCCGCCGCCAGCCATGTAGAGCATGTCGCCCTGGCCGAGCAGCTGCTCGGCGCCCATCTCGCCCAGGATGGTGCGGCTGTCGATCTTGCTCGTCACCTGGAAGGAGATTCGCGTCGGGAAATTCGCCTTGATCGTGCCGGTGATGACGTCGACCGACGGCCGCTGCGTCGCCAGCACGACATGGATGCCGGCCGCGCGCGCCATCTGGGCGAGGCGCTGGATCGTGCCCTCGATCTCCTTGCCGGCGACCATCATCAGGTCGGCCATCTCGTCGACGATAACGACGATATAGGGCAGAGGCGCGAGGTCCATGACCTCCTCTTCATAGATCGCCTCGCCGGAATGGCGGTCGAAGCCGGTCTGGACCGTGCGGGTGATCACTTCGCCCGCGGCCTGCGCCTCCTGAACCCGCGCATTGAAGCCGTCGATGTTGCGCACCGAGAGCTTCGACATCTTCTTGTAGCGCTCCTCCATCTCGCGCACCGCCCATTTGAGCGCGACGACCGCCTTCTTCGGGTCGGTGACGACGGGGGTGAGCAGATGCGGGATGCCGTCATAGACCGACAGCTCGAGCATCTTGGGATCGACCATGATCAGCCGGCACTGCTCGGGCTTGAGCCGGTAGAGCAGCGACAGGATCATCGTGTTGATCGCCACCGACTTGCCCGAGCCGGTGGTGCCGGCGACCAGCAGATGCGGCATCTTGGCGAGATCGACGATCACCGGCTCGCCGCCGATGGTCTTGCCGAGGCCGAGCGCGAGCTTGTGCTTGGAGCTCTCGAAATCCTGGCTCGCGAGCAACTCGCGCAGATAGACCGTCTCGCGCTTGGCGTTGGGCAGTTCGATGCCGATCGCGTTCTTGCCGGGAATCACCGCCACACGCGCCGAAATCGCGCTCATCGAGCGGGCGATGTCGTCCGCCAGCGAAATCACCCGCGAGGACTTCGTGCCCGGAGCCGGCTCCAGCTCGTACAGCGTCACCACCGGGCCGGGGCGCACCTGCGTGATCTCGCCGCGCACGCCGAAATCCTCGAGCACGCCCTCGAGCAGCGTCGCGTTCTGTTCGAGCGCGTCGGTCGAGATCGCGTTGGCCGGGAGCTTCCGGGGCTCGGAGAGATAGGTCAGCGGCGGCAGCTCGAATTCGTCGCGGTCGAGCAGCGAGGGCTGCGCCTCGCGCTGGATGCGCTTGCCGGGCTTGGGGCCGGGGGCCGGGGCCGTGACGCGCGGCGCGTTGAGGTCGCGCAGGTCGAGCGGCTCGTCGTCGTCGACATCGAAAGGCCTCTCGTCGACGGGCGCACCGCGCGGTCCGCGCAAGGGCGGCAGCGGCGCCGGCTCGAAGGGTGCTTCGGGACGCAGGCCGGTCCTGCGCGCCGCCCCCTCGTCGAATTGCGGTTCGCGGCGCACGCGGCCGGCCGCGGCCACAGGCTCCAGATGGCCACGGCCGCCGGATGCGCCGGCACCTTGGGCGGCGGCCCTTGGCGGCTGCGGCAGGCGGCGCAGAATCATGCCCCGGATGGCCATGGCGCCATGGGCGAGCCACCCCACCAGGATCACCGCGATGCCGGGCTCGTCGTCGCGGCGGTCTTCCGTTTCCGACCAGGATTCGTCGTCCTCGTCCTCGTCGAGGATCGGGTCCTCGTCGCTGACGAAGCCGAAGCCGGCGGCGGCGGTGACAGCGAGAATGGCGATGCCCGCATAGAGAAAGCCGACGAGCCCGCCGACGGCGTTGCCCGCGATGCCGGCGAGGTTGCGCGTGCCGAAGAGGAGCCCGTCACCGATGACGCCGCCCATGCCGGTCGGCAGCGGCCAGCGCGGCGTCGCGGGCAGGGCGCTGCCGACGGCGGCGGTGGCGGCGATGGCGACGATCCACAGGCCGAGCTTGAGAGCGCCGCGGTCGAAGATGTGAAAGCGGATGAGGCGCAGCGACCAAATCAGCGGCGGGAAGAGCAAAGCCAGGACACCGAGCCCGATCAGCTGCATCAGCAGATCCGCGACCATGGCGCCGGGCCGGCCGAGCCAGTTGGCGACGGCGCCGCTGGTGGCGTTGTTGAGGCTGGGATCGTCGACCGACCAGGTCGCCAGCGACAGGGCCACGGCCGCCATCAGGGCCAGCAGCGCCAGGCCCGTCATCTCGCTGGCGCGGCGCGACAGGAACTCCCGCACCGGATCGGGCAGGCGGTCCATCAGCGAGGAGGAGCGTCGGATCGTACGCATGCGGGGCTGGGCCGTCATTCGGGACTGCGGGCCGCATCGCATCGGCCGTTTCGACCACGTTAGGAAGCCGAGGTTAAGACACGCTTAACCTTGGCGAGATGACCCCGTCGCTGCGTTGCGACCATAAAAAATCCCCGGCGGTCGCCCGCCGGGGATGGTGTCGGGATGGCCGGTCGGCCCGGCCGGGCGCCTGTCCTCAGGCGTGGTAGGCGCGCTCGCCATGCTCGGCGATGTCGAGACCTTCGCGCTCCGCATCGGGGGCGACCCGCAGGCCGACGATGACATCGACGATCTTGAACAGGATCAGCGAGCCGACGCCGCTGAAGACCAGCGTGAACAGCACGGCCTTGACCTGGGCCATGAAGGCGGCGCCGAACTCATAGGTGCCGACCGCCAGTTCGCCGGGCTTCGAGGCATAGTCCGGGATACCGGCGCCGCCGAGATCGACATTGACGAGAATGCCGGTGGCGAGCGCCCCGAGGATGCCACCGACGCAGTGGATGCCGAAGACGTCGAGCGAGTCGTCGTAGCCGAGCGCGTTCTTCACCGTCGAGCAGAAGACGAAGCAGACCGTGCCGGAGACGAGGCCGAGCACGATGCAGCCCATCGGGCCGGCGAAGCCGGCCGCCGGGGTCACGGCGACAAGGCCGGCCACCGCGCCCGAGACCATGCCGAGCATCGAGGGCTTGCCCTTGACGGCCCATTCCACGAACAGCCAGGCGACGGCCGCGGCGGCGGTGGCGACGAAGGTGTTGACCATGGCGAGCGCGGCGGTGCCGTTGGCCTCGAGATTCGAGCCGGCGTTGAAGCCGAACCAGCCCACCCAGAGCAGGGCGCCGCCGATCAGGGTCATGGTCAGCGAGTGCGGGGCCATCAGCTCCTTGCCGTAGCCGATGCGCTTGCCGATCAGGATGCAGCCGACGAGGCCGGCGATGCCCGCATTGATGTGCACCACGGTGCCGCCGGCGAAGTCGAGCGCGCCCCACTTGAAGAGCATGCCGGCATCGGCGTTGACGGCGTCGAGCGCGGCCTGGGCGGCAGCCTTGCCGTCGGCGCCAGCCTCGGCCAGGGCCTTGGCGGCGTTGCCGACCGCATCCGGGCCGCCCCAGTACCAGACCATATGGGCCATCGGGAAGTAGATGAAGGTGACCCAGAGGACGGTGAAGAGCAGCAGCGCCGAGAACTTCATGCGCTCGGCGAAGGCGCCGACGATGAGGGCCGGCGTGATGCAGGCGAAGGTCATCTGGAAGGCCAGATAGACATATTCGGGAATGACGACGCCGTTCGAGAAGGTGGCGACGGTGGTGGTGGCGTCGACGCCACGCAGGAAGGCCTTGGAGAAGCCGCCGACATAGTCGTTCAGGCCGCCGCCATTGGTGAAGGCGAGCGAGTAGCCGAAGACGACCCACATCAGCGCGACGATGCTGACGATCGCGAAGACCTGGGTGAGGACCGAGAGCATGTTCTTGCTGCGGACGAGGCCGCCATAGAACAGGGCGAGGCCCGGGATCGTCATGAGGAAGACCAGAACGGTCGAGCTCATCATGAAGGCGACGTCACCCTTGTTGGGGACGGGGGCGGCGGGCGTCTGGGCCAGCGCGCCGCCGGCGGCGGCGAGCGCCAGCGCGACGAGCCCGACCCGGCTGATGGTCTTGGAATGCATCGTTTGAAACTCCTCGGAAGGATCGCGTGTGATCAGAGGGCGTCGCCGTCGGTCTCGCCGGTGCGGATGCGCACGGCCTTCTCGATCGACGAAACGAAGATCTTGCCGTCGCCGATCTGGCCGGTGCGGGCGGCTGCCGTGATCGCCTCGATCACCTTGCCGACCAGCTCGTCGGACACGGCGACCTCGATCTTGATCTTAGGCAGGAAGCTCACGGCGTATTCGGCGCCACGATAGATCTCGGTATGGCCCTTCTGGCGGCCATAGCCCTTCACCTCGGTCACGGTCAGGCCGTGCACGCCGATGGCGGTGAGCCCGTCGCGCACCTCCTCCAGCTTGAACGGCTTGATGATAGCCATCACGATCTTCATTGCTGGGTTTCCCCGTTTCGCCGCCCGGAAGTCAGCCCCGGCGATCCTGTTGCGCCTCGCGCGCCTGTCATCGCGGCGCGTCGGCGGACGCAATTCAAGGCCCGTGCCAACTGGCGACGAGGGGGCATGGAAACTCGGCATGCAGCGGGAATCGCCGCGCCGGAGTGATTCCGGCGCGGGCAACCTGCCCAGAAATCGAGCGAATGATGAATTTGTGGGCTGTTGCCTAAAACGGCGTCAGACGCGGTCTGGTCGCGGCCGCACCAGGCCTTCCTGGGCCACCGAGGCGACGAGCCGGCCCTGCCGGTCGAACACCAGCCCGCGCGAAAAACCGCGCGCGCCCGAGGCCGAGGGGCTGTCCTGCGCGTAGAGCAGCCAGTCGTCGGCGCGGAAGGGACGATGGAACCAGAGCGCATGGTCGAGGCTCGCGGCCTGGACCTGCGGGTCGAAGACGGTGGTGCCGTGAGCGATCAGGCTCGAATCGAGCAGCATCAGGTCCGAGGCATAGGCCAGCACCGCTTGGTGGGTGGCCGGATCGTCGGGAAGCGGCTGCATCGCCCGGATCCAGACATGGAAGCGCGGCTCCATCGCTTCGCCGGTGCCCGCATAGCGGCGCAGCTCGACCGGCCGGATCTCGATCGGCCGCTCGCGCTGGTAATAGGCGCGCACCGCCTTGGGCATGTTGGGCAGGATATCGCGGCTCATCGCGTCGCGATCGGGCAGGGCCTCCGGCGGAGGGACGTCCGGCATCGGCATCTGGTGGTCGTAGCCCGGCTCCTCGATCTGAAAGGAGGCGGACATGGCGAAGATCGCCTCGCCCTTCTGGATCGCCAGCACGCGCCTTGTCGTGAAGGAGCGGCCGTCGCGCAGGCGGTCTACCTCGTAGATGATCGGGATTTCGGGATCGCCGCCGAGCAGGAAATAGGCGTGCAGCGAATGCGGCTGGCGGCCCTCCACCGTCTTGCAGGCGGCGTAGAGCGACTGCGCGATGACCTGCCCGCCGAAGACGCGCGGCCACCCGACGCGGGGGCTGCGACCCCGGAACAGATTGCGCTCGAGCGGCTCGAGGTCGAGGATCGACATCAGGGAGTCGCTGATCTGGGACATGGAACAGGCTCTGGCGGCGGGCGGGTTGACGGTGAAGCCGGCTTGCGCGCACAGCAGCCGCCGGTTTCGCCGCATCAGCACCGACCCGTCCCGGATCGTCAAGGCGGGAGGGTGGTTCCCCCGCGGCGCCGAGGAGAGTGAGATGAGCGGGCAGACACGGCCGGGCGAGGCGATCGTCATCGCTGGCGGCGGCATTGCCGGGCTTTCGCTGGCGCTGGCGCTGAAACAGGCGCTCGGGGCGGCTTTTGCGGTGATCGTCGCCGACCCAGCCTTCGCCCGAGAGGCCCGCCCGGACACCCGTGCCTATGCGGTCGCGGCCGCGGCGCAGGCGATGCTCGCCTCGCTCGGCATCTGGGAGCGGATCGCGGACGGTGCGCAGGCCATGACCGAGATGGTCGTCTCCGACAGCCGCAGCGGCGATGCGATCCGCCCGGTGTTCCTGACCTTCGACGGCGAGGTCGAGCCCGGGCAGCCCTTCGCCCATATGGTCGGCAGCGGAGCGCTGATCGAGGCGCTGACCGCCGCCTGCCGCGCGGCGGGGGTCGCGTTGCGGGGCGAGGGCGTTACGCGCTTCGACAGCGGCGATGCCGGCGTTGGTGTCGTGTTAGCGGGCGGCGAGACGCTGCGGGCCCGTCTGCTGGTCGCCGCCGACGGCGCCCGGTCCCGGTTGCGCGAGCAGGCCGGCATCGGCTGGGTCGGCTGGGATTACGGCCAGTCGGGGCTGGTGGCGACGATCGGCCATGAGCGGCCGCATGGCGGGCGGGCGGTCGAGCATTTCCTGCCGTCGGGCCCCTTCGCGATCCTGCCGCTGAGCGATGGCGGGCGGCTCGGCCATCGTTCCTCGATGGTCTGGACCGAGCGCAGCGAGAATGTGCCGGCGCTGCTTTCACTGGATGAAGAGGGCATGCTCGCGGAGATCGAGCGGCGCTTCGGGCTCGAACTCGGCGAGATCGCGCTGGAGAGCCCGGTGAGCGCGCATCCGCTCGGCTTCGGCGTGGCGCGCCGCTTCGTCGGCGAGCGCCTGGCCCTGCTCGGCGACGCCGCCCATCTCATCCACCCCATCGCCGGCCAGGGTCTCAATCTCGGGCTCAAGGATGTCGCGGCGCTGGCCGAGGTCATCGTCGATGCCGCGCGTCTCGGGCTCGATCCCGGAACCGCCGACGTGCTGGAGGGCTATGAGCGGGCCCGGCGCTTCGACACGGTGGCGATGGGAGCCGTCACCGACGGGCTCAACCGGCTGTTCTCCAACGACGCGACGCCGTTGCGGCTGGCACGCGATCTGGGGCTCGGGCTGGTCGACCGGCTGCCGGGGCTGAAGCGCTTCTTCATCCGCGAGGCGGCCGGCGTCGCCGGCGCGCCGCCCCGGCTGCTCCGTGGCGAGGCGCTGTGAAGGGGTACGTCATGGTCGGGCTCGATCCGACCATCTCTTTCCGGACGTGATCGGCGTCATTCTCGGGTCTCCGCTGCGCTCCGCCCGAGAATGACGCCGCTCGTTACTCGTCCAGCGGGCGCGCTTCCTCGGGCAGCATGATCGGGATCCCGTCGCGGATCGGGTAGGCGAGCTTCGCCGCGCGGCTGATCAGTTCCTGCTTCGCAGCGTCGTATTCCAGCGTCGCCTTGGTCAGCGGGCAGACGAGAATTTCCAGCAGCTTCGGGTCGATCCGGTTGGCGGTTTCGGTGACGGACTCGGTCATTGCGGGACTTTCGGTTGGGCGGGCGCTCAGGCGCCCTTGCGGGGCAAATCGGCCAGCATGCCGGCGGCGACCATGAGTTTCGGCAGGGAGAGGCCCGACGCCGCGATGGCCTGCACGGTCGAGCGGCTGCGCTCGACATCCGCCCGGCGCGCCTCCTGCCAGGCGTCGAGCCCCATGCCGCCGGCGGCGATCTCACGGGTCAGGCCGGCCTGAGCATCGAACAGCGTCTCGATCGCCCGCTCGCGGGCGAGGCGCTCGTAATCATCCGTCGCCGGTACCGCGGCCGCGGCCGCCGCGAGAGGCGACAGGCCGAAGATCGAATCGACGCCGAAATGGATCGCGGCGACGGAGGCGATGTCGCCGCCTGTCTGGCCGGCGATGTCGACGATTTCGGTCGCCTGGGCCAGTGTCGGCAGGCTGGCGATCCGCGCGGCGAGGTCGGCGGGGACGCCCTCCGCGGTCAGCACGGCGATGCGCGCCTGCCGGGCCTGGGCCTGCACCTCCGGCAACAGCGTCTCGAGCGTCCCGGCCAGGGCGGTGACGCCGGCGCGGTAATGCGAGACCGTCGCCTCGATCGTACCGGGCCTGGCCGCACCCCGGCGCAGGAACCAGCCCATGCGGTCGCGCAGCAGGTCCTGAACGGCGCCGTAGAGCGCGAGCTGGACCTTGCCGGAGAGCTTCGCGTCGAGTGCGTCGATCGCGCCGTTGAGCGAGATCAGGTCGAAGGCGTCGCGCGCCACGGCATAAGCGGCAGCGATGGCGGGGATTTCGGCATGGGTGAGCGCCGAGAGCACCGGTACGAGCGTCGGTCCGCCCCGGTTGACGATGGCATTGGCGAGCTGCGTCGCGACGATCTCGCGCCGCAGCTTGTGGCCGGCGATGTCGCCGGCATAGCGCTCGCGCAGCGCCTGCGGGAAGTACCGGACGAGTTCGCTGTTGAGATAGAGGTCGTCCGGAACCTCGGATTCCAGCAGCGCATCGTGCAGGGCGAGCTTGGCATAGGCCAGCAGCACCGCGAGTTCGGGCCGTGTCAGCGCCTCGCCGCGCTTCTCGCGCTCGGCCAGCACGGCGTCGCTCGGCAGGTACTCGACCGTGCGATCGAGCCGGCCCTGCGCCTCCAGCGTCTGCATCAGATAGCGCAGCCCCGGCGTCGCGCCGGTGCCGCGGGCCTCGGTGAGGGAGAGCGCCAGCGTCTGCAGATAGTTGTTGCGCAGGACGAGCTGGCCGACCTCGTCGGTCATCTCCGCCAGCAGCGCGTTGCGGGCCTCTTCCGGCAGGCGGCCGTCCTTGACCGGTCCGGCGAGGGCGATCTTGATGTTGACCTCGACGTCCGAGGTGTTGACGCCGGCGGAGTTGTCGATCGCGTCGGTATTGAGACGAATGCCGGCGCGGGCGGCCTCGATGCGGCCGCGCTGGGTGACGCCGAGATTGGCGCCCTCGCCGATGACACGGGCGCCGACCTCGCCGCCCGTGATGCGGATCGGGTCGTTGGCGCGGTCGCCGACCTGCGCGTCGCTCTCGTCGGAGGCGCGGATATAGGTGCCGATGCCGCCGAACCAGAGCAGATCGACGCGCGCTTTCAGGATCGCGGTCATCAGTTCGGGCGGGGACACCTCAGCCCTGGACAGGCCGAGCAGAGCCTGCACCGCCGGCGAGAGCGGGATGCTCTTGGCCTGGCGCGAGAAGACGCCGCCACCGGGCGAGATCAGGCTCTTGTCGTAGTCCTGCCAGGAGGAGCGCGGCAGGTCGAACAGGCGCTGGCGCTCGGCCAGCGACTTCGCGGGGTCGGGATCGGGATCGAGGAAGATGTCGCGGTGGTCGAAGGCCGCGACCAGCTTGATCGCCGGGGATAGCAGCATGCCGTTGCCGAAGACGTCGCCCGACATGTCGCCGACGCCCGCGACCGTGAAGGGCGTGGTCTGGATGTCGATGTCGATCTCGCGGAAATGGCGCTTCACCGCCTCCCAGGCGCCGCGGGCGGTGATGCCCATCTTCTTGTGGTCGTAGCCCTGCGAGCCGCCGGAGGCGAAGGCGTCGCCGAGCCAGTGGTGCTTTTCGAGCGAGAGCGCGTTGGCGGTGTCGGAGAAGGTCGCCGTGCCCTTGTCGGCGGCGACGACGAGATAGGGGTCGTCGCCGTCATGGCGCACCGTGTCGGGCGGCGGAATCACCGTCTCGCCGTCGAGATTGTCGGTGAGTTCGAGCAGGGTGCGCACGAAGATGCGGTAGCTCTCGGTGCCTTCGGCGAACCAGGCGGCGCGGTCCGAGGCCGGCGGCAGGTGCTTGGGCACGAAGCCGCCCTTGGCGCCGACGGGCACGATGACCGCGTTCTTGACCTGCTGCGCCTTGACGAGGCCGAGCACCTCGGTGCGGAAATCCTGCGGCCGGTCGGACCAGCGCAGGCCGCCGCGCGCGACCTTGCCGAAGCGCAGATGGATGCCTTCGACGCGCGGCGAATAGACGAAGATCTCGTAGAGCGGACGCGGCAGCGGCAGCGAATCGACCTTCGCGCAGTCGTATTTGATCGAGATCGTGCCGCGCGGCTGCCCGTCGGGGCCGATTTGGAAGAAATTGGTGCGCAACGCGGCGTCGATCAGGTTGACGAGGCGGCGCAGGATGCGGTCCTCGTCGAGGCTGCTGACGGCGTCGAGGGCCGTCTCGATCGCCTTGCGTTCGGCCTCCATCTTCTGCCCGCGATCGCCCTCGCCGAGGCGGGGATCGAATTTCGCGATGAACAGCGCAACCAGCCCGGCGGCGATCGCCGGATGGCGCGCCAGCGCGTCGGCGATGTAGCCCTGGGCGTAGGGCGCGCCGACCTGGCGCAGATAGCGGCCGAGCGCCCGCAGCAGCGAGGCCTCGCGCCAGGCCAGCCCTGCCGCCAGCACGAGCTGGTCGAAGCGGTCCGACTCGGCGAGCCCCCGGAACTGCGCCATCATCGCCGCTTCGAGCGCGGGCCCGAGGCGGGCGACGTCGATCTCGCCGTCGTCGGCGCGCTCCAGCGTCATGTCATGGAGCCAGACGCGGGTGCTGTCGGCGGCTTCGCCGGCGGCCGGCTGCGGCGTGATGTTGTAGGTCCGCTCGTTGACGACGCGGAAGCCCATATTCTCGAGCACGGGCACGCGGGCCGAGAGCGAGATCGCCGTGCCGCGGGAGAAGACCTTGAGGTTGGCGCGCGTCGCCGGGTCGCCCTCGCGACGGTAGAGATCGACCGAGCGCGGCCGCTCGGCGCTCATGCGCTGCAAGACGTCGATGTCGGCCAGCGTCTCGGCGGGCGAGAAGCGGTCGCGATAGGCGGCGCCGAAGGCCTCGGCATAACGCTCCGCCAGCGCGCGAGCGGCGGGGCCCGAGCGCTGCGCGTCGAGCACGTCCTTCAGCCCGTCGCTCCAGGTCCGCACGATCGCCGTGATGCCGGCTTCCAGCGTCGGGCGGTCGATGCGGGGTGTTTTCCCCTCGTCGCGGCCGATGATGTAGTGCGTCCGCGCGAGCGGGCCCTCCGGATAGGCCGGATAGGCGGCCGAGATCCGGCCCTGATAGATGCCCGCCAGGAACTCGCCGACACGACGGCGCACGCGGGTGTCGTAGCGGTCCTTCGGAATGAAGACGAGGATCGAGACGAAGCGGTCGAACTCGTCGACGCGCGCCAGCGCACGGATGCGCGGCCGTTCGGTGAGCTGGAGGATGGCGAGCGCGAAGCTCTCCAGCGTCGCGGCGTCGATCTGGAAGAGCTCGTCGCGCGGATAGGCGTCGAGCACGTTGTAGAGGGCGCGGCCGGAATAGCTCGCCGGATCGAACCCGATGTTCTTGGCGACGCGGGCGACCTTGAGGCGCAGATAGGGGATGGCGAGCGCGCTGCCGGTATAGGCGTTCGAGGTCAGCAGGCCGACGATGCGCAATTCGCCGTCGAGCCGCCCGTCGGGCGTGAACAGCTTGACGCCGACATAGTCGAGATGGACGCGGCGGTGGACCCGGCTCTTGACGTTGGCCTTGGTGATGATGAGCGCCTGCGGCTTGGCCAGGAAGGCGCGAATCTCCGGCGTGACGGTGACCATCTCGCGGTTCTTGCGCAGCACCTTGACCGCAGGATCGCGCAGGATGCCGAGGCCCGAGCCTTCGATCGGATCGGCCGCCGCATCGCCGTTGGGGAAGCGGTAGGCGCGGATGCCGAGCAGGGTGAAGTTGTCGCCGGCGATCCATTCGAGGAACTGCAGCGCCTCGGAGACCTCGTCCTCAGGCAGCGGCGGCGGGTTGGCGCGATAGGCCTGGATCACCTCGGTGATGCGGCCGCGCATCGCGGCCCAGTCCTCCACCGCCAGGCCGACATCGGCATAGACGCGTTCCAGCCCGAGGCGCAGACGGTCGCGCGCCTCGGGCGAATCGATGCGCTCCAGCACGATCTGGATCAGGCTTTCGCGGCGGGTGCCTTCGGGGGCGCGCCCCGTGGCCTCGCCGGCGAGCGAGAGGAAGGCGCCGTCGGCGGCTCGGGCGAGGGCCAGGATCGGATGCGAGACGAGGCGCGGCTCGTAGCCCTGCTCGGCCAGCTCGGCCAGCGTCGAATCGAGCAGGAAGGGCTTGTTCTCGTTGACGACCTCGAGAATCGTGAGCTGGCGCTCGCGCCCCTCTTCGGCATAGGCCTCGTCCCGGAAACGCAGATGGATGGCCTCGGGCAGGCGCGGTGCGCTCAGATGCTCGAAGGCTGCGGCTGCGGAGCGGGCGAGCAGTTCGGGCGGGAGCGCCTCGAGATCCTCGGCGACGGCGCGTCCGTAAAGCAAGCGGGGGAATTCCGGTGGCATGGAACCCGACAGGCCGGAAGCGGCACCCTCGATGGCGGAAACGGCCGCCGCCGCCTGGTTCACGCGCTTGCCCATGGTCCACCCCTGTTCTTTTGCCGCAGCGATGACATAGGCTGGGGCGCCTTTCAATCTCGGCGCAGCGCCGGGATCAGCCTCCCGACGACACGACAGGACCTAGCATGGCGGCCCATCATGACAAATCGAAGCCCGGCGAGACGCCGCCGCGGCAGGGCCTCGACGAACCGGCCATGGCGCTCGACCTGCCGCCGGGCGCGCTCTCGGCCGAGAATCAGGCCTATTTCGACAAGTGCCTGGAAAAGCTGGGTTTCGTGCCGAATGTGCTGGTGGCCTACGCCCATGATGACGCCAAGCTCTCCGCCTTCGCCGCCTTCTACAACGACCTGATGCTGGCGCCGTCGGGGCTGTCGAAGCTGGAGCGCGAGATGATCGCGGTCGCGGTGTCGAGCGTGAACCGCTGCTATTACTGCCTGACCGCCCATGGCGCGGCGGTGCGGCAGCTCTCCCAGGATCCGGTGCTCGGCGAATTGATGGCGATGAATCATCGCGCCGCGGATCTGCCGGCTCGCCATCGGGCGATGCTCGACTTCGCGGTCAAGCTGACGGAGGCGCCGCACCTCGTCGGCGAGGCCGACCGAAAGGGCCTGCGCGAGGCCGGCTTCTCGGAGCGGGACATCTGGGACGTGTCGGCGGTGGCCGCCTTCTTCAACATGTCGAACCGCATGGCGTCCGCGGTCGATATGCGGCCCAATGCCGAGTATCACCGGCAGGCGCGCTGACGCCAAAGAAAAACGGCCGGCGCGAAACGCCAGCCGCTGAGTTGGCCCCGACTGAACTGGCCCGGCCCCGCACGATCCGCGGGGGGCTGGGGGGCTGACAAACCGAAGATCGGCGAAGCCGGGCCGTCGAGGCAACGACGACATCTGACCCAAGCAACAGGGCGGACGCTTGACCCGTTCGCGGCGAAAATGCGGCGGTTCTGACGAAGCCGTGATGGCCCGACCGGCCGTCCCCGGCTTGTGGCGGAGCAGCGGCGATTGCTTGCCAGCACAGCATCTCGGGCGCATCATCCTCCGCCCAGTCTCAAAGCGAGCCCTCGCGGCCGCGAATCGGGAGGCGCCATGAGCGAGAGCGAGACGCCGCAATCGCAGGCGGGAAACGGGGTGATCCCCTTTCCCGCCCCCGCAAAGCCGGCCACCGTCACCTTCGACCGCCGCGAACTGTCCGAACTGCTCAATCTCTACGGGCGCATGGTGGCGGCCGGCGAATGGCGCGACTATGCGATCGACTTTCTCAAGGATCAGGCGCAGTTCTCGGTCTATCGCCGCTCTTCGGAGGTGCCGCTCTATCGGATCGTCAAGGATCCGGCGCTCGCCAAGCGCCAGGGTGCCTATTCGGTCGTCGCGGCGACGGGGCTCGTGCTGAAGCGCGGCGCCGAGCTGTCGCGCGTGCTGCGCGTGCTGGACAAAAAGCTCAGCGTCGTCGGCTGAGGACGCCGCTCAGAGCGAGGGCGGGGTGCGATCCCCCTCGCCGAGATCCTTCTGCATCAGCATCTGGTCGAGCCAGCGGCCGTGCTTGAAGCCGACCTTCTCGGCTACCCCGATCAGGCGGAAGCCGGCGCGTTCATGCAGGCGGCGTGAACCGAGCGAGGCGCCGGTGCCGTCGCCGATCACCGCGATCATCTGGCGAAAGCCGCGGCGGGTACACTCCTGCATCAGCGCGTCGAGCAGCGCGCCACCGACGCCACGGCCCTGGCTGTCCGGGGCGATGTAGATCGAGTTCTCGACGGTCGAGCGATAGGCCGGGCGCGGCCGGTAGGCGCCGGCATAGGCATAGCCCAGCAGGCGGCCTGCCTCCTCGGCGATGAGATAGGGATAGCCGCCGGCGGCGATCGCCTTGAAGCGCCTCAGCATCTCGGCTTCGTCGGGCGGATCGAGTTCCCAGCTCGCGGTGCCGTGCAGGACGGCATGGGCGTAGATCGTCGTGATGGCGGGGATGTCGGCAGCAACGGCCGGGCGGATCGAAGGCGTCGTCATGCGTCGATCATCGCCGCGCCGCGGCAAAAGAAAAGCCCCGGCCTTGCGGCCGGGGCTCGATATTCTGGCATGGCCGCCCGAAGGCGGGCTTGGTCACTCCTGCCTGCTGCCGAAGAGCGAGAGCAGCATCTGGAACATGTTGACGAAGTTCAGGTAGAGCGACAGCGCGCCGTTCACCGAGAGCTTCGCGGCCGATTCCGCGTCCAGATCCGAGTAGAGATACATCTCCTTCAGACGCTGGGTGTCCCAGGCGGTCAGGCCGGCGAAGACCAGCACGCCGATGACCGAGATCGCGAAACCGAGCGCGCTCGAGGCCAGGAAGATGTTGACCAGCGAGGCGATCACCAGGCCGATCAGGCCCATGATCAGGAACGAGCCCATGCCCGATAGCGACTTCTTGGTGGTGTAGCCGAAGAGGCTGAGACCACCGAAGGCCGCCGCCGTGATGAAGAACACGCGCGCGATCGACTCACCGGTGAAGACGATGAAGATCGACGACAGCGAAATGCCCATCACCGCCGCGAAGGCGAAGAACATCGCCCGCGCCGTCGAGGAGCTCATGCTCTCCGCCTTGAAGGAGAAGAAGAGGATGAAGGCGAGCGGCGCCAGCATCACGACCCACTTCAGCGGGCTGAGATAGAGCGCCTGGCCGAGCGGCGTCAGCGCCGTGACCTTGCCCGTGGGCGAGACGCCGGCGATGGCGAGCATCGAGATGCCGATGGCGACGAGGCCGGTGATGGCCAGGCCGATCGTCATGTTGTTGTAGACGCCGAGCATGAACGAGCGCAGGCCCTGATCCATCTCGACGGCGCTGGTCTGCTGTGCGCGGCCGGCACCCCAGACTGGAGCATTGCGGTCGAAGTTGCTCATGGAGCGAGTTTCCCCTGAGGTTGATGTCCGGACCGACACCCCGCGGGCGGGGTCCGGTCGTCGCTCACAACAGTGGCGATGCGCAGAATATGAGGGGGTTGCCCGGCCCTTACAAGGGGGCCTCATGGTTAAACGGCGCGACGCATAGAAACGCGACGGCGCCGCCATGCAAAACGGCGGGCCGTCCATGTTTAGCCAGAGTCGTCACCGGCCAGTCGTCACAAATTGCGCAGGTGAGAAGCCGGCGCTTTCGACAGTATTTGCAGCGTGCCCGTCAACCCGAACAGGACGGTCACACCGATGGCGGCAGTCGCGGCCAGTAATGCGCCGGTCGGGTCACTGACGAATTCGATCTTCATCACTTGGGTGACGACGCCCCAGCCGGCGAGAGCGCCCGCGACAACGCCGAAGAGCGCCGAGACGAGGCCGATGGCGGCGTATTCGAGGGCGTACGACGAAAGTATGAAGCGGCGGGTGGCGCCGAGCGTCTTCAGGATCATGGCGTCGTAGAGTCGCGCCCGCTGTCCGGCGGCAAGCGCACCGCCCAGAACCAGCAGGCTGGCGGCGATGGCGAGGCCGGAGGCGCCGCGAATCGCCAGAGCGAGCTGGGCGACGATGGTGTTCACCGCCTCGAGCGCATCCTTGACGCGCACGGCCGTGACCGAGGGAAATTCGACCGCCAGCCGGCGCAGGAGGGCAGCGTCGGAGGAGGCGCCCGCCGCCGCCGCGCCACCGGCCGGTGTGATCGTCGCGAGATTGGTGTGAGGCGCGCCGGCGAAGGTGTTGGGCGAAAACAGCATCACGAAATTGATGCCGAGCGAGCGCCATTCGATGCTGCGCAGATTGGCGACGCGAGCGGTGATGTTGCGGCCCAGCACGTTGACGGTCAGGCGATCGCCGATCTTGAGGCCGATGCCGGCGGCGATCTGGGCGTCGAACGAGACCAGCGGCTCGCCGCGGTAATCGGCCGGCCACCACTCTCCCGCGGCGAGTTTCGAGCCCTCGGGCAGATCCTGCGCATAGGTGATGCCGCGGTCGCCATCGAGAATCCAGGCCGCCTGCTCGCTGGCCTTGATGTCCTCGGCGCGGACGCCGTTGATGGAGACGATGCGACCCCGCATCATCGGCACGCGGTCGAGGGTCGCGCCGGGGCGCTCCTCGCGCAGCAGCGCATCAAAACGCGCCGATTCGGCATTGGGAATGTCCAGGAAGAAGAAGCTCGGCGCCTTCTGGGGCAGAGCCTGCGTCAATTGCCGCGTCAGGCTCGTATCGATGAAGGCGAGCGCCGAGAGCAGGGCGACGCCCAGCCCGAGCGAGAGTACGAGCGAGGGCGTCAGCGCGCCGGGGCGGTGGCTGTTGGCCAGCGCCATGCGCAGTGCCGGGCTCTTCGGCCGCGGCAGCCGCCGGGCCAGGGCCATCAGGCCCCAGGACACGCCGCGCAGCAGCAGGAAGATGCCCGTCATCACCGCGATGTAGATCAGCGCGATACGCCGGTCATAGGCGAAGAGCAGCGCCACGGCGACGAGCCCGGCCACCGCCGCCAGACAGAGCGCGAGGTAGATCGCGCGCGGGCGGCGCGCATCGGGTTGGATCTGATCGCGGAAGAGCGCCGAGACGGGCACGTCATGGGCCCGGCCGAGCGGCAGGATGGCGAAGACAAGCGCCGTGAGCAGCCCGTAGAGGGCGGCGACGCCGAGTTCGCCCGGCGCCAGCGTCGGCTCGAAGGGCACCGGCAGGACGGAGGTCAGCGCGGCGCCGAGCGCGAAGGGTGCGGCTGCGCCGAGAACGAGGCCGATCGCGGTGCCGAGCGCCGCGACCAGCATCACCTCTGTCAGATGGATCGCGACGACGCGGCCCCCGGTGGCACCGACCGCCTTCATGGTGGCGAAGTCGAGCTTCTTGGCCTCGACGAAGCGGCGCACCGCATTGGCGACGCCGACGCCGCCGACCAGCAGGGCGGTGAGGCCGACCAGCGTCAGGAACTGGGTGAAGCGTTCGAGATTGCGCTGGAAGCCCGGATTCGCGTTGGCGCGGGAGCGGATCTCCCAGCCGGCGTCGCGCTGTTGCGTGCCCGCATCGGCGATCAGGGCGGCGAGATCGGCATCGCTCGAAGCCTGCGGCGGCAGGGCGACGCGGTAGGTCCAGCGCACCAGGCTGCCCGGCTGGAGCAGGCCGGTGGCGCGCAGCGCGTCCTGCGACATCATGAGCCGCGGGCCGAAGCCGACGCCCGCCGCGATCTTGTCGGGCTCCGAGACGAGATTGGCGCGAAGTTGGACGCGCGCCGAGCCGACGAGGATGGTGTCGCCCGGCTTCAGCTCGAGACGGCCGAACAGGACGGGATCGGCGACGGCACCGAAAACGCCGTCACGCGCCGAGAGCAGGTCGGCCAACGGGGCGCTGGGCTCCGTCACAAGCTCGCCAATGGCCGGATAGCTGGCATCGACCGCCTTGATCTCGACGAGCGCCGTGCCCTTGTCGCCGGCATTGGCCATGCCGCGCATGGTGGCGATGGTCGAGACGGTGCCGCGCCCGGTGAGGAAGGCCAGTTCCTGTGGCGTCGCCTCGCGGTGGATCAGCCCGAAGGCCGCGTCGCCGCCGAGAATGCGCCGGCCCTCGCGGGAGAGCCCCTCGGTCAGGCCGCGCGAGGCCGAGGCGACGGCGGCGATCGTCATCACGCCGAGCGCGAGGCAGGCGATGAAGACGCCGAAGCCGCGAAAGCCGCCGCGCAGGTCGCGCCAGGCGAGGCGCAGCGCCAGGGCGACCAGCGGTGCGCCGGCCGGAGAGGCGGGAAGGGGCTTGATCGTGCCGTGCATGTCAGCGCGCCGCCATGTCGGCGGAGGCTTCGGTCTGCGCCGCAGCCTCGATGCGTCCCGCCCGCAGGCGCACCGTGCGGTCGCAGAGCGCGGCCAGCGACAGGTCATGCGTGACGAGGACCAGCGTCGCGCCGCGCTCGCGGCGCAGCGCGAAGATCAGATCGACGATCGAGCGGCCGGTGCTCTCGTCGAGATTGCCGGTCGGTTCGTCCGCAACCAGGATCGCTGGGTCGGGCGCGACGGCGCGGGCGATGGCGACGCGCTGCTGCTCGCCGCCGGAGAGCTGGGCAGGGTAATGGTCCATGCGGTCGCCCAGGCCGACATTGCGCAGTTCGGCCTCGGCGCGGGCGAAGGCATCGCCGATGCCGGCGAGTTCGAGCGGCAAGGCGACGTTCTCGCGCGCCGTCATCGTCGGGACGAGGTGGAAGGACTGGAAGACGATGCCGATATGGCGGCCGCGGAACACGGCGAGGCCGTCCTCATCGAGCGCGCCGAGATCCTGCCCCGCGACCTTGACCATGCCGCGGTCGGGGCGCTCCAGGCCGGCCATCGTCATCAGCAGGGTCGACTTGCCGGAGCCGGAGGGGCCGACGAGTCCGGTCGCCTGCCCGGCGGCCAGTGACAAAGAAACACCCTTGAGGATATGGACGCGGGCGGCCGCACGCCCCAAACTAAGCTCGACATCCCGCAATTCGATCGCCGGCTGATCCGTCGGCGGGACGCGCGTATCGCTCATCATTCCATGATCCTGACTTCGATCTTCATCAGCGACCCTGCTCGCAGCCAAACGCGGTCCGAGCAGGGCCAGCCGCCATGCCGTGCCCCAGAGCCGCGATATGGGCGCCGCCGCGCGCTTGTCCAATCTCTCTGCGCCGCTTTTCTGCTCTGTCTCTCCCTGCTGCCGGTCGCGACCATGGCCCAGACACCGCCCCCGAGCCCCGGTTCCGCTCCGGAGCGCACGCTGAAACTGGTCGCTCTCGGCGACAGTCTGACCGCCGGCTACAATCTGCCGGCCAGTGCCGCCTTCCCGCCGGTGCTGGAGCAGGCGCTGCGGGCCAAGGGCCATGCTGTCGAGATCGTGAACGCCGGCGTCTCCGGCGACACCGTCCAGGGCGGGCTCGATCGGCTCGACTGGTCGGTGCCGGATGGCACCGACGGCGTCATCCTCGAACTCGGTGCCAATGACGCGTTGCGCGGGCTCGATCCGGCGGTGACGCGCAAGGGTCTCGAGGCGATCATCACGCGACTGAAGGCGCGCGGCATCCCGGTGCTGCTCGCGGGCATGTACGCCCCGCGCAATCTCGGCACGGAGTATGCTACCCGCTTCGACAGCATCTATCCCGATCTCGCGAAGGCGCACGGGCTGGTGCTGTACCCGTTCTTCCTCGAAGGGATCGCCGGCGACCGCGCGCTCAACCAGCCCGACCTGCTCCACCCCACGGCCGAGGGCGTTCGCGTCATCGTCCGCAACATCCTGCCCACGGTCGAGCGCTTCCTCGCGACGCTGCCGGCCAAAGGCTGATCGTCCCCTCCCGATCTTTCCGGGCGGTCTTCACCGTCCGGAGCGTCGCACCCCGCTCTTTTTGTACCTTTCGCCCGTTCTTTCCGGAGTGACTTCGTCATGGACTATCGTCGTCTCGGCCGCACCGATCTCAAGGTCTCGGTGATCTGCCTCGGAACCATGACCTGGGGCGAGCAGAACACGGAGGCCGAGGGGCATGCGCAGATGGACTACGCGCTCGACCAGGGCGTGAACTTCTTCGACACGGCGGAACTCTACTCGATCCCGCCCAAGGCGGAGACGCAAGGGTCCACCGAGCGCATCATCGGCAACTGGTTCAAGGCGCGCGGCAACCGTGACAAGGTGATCCTCGCCTCCAAGGTCTGCGGGCGCGGCGGCAACACCTGGTTCCGCGACGACAAGAGCCCGACGCGTGTCACGCGCAAGCAGATCCGCGAGGCGGTCGAGAAGAGCCTGCAGCGGCTGCAGACGGACTATATCGACCTCTACCAGATCCATTTTCCCGAGCGGCCGATGCCCTGGGGCTCGAACCCGACGCGCTTCTCCAAGGCCGCCTTCGAGCGCCCCGCCGATGAGACGCCGATCGCCGAGCAGCTCGACGCCTTCGCGGAGATCGTGAAGGAGGGCAAGATCCGCCATCTCGGCCTCTCCAACGAGAGCGCCTGGGGCACGATGAGCTTCGTGCGCGACGCCGAGACGCGTGGCGGGCCGCGCGTGCAGTCGATCCAGAATGCCTACAACCTGCTCAACCGCACCTTCGAGACGGCGCTGGCCGAGATCGCGATCCGGGAGGATGTCGGGCTGCTCGCCTATTCGCCGCTCGGCCAGGGGTTCCTGACCGGAAAGTATCTCGACGGGGCGCGGCCGGCCGGCGCGCGCACGACGCTGTTCGACCGCGGCCAGCGCTACCAGACGCCGGGCGCGGAGGATGCGATCAAGCGTTACATCGCCCTGGCGCGGGAGCATGGACTCGATCCGGCGCAGATGGCGCTGGCTTTCGTCAACTCGCGTGCCTTCGTCACCGCCAACATCATCGGCGCGACCTCGATGGAGCAACTCAGGACCGACATCGCCTCGATCGACGTCACGCTGTCGCCGGAGCTCGAGGCGGGAATCGACGCGATCCACCAGCTCGTCGGCAATCCCTGCCCCTGAGACGCCTCAAGGGCGCTGCCCTGTCGGGCAGCGCCTGCCCGGCATTTCGTCTCGCCAGAGTCACAAAAAACTGGCACTGATTCGGCATGCCGAGGCTGTTCACAGCGCTTGAGATTCCCGCCGAGGTCGCTGCGGCGCTCACGCCCCATCGGGGCGGCCTATCCGGGGCGCGCTGGATCGATCCACCGGATTACCACATCACCCTGCGCTTCCTGGGCGATGTCGACCGGCGCACGGCCAATGATGTCGATGCTTTTCTGGGCGACATCCAGTCCTATCCCTTCGAGGTCACGCTGGACGCGCTCGGCACGTTCGGCGGGGACAAGCCGCGTGCGGTCTATGCGCGGGTCCAGCCGACGCCGCGGCTGACCGAACTCCAGGCCGATCTCGAGCGGCTGATGCGGCGCCTCGGCCTGCCGGCGGAGGGCCGCAAATTCGTGCCGCATGTGACGCTGGCGCGGCTGCGGGACACCTCCCCGCTCGACGTCGCGCATTTTCTCAGCCTGCACCCGATCGTGCGGCCGATCAGCTTCACGGCGCGGCGTCTCGCCCTGATGTCGTCGCGCGATTCGGTCGGCGGCGGGCCCTATGTGCTGGAGGCGGCCTATCCGCTCGGCCCGTCCTATCCGAACCGGCCGATGCGGGGGGATCATCAGCGGAGATGACCATGCCCAAGCGCCTCGGACCCGACGCCCTGAAGGAGGCGCTGACGACGCTGACCGGGTGGACACGCGTCGAAGGGCGCGAGGCGATCACCAAGCGCTATGTCTTCCGCGATTTCAGCGAGGCCTTCGGCTGGATGACGCGGGTCGCGCTGGTGGCCGAGACGATGGGCCACCACCCCGAATGGTTCAATGTCTACCGGACGGTCGAAGTGACGCTGGCCACGCATGATGCGGGCGGGCTGACGGAGCTCGACGTCCGCCTCGCCCATGCGATGGATGCGCTGCGCCTATAGCGCGAGGCGCTATCCGCTCCAGCCGCAGGCCCGCAGAGCTGCCAGCATATGCGGCGGCGGCGGTGCCTCGACCCGGATCGGCGGTTTCTTTCGATAGAGCGGCACGGTGACGGAGCGGGCGTGAAGCTGCAGGCCCGGGCCGCCCTCGCGCGGGGCATCGCCATAGATCTCGTCGCCCAGCATGGGCCAGCCCGATTCCGCGCAATGGACACGCAGCTGGTGGGTGCGGCCGGTCAACGGCTCCAGCTCGAGCCAGGCGAGCGGGCCGGCCTCGCCCTGTCCATGCCCCATCACGCGGTAGCGCGTCTGCGAGGGCAGGCCGTCGGGATCGACCTTCATCCACCAGCCGCGATCGGGTGCCCGCTTGGCCAGCGGCAGGTCGATCAGCCCTGACTCGGCGGCCGGGCTGCCCTGCACGATCGCCCAATAGCTCTTGTCGATCGTTCCGTCACGGAACATCTGGTTGAGCTCGGCCATGGCGCGCGGGTGGCGGCCGAGGATCAGGCAGCCCGAGGTGTCCTTGTCGAGGCGGTGCGCGGCCTCGGGCCGGCGCGGCAGGCCGAAGCGCAGCGCGTCGAGATGGTCGGTCAGGACGGGGATGACCCGGCGCTTGGCCTGGGGCCCGCGATGCGAGGGCAGGCCGGCCGGCTTGTCGATGACCAGCATCATCGCGTCGCGGTAGAGCAGCGGGACCGGCAGTTCGGGCTCCGGCCGGCCGGGATCCGGGCTCGGCTGCGAAATCTCTGGTCGCTCGGGCGTGGTCATGGCATTGCGCTAGCGAAGGCCTCCCTTGGGCGCAAGCACGAGCCGCTGCGCGGCAGAGGCGACGGAACGAGTGATGAGCGAGAACGAACCGAAGAAGCGCGGCTTCTTTTCGAGATTGTTCGGCAGCGAGCCCGAACCGGCGGCTCCCGCCCCGGCCACGCCGGAGGCTGCGGAGAGGCTTCCCGAGGCGCCGGCCGATGCTCCGCGTCCGGCAGACGAGGTCGCGTCCGAGGCGGCGAGCCCGCTGCCGATCGCCATGCCCGAACCGGCGCCGGTCCAGGCCGCGCCGGTCCTGAGCGCTCCCGTCCCGGCGCCTGCGCCCGAGCCGAAGCGGAGCTGGTGGCGGCGCCTGACGGAGGGCCTGTCGCGGACCTCCTCGGCCCTGACGACCGGCATCACCGACCTTTTCACCAAGCGCAAGCTCGATGCGGGAACGCTGGAAGACCTCGAAGACATCCTGATCCAGGCCGATCTCGGGCTCGCTACCGCCGCGCGCGTCGCCAAGGCGGTCGGCGAGGGGCGCTACGACCGGCAGATCGAGCCCTCCGAGGTCAAGGCGATCCTGGCGCGCGAGGTCGAGGCGATCCTGTCGCCGGTCGCCCAGCCGCTGGTGATCGACGCCACGAAAAAGCCGTTCGTGATCCTGATGGTCGGCGTCAACGGCTCCGGCAAGACGACGACGATCGGCAAGCTGGCGGCCAAGTTCCGGGCCGAGGGCCGGTCGGTCATGCTGGCGGCAGGCGATACCTTCCGCGCGGCGGCGATCGAGCAGCTCAAGGTCTGGGGCGAGCGCACGGGGGCGGAGGTCGTCTCCGGCAACCAGGGCGCGGACGCCTCGGGGCTCGCCTTCGAGGCGCTGCAGAAGGCGAAGTCGGCCGGCACAGACGTACTGCTGGTCGACACCGCCGGGCGGCTGCAAAACAAGACGGGGCTGATGGACGAACTCGCCAAGGTGGTCCGCGTCATCCGCAAGCTCGATCCGGAGGCGCCGCATGCGGCGCTGCTCGTGCTCGACGCCACCGTCGGCCAGAACGCGCTCAGTCAGGTCGAGGCTTTCGGCGACACGGCCGGCGTTACCGGGCTGGTGATGACCAAGCTCGACGGCACGGCGCGCGGCGGCATCCTGGTGGCGCTGGCGGCGAAGTTCGGCCTGCCGGTGCATTTCATCGGCGTCGGCGAAGGCGTCGAGGATCTGGAGCCGTTCTCGGCGCGTGATTTCGCCCGCGCCGTGTCGGGGCTGGACGAGGCGGCGTGAGAGCGGCCGGCGACATGAACAGGCAGGACGAGATGAGCGACAGCATGGCGCAGCCCCCCGCGGCGAAGGGCCGCCCGATCCACCCGCTGCTCAAGCTGGCGTTGGAATTCGGGCCGCTCGCGATCTTCTTCTTCGCCAATTCCTATGGCGACCGGCTGTTCGGCGTCGCCTCCGACCGGCGCATCTTCGTCGCCACCGGCATCTTCATCGTCGCCTCGCTGGTGGCGCTGGCGGCGTCGCGCATCCTGATGGGCTATCTGCCGCGCATGGCGATCGTGAACGCGGTCGTGGTCACCGTCTTCGGCGGGCTGACCATCGCGCTGGACGACGCCTTCTTCATCAAGGTGAAGCCGACCATCGTCAACGCGCTGTTCGGCTGCGTGCTGCTGGGGGGCCTGTATTTCGGCCGCTCGCTGCTGGCGCTGGTGCTGGAATCCGTGATGCAGCTCGACGAGGAGGGCTGGCGCAAGCTGACCCTGCGCTGGGGGTTGTTCTTCTTCGTGCTGGCGGCGCTGAACGAGATCGTCTGGCGCACGCAGAGCCAGGATTTCTGGGTCGCCTTCAAGGTCTGGGGCGTGATGCCGCTGACCATGGTTTTTGCCTTGGCGCAGACGCCGCTGATCCTGAAGCACGAGATCAAGGCGGCGAAGGCGGGCGAGTAAGGCTATTTCGGCGCCATGCGCAGGGCGCCGTCGAGGCGGATGGCGCTGCCATTGAGCATGTCGTTCTCGACGATGCTCTTCACCAGCCTGGCATATTCCGCCGGCTTGCCCAGACGCGAGGGGTGCGGGACGGAGACGGCGAGCGAGGCGCGCGCCTCCTCGGGCAGGCCGTCGAACATCGGCGTCTCGAACAGGCCGGGCATGATCGTCATGACGCGGATGCCGGAGGCGGCGAGTTCGCGCGCGATCGGGAGCGTCATGCCGGCGACGCCGGCTTTCGAGGCGGCATAGGCAGCCTGGCCGATCTGGCCGTCCTCGGCCGCGATCGAGGCGGTGCAGATGAAGACGCCGCGCCCGCCATCGGCGGTGACGGGCTCGAGGGCGGCCAGCGCCGCCGCCGATTTCGCGAGCATCCGGAAGGTGCCGGTCAGGTTGATGGCGAGCGCCTTCTCGAACAGGGCCGTGTCATGGGCGACGAGTTCGCCGGTCTCGCGCTTCTTCGAGACGATGCGGCGGCCGGGCGCGATGCCGGCGCAGTTGACGAGGATTCGCGCCACGCCCTGGGCCGCCCGCGCCTTGGCCAGAGCCTCGTCGACGGACGCTTCGCTGGTGACGTCGCAGGGAACGAAGAGGCCGCCGATCTCGGCCGCGACCTTTTCGCCCCGCTCGGCGTTGAGGTCGAACAGCGCGACCTTGGCGCCCTGCGCGGCGAGCATGCGGGCCGTGGCCTCGCCGAGGCCGGACGCGCCGCCGGTGACGATCGCGGCGACGGAGGAATCGATCTGCATGGCGTGTCCCGGGATCTGATGCGACGCTTTCAGCGTTTAGTGGCCGTGGCTCCGTCCTCCAAGGCGGTTTCTTGCACCGCCCGCTGGGCAGACCTCTTGCAGCGGATATCCGCGGGGCCACATCTTTCGACAGGGCGGGCCCCGTCTCATGACGTCATGATGATGTCCCGCAACGCGCCCTCAGGAGGGGCCAGATGAGCGACGGTTTCACCTCCCGCTTCACCGAGGAGGAAATGGCGGCGATCCGCAAGAGCCTGCGCGACGAGGCGCGATTCGGGTCGGAGTTCTTCGCGCGGCTGAAGCGCGTCGCGAAGCGCATCCCGTTTTCGGAGGATCTGCTGGCCGCCTGGATTTGCGCGCGCGATCCGTCGACGCCGCGACGCGTGCGGATGACGCTGCTGGCGGCGCTCGGCTATTTCGTGCTGCCGCTCGACGCGCTGCCCGACATCATGCCGTTGCTCGGCTTTACCGACGATGCGGCGGTCATCGCGGCCGCCGTCGCGGCTGTCGCCGGTTCGATCACGCCCGAGCATCGCGAGAAGGCCAAGCGGGCCATGGCGGAGCTGTGAAGGCTCACAGCGTCAGCACGATCTTGCCTCGCGCCTTGCGGTCGCCGATCAGCGCATAGGCTTCCGTCCAGCGCTCGAGCGGGATCTCGGCATGGACATGGGCGCGGATTCGACCCTCCGCGACCCAGCCCAGCAGCCGCTCCATATTGGCGCGCTGGGCGCCCGGCTGGCGCTTGACGAAGTCGCCCCAGAAGACGCCGCGAAGGTCGCAGCCCTTCAGCAGCAGCAGGTTGAGCGGGATTTTCGGAATGCCGCCACCGGCGAAGCCGACGACGAGATAGCGCCCTTCCCAGCCCATCGAGCGGAGCGCCGGCTCGGCGAGATCGCCGCCGACCGTGTCGTAGAGCACGTCGACGCCGTGGCCCTCGGTGAGGCGGCGCAGCGCGGCGCGCAGATCCTCGCTTCCGTAATCAATGGCTTCAATGGCGCCGTGCTCGCGGGCGAGGGCGATCTTTTCCGCCGAGGACGCGCAGGCGATGACGCGGGCGCCGAGCAGAGCGCCGATCTCGACGGCGGCGAGGCCGGCACCGCCGGAGGCGCCGAGCACCGCCAGCGTTTCGCCGGGCTGGAGTTGCGCGCGCTGGATCAGCCCGTGCAGGGCCGTGCCATAGGTGACGAAAAGCCCCGCCGCCTGTGCATCCGAGAGGCCATCGGGAATGGGAATGACATTTTCGGCCGGGACGACGACGCGCTCGCGGGCGGCGCCATAGCCGAGCCAGGCGGCGACGCGCTCGCCGATGCGCCAGCCGGAGACGCCCTCGCCCAGCGCCACGACCGTGCCGGCGCATTCCGCGCTCGGCGAGAACGGCAGGTCGGGCTTGGTCTGGTAGCGGTTCTCGATGATAAGCGTGTCGAAGAAGTTGAGCGCCGCCGCCTTGACCGCGATCGCGATCTCGCCGGGGCCGGGTTGCGGCTCGGGAAGGTCGCGCAGGGCCAGCATCTCGGCCGGGCCGTGGCGTTCGCAGAGCAGCGCCTTCATCGTCACATCTCCCTCGCCGCCGCCGGCTTCACCCGTTTCGGGTGCGACTGTGCCATGGCGGCGGCGCCTGCGAAACGTGGCGGAGACCGCGCCGGCATTCGCATTTTCGCCAGGATCATGGCACTCTATCCGCCTGCCTCAGCCATCGCGCCCGTCAACGGGTGGTAAAGGCAGTGTTAAGATTTTTAATGATTGATGGCGGCCATGATCAGCTCGATTCTTCGTCCCGGCGTTCCCGCCTCGCGCCGCGTCCCCCTTCTGCCGACGTTGCTCGCAGGCTGCCTCGGCGTCGCGCTCCTTGCCTCGGCCGCGCAGGCCCAGCAGCAGCAGCGTGGACGCCCTGCGGCCGCCGCAGCAGCGCCCGCCGCCGCTGGCCAGGGCCAGGCGATGCTGCTGGAGACCGCCGGCAAATGGCAGGCCTTCACCTCGCAGCAGGGCCGCTCCAAAGTATGCTACGCCCTTTCCAAGGCCGAGACGCGGTTGCCTGCGAATCTCAAGGACGTCGAGGGGCTGCTCTTCGTCGCGACACGCCCGGCCGAGGGCGTGCGCAACGAGATCAGCTTCGTGATGAATTTCGATCTCAAGGAAGATGTCGAGCATCAGGCGATCATCGGTTCGGAGCGTTTCGCGCTGGTCGCCAAGGGCCAGAACATGTGGCTGAAGAACCCGGCCGAGGAGCCGCGCATGCTGGATTCGCTGCGCAGAGGCTCGGGGCTCGAGATCAAGGGCACCTCGAAGCGCGGCAATCCGACCTCGGACAAGTATTCGCTCGCAGGCATGAGCCAGACGGTGAAGCGCGCTGAAGACGCCTGCAAATAGGCCTGCGATTTCTCTGGCGCGCGTTCTCGTGCTATGAGCCCGCCCCAATGCGGGCCGCGACCGTCCGCCCCGAGCCAGAGTTCCGATGACCGTGACCGTCCTTGAACCCGCCGCCCCGGCGGCCGAACCCGTTTTGCAGCGGCCTTCGCTGGTCGGGCGCACGCGCGCCGGCCTCGCCGCCGCGCTGGCCGAGATCGGCGTTCCGGAGAAGGAACGGCGCATGCGCGTCGGCCAGCTCTGGAACTGGATCTATCATTACGGCGTGCGCGACTTCGCGGCGATGACCACGATCGGCAAGGGGCTGCGCGGCGCCCTGGCCGAGCGCTTCACGCTCGATCTGCCGGAGGTTACCGCCGAGCAGATCTCGACCGACGGCACCCGCAAATGGCTGATGCGGATGGCGCCGACCGGCCCGCGCGACCGCGGCGCCGAGATCGAATGCGTCTACATCCCCGAGGTCGATCGCGGCACGCTCTGCGTCTCGAGCCAAGTCGGCTGTACGCTGACCTGCACCTTCTGCCACACCGGCACGCAGCGCCTGGTGCGCAACCTCACCACCGAGGAGATCGTGGCGCAGCTGATGGTGGCGCGCGACCGGCTCGGCGATTTCCCGAACCGCGAGGCCCCCGGCGGCGCCTTCGTGCCGAAGGATGGCGGGCGCTTCGTCTCCAACATCGTCTTCATGGGCATGGGCGAGCCGCTCTACAATTTCGACGGCGTGCGCGACGCGATCGACGTCATCTCCGACAATGAGGGGCTGTCCCTCGGGCGCCGTCGCATCACGGTGTCGACCTCGGGCGTCGTGCCCCAGATCGGCCCGCTCGGCGACGAGATGGGCACGATGCTGGCGATCTCGCTGCATGCGGTCCGCGACGATCTGCGCAACGAACTCGTGCCGCTGAACAAGAAGTACCCGATCGCCGAACTGCTCGAGGCCTGCCGGACCTATCCCGGCGTCTCGAACGCCAAGCGCATCACGTTTGAGTATGTCATGCTCAAGGGCGTCAACGACAGCGATGCCGAGGCGCGCGAGCTGGTGCGGCTGCTCAAGGGCATCCCGGCCAAGATCAACCTGATCCCGTTCAATCCCTGGCCCGGCACGAAATACGAATGCTCAGACTGGGACCGGATCGAGCGCTTCTCCGAGATCGTCTTCCGCGCCGGCTATGCCTCGCCGGTGCGCACGCCGCGGGGGCGCGACATCCTCGCCGCCTGCGGACAGCTCAAGAGCGAGACCGAGAAGCTCTCCGCCCGGGCCCGGCTGATGCTGGACCAGGAGGAAGCGGCCGCGGCGAACGCCGGCTGACCCGATGCTGCGCTGGCTCCTGCTGATTCCGTTCGCACTGGTGATGGCGATGGCTGCCGGCCTCGTCGCGATGATGGTCGCCAGCGTCGTCTCGCCGGGCCTCGCGCTGCTGATCGGCGGCGGCTTCGAGCGTCTGCTCGACGCGCTGTTCGGACTGGCTGACCTGGGCATCGATCCGGGGCCGACCGCGGAGGCCGCCTTCGTGCTGCTCGGCCGGCTGGGCTTTGCGATCATCGTCGCGCCGGTCGTGCTGGTTGCGGTCGGCTGCGAGCTGTTCTCGCTGCGCAGCGGCCTCATCCAGAGCGGGCTCACCGGCCTGCTCGCGGCGCTGCTGCCGCTCGGCATGCTCGGGTTGGCGCGTGCCCCGACGGGAGCCGAGGTGCAGGTCCTCGGCGGGCTCGTGCTGGTCGGCGCGGCGACGGGCTTCGTCTACTGGCTGATCGCGGGGCGCAGCGCCGGCGGCGAGCGGCGCGAGCCGGTCTGACCGGCAGGGGTTCGACCGGGTTCGGCTGGGTATGACCCAGTGCTACCGCCGCGCCAACACGCTGGTTTTCCAGCCAAAATCTGCGGCCATCCCTGATCTCAGTTCGGCTTTGGCCATTAGCACGCGCGTTCGCAGCCCCTTGCTAATCCCCGATCGCAACACCCTCCCGGCGCCCATCCGCTCCGCCGACGAAGCCTTCCGGCGTCTTGACGATCGCCTGGATGCCCGATGTCATCTCGAGCAGGCGGATTTCGTGGCCCTTCGTCTCCAGCGCCGCCTTCCACCCTTCTGCCTCGGTGCCCTTCTCCAGCTCGGTCGGGCCGTTGCGGCTGCCGAAATTGCCGAGATCGACGGCGGCCTGCGGGTCCATCTTCCAGTCGAGCAGGGCGACGAGCGTCTTGGCGACATAGCCGATGATCTGGCTGCCGCCGGGCGAGCCGACCACGGCATAAAGCCGGCCGAAGGCGTCGAAGACCAGCGTCGGCGCCATCGAGGAGCGCGGGCGCTTGCCCGGCTCGACGCGGTTGGCGACCGGCTTGCCGTCCTCCTCCGGCACGAAGGAGAAATCGGTCAGCTCGTTGTTGAGCAGGAAACCGCCCGCCGTCATCAGCCTTGCGCCGAAGCCGTCCTCGATGGTGGTGGTCATCGAGACGGCGTTGCCATCGCCGTCGACGACCGAGATGTGGCTGGTTCCGTTCTCGATGCCCTCCGAGGGCGCCAGCAACCCCGCCCGCTTGTTGGGCGGTTCGCCGGCCTTGGCGCGGCCCATCGAGCGTTCGGGGCTGATCAGCCCGGCGCGCGAGCGGATGTAGTCGCGGTCGATCAGGCCGGGCAGGGGAATGCCGACGAAGGCGGGATCGGCGAGATAGAGGTTGCGGTCGGCGAAGGCGAGGCGGCCGGCCTCCGAAAACCAGTGCGCGGCCTCCGCGCCGGGACCCATCCGTGGGAGATCGCGCGTTTCGAGCATGCCGAGCATCTGCTGCACGGCGACCGCGCCCGAACTCGGCGGGCCCATGCCGCAGAGGCGCCAGACCCGGTAGGCGCCGCAGACCGGCTCGCGCTCCTCGACGCGGTAGGCGGCGAGATCTGCCATCGTCATGTCGCCGGGATTGGTCGCGTGGCCGGTCACGGTCGCGACGATGTCGCGCGCGATCTCGCCCTCGTAGAAGGCGCCCGCGCCGTGCTCGGCCAGAGCGCGCAGCGTCGCGGCGAAGGCGGGGTTGCGAAGGATCGTGCCGACCGCTTTCGCCCGGCCGTCGGCCTCGTAGAAATAGGCCGCGGCACGGGCGTCCTTCGCCAGGTTCCTTTCGCCGGACAAAAGCCCGTTCAGGCGCGGGGAGATGGCAAAGCCGTCTTCCGCCAGTCTGATCGCCGGAGCGAGCACCTGTGGCCAGGGCAGTTTCCCCCAGCGGCGATGCGCCTCCTCCAGCAGCCTCGGCGTGCCGGGAACCCCGACCGACCGCCCACCGACGACCGCGTCGACGAATCGCATCGGCTTGCCGTCCTGTCCGATGAAGCGGTCGGGTTTCGCCGCGGCGGGCGCCGTCTCGCGGCCGTCGAGCGTGATCACCCGCCGGGCCGCCTCGTCCCAATGGACCAGGAAGGCGCCGCCGCCGAGGCCCGAGCTCTGCGGCTCGACCAGGTTCAGCACGAGCTGGACGGCGATGGCGGCATCGACCGCGCTGCCGCCGGCGCGCAGGATGTCGCGCCCCGCGGCGGCGGCGAGCGGATTGGCGGCGGCGACCATGAAGCGCTGGGCGGTGGCGGTGGCTTTCGCGGTCCGACCCGTCGCGGCCTCGGGCGCCGGGGCAAGCGGCTGGGCCTTGGCCGGCGCCGCCATCAGCAGGAGCAGGGCGCAGGCGAGGATGCGGGGGCGGTGGCCGGGAATCAGGGGCATGGCGATGGTCCGCTGGCGGGTCCTGCCGCCAGCCTAGCGCAAGCCGGCGAGCGCGCCATCACCCCGTGCCGCTTGGAGCGATCCCATGCGGCGTCTAAGGTCGCGTTCGTCTTCGTCGTCCGATCGTGCCAAGGGGGCCCGGCATGTCGCTTTCGTCCGTCTCGAAAACCCGCCATCCGTTCGCGGTGCTGATGGCCGCCCTGCTGGGCCTCGCCCTCGCCGGCTGCGGCGTCAACAATGTCCCGACGCTGGAGGAAAAGGCTAAGGCGAGCTGGGGCGAGGTGCAGAACCAGTATCAGCGGCGGGCCGACCTGATCCCGAACCTGGTCGAAACGGTGAAGGGCTTCGCCGCGCAGGAGCGCGAGGTGCTGACCGCGGTCATCGAGGCGCGCGCCAAGGCGAGCCAGGTCAAGGTCGACGCCTCGACGATCACCGATCCGGCCAAATTCAAGGAATATCAGGAGGCGCAGAACCAGCTCAGCGGGGCGCTGGGCCGGCTGCTGGTCACGGTCGAGCGCTATCCGGAGCTGAAATCCAACCAGAACTTCCTGGCGCTCCAGTCCCAGCTCGAAGGCACAGAGAACCGCGTCGCCGTGGCGCGGCGCGACTACATCCAGGCTGTCCAGGCCTTCAACACCGAGATCCGCACCTTTCCGGGCGTCATCTGGGCCCGGCTGTTCTGGGGCGCGAAGCCGATGGAGAGCTTCGCGGCGACGGCGGGGGCCGAGCGGCCGCCGGCTGTGAAGTTCTGAGGGCGCTCGACGGGGCAGGGCCATGCTGCTGACCTCTCCGTCATGCTCGGGCTCGACCCGAGCATCTTTTGGAAGAGATTCTCGGGTCCTCGCTTCGCTGCGCCCGAGAATGGCGGCTGTGTGCCTCGCTCTGCTGACGACCCTGATTGGTTCGCTCGCGCTGGCCGCCGATCCCTCCTACCCGGCCCTCTCCGGCCGCATCGTCGATGGCGCCAAGCTGATCGCGGCGGAGCCGCGCCAGCGGATCGAGGGCAAGCTCAAGGCCCATGAGGACAAGACCTCGGACCAGATCGTGGTCGCGACGGTGCCGTCCCTGCAGGGGCTGAGTATCGAGGACTACGCCAACGGCCTGTTCCGGTTCTGGAAGCTCGGCCAGGCCAAGACCAATAACGGCGTCCTGCTGCTGGTCGCGCCGACCGAGCGCAAGGTCCGCATCGAGGTGGGCTATGGGCTGGAGGGGGCGCTCACTGACGCGCTCTCCAAGGTCATCATCACGACGGCGGTGGCGCCCAAGTTCAAGGCGGGCGACTTCGCCGGCGGCATCGAGGGCGGTGTCGACGCCATCCTGAGCATCCTCGCCGGCGACGCCGAGGAGTGGCAGCGGCGCGCGAGCGTGCGCAGCGACGAGACATCCACGGTCGACATCATCGCGATGGTGGTCATGATCGCGCTGGTCCTGATCATCGTCGCGGCCTTCATCCGGGAATTCGGCGGTACCGATGCGTCGCGTCGGCACCGCCTGCGCAACGGGCGCTGGGTGACGCTGCCGCAAAGCTCCGGCTGGAGCACGGGGTCGGGCGGAAGCTGGAGTTCGGGATCCGGTGGCGGGTCGAGTTCGAGCGGCGGCTTCTCCGGGGGGGGCGGATCGTCGGGCGGCGGCGGGGCTTCGGGAGACTGGTGATGGACGAGCAGGACCGGCAGGCGATCGCCGACGCCGTGCGCGAGGCCGAGGGCCAGACAGCGGGCGAGATCGTGGTCATGATCGACCGCGCTGCGGGGAGCTATCGGACGATACCGGTGGTGATGGCGCTGACGCTCGCGCTGCTGGTGCCCTGGCCGCTGCTCGCGATGACGGAGACGAGCGCGCCGCGCATCTTCCTGATCCAGCTGATCTGTGCCGTGCTGCTGCTCGCGACGCTGCTCTGGTATGGCCGCGGCGGGCGCTTCGTGCCCGGCTTCATCAAGCGCAGGCGGGCGCACGAGGTGGCGCTGCGCGAGTTCACGGCGCGGGGGCTGAGCCGCACGCGGCAGCGCACGGGCGTGCTGCTCTACATCGCGATCCAGGAGCGCTATGCCGAGATCATCGCCGACAGCGGCATCGACGGCCGGGTCGAGCAGGCAGTGTGGGACGAGATCGTCGAGGCGGTCGTCATCGCGGGACGTGACGACCGGCTTCGCGAAGGGGTCGTCACCGCGGTGCGGGCGATCGGCGCCGTCCTGGCGAACCATACGCCGCGCTCGCCCGACGACATCGACGAGCTGCCGAACAGCGTCATCCTGCTCTGAGTACCCCGAGCGCGGGAGCGGGCGTCAGGCGGAGACGTCCGCCGGTTCCGGCCGTCGCCAGACATAGATGAGAACGCCGATCATCCCCGCCGCTACGACGGCCTGAAGCTGGCGGGAAGCGGTCTCGAGGAAGATCAGCGAGAAGCTTGCCAGCATGCTGAACGTGACGATCCATTTTACGGGGCGCGAGACGGCGCCCGAGGTCTGCCAGTTGCGAATCAGCTTGCCGAAACGCGGATGCGTCGTCAGCCACGTCTCCATCCGCGGCGAGGACCGCGAGAAGCAGGCCGTGGCGAGGACGAGAAAGACGATCCCGGGAACCAGCGGCACGACCAGCGCAACGACGCCGATGGCGACACAGAGGCAGCCGAGAGCAACGTAGAGCGGACGTTGTCATGCCGGCTTTAGCGAGGGGGTAGGTTCCACGGCCGCCCTCTGGACGTTCGATCGAGACGCCGGAGCTTCTGCCGCAGCGTGACGCGCCTTGCAACCACCCCGCGCTGCAGCGGTGGATCCGTGATCAACGGTCGACGCCGCGCGCCGCCGCAAGCACCGTGGACGGCATGACGCCGGATTTTCCCTGCCGCTCGGCCTGGATCAGGACAACGTAGCTGTCGACTTCGGGGCCTTGCGTGACGCCGAGCGGAGCCGTGACAGTCGCAGGCCGGCCGTCCCAATCGCCGATGCGGGTCATGCCGCGTACGACATTGGCATAGGCCACCGTCTTGCCCTGGTTCTCGCCGCGGGCGATCGGCACCGTGACCATCTTTGTCGTGGTCGCGACCCAGACGCCAGCGGTGCGCTCCTGCACATCACCAACCGGGACCAATGTCACCACGAGCTGCCCATCGGCTTCCTTCACGGCCAGCTTCGCGACGAAGCCGCCGCCCGGGGGGGCTTTCGAGGCGCGTTCGATCTCGCCTCGATCCGATCCGACGACATGCGCTGCACCGTTGATCACGGCCTGGGGCGTGTAGACCTGTCCGTCCCCGCGCGCCTTGGCATAATACTTCTGGCGCTTGGCGAAGCTGTCCTTGCCGAGCGTGTCCTTCCAGCCGAGATAATCCCAGTAGGTCACCGGCAGCGTCAGGGTGATGATGTCCCGCTGCTTGGCGAGGTCGACGAAGAGGGCGTCGGCCGGCGGGCAGGAAGAGCAGCCCTGGCTGGTGAAGAGCTCCACCACCGCCCGGGGCTGGAGGTCCGGCACCTGAGCGCGCGCCGCGTCTGCGCCCAGCAGGAGCAGGGCGGCAGCGGCGGAGAGGAGGGGCGCGGAACGTTTCATGGCCTGAACTCGGCGAGATCTTGCATCTCAGGCGTTACCAAAGCGCCCCATTCGTCTCACTTCAAAATCACGTTGCCTTGAAAACAGGGGAGGGTGCAACGGCTGGTGCCTCGGCGGCGGCGGCCGAGATCATGTTCGGGCGCCAGCGGCGATGCATCCAGAGCCATTGCTCGGGATGTTCGCGGACCCAGCCCTCGACCACGGCGGTCATCATCGCCATGGCGCCCTGGACGTCGATCTCGCCGGCCGCGTCGCGGGGCAGGTCGAGCGGCGGCGTCAGCTGCAGCCGGAAGCGCTGGTTCGGCAGGCGGATGACGCGCACGCCATGCACCGGGCATTCGAAGCGGCGGGCGAATTTGCCGAGGATCGGGTTGGTCAGGGCCGGGCGGCCCATGAAGGGCACCACGACGCCGCGGGTGAAGTGCTGGTCGATCAGCATGCCGAGATGGCCGTCGCGCTCGAGCACGCCCTGCATGGCGAAGGCGGCGCCCTGCTTCGCCGCGGCGAGCCCGCCCATCGCGCCGGAGCGGATCTCGTGGACGACGGCGGCGATCGCCGGGTCGTTGGGCGCCCGGAACACGGCCGTCGTTTCGAGATCGTAGGCCTGCGCGCAGATCGCCGGCAGTTCCCAATTGGCGAGATGCGCCGAGAAGATCAGGCCGGGCCTGGCATCGTCCTTCAGCGCGATGAAATGCTCGATGCCCTCGACCTCGACGCGGGAGGGCGCGTCGGGGTTGAGGTAGTCGTAGTCGAACAAGGTGGCGAGATGGGCGTATTCGGCGGCGGTGCGGCCCAGATTCTCCCAGGCGCCTCGCGCGATGCGGCGCACCTCGGCCTCGTCCATCCCCGGAAAGGCCGCGCGGATATTGGCGAGCGCGACGCGGTTGACCGGAATCAGCGGGCTCGCCGTGCGCAGCAGCCAGCCGCCGAGATCGCTCGACCGCTCCGGTCCGAGCAGGCGCAGGAAGCCGAAGAGGGCCCGGATCAGGCCGATCATCACCGCCGCGCCTGCGCGTGCGGCGATTGTTTTCAAGCGTCTCAAGATCGGCCCGGTCCTCTCGCGCCCCTCTGGCCGTCGCGGCCGGGCTGACGGCGCGACTTGCGGCAGGACGGCGCTTTCGTCAAGTTTTCAGCGGCGGCCATCCGCTTGCGGCAGCGCGTTCCGCAGCGTCCTCAGAAGGTCACGACGACCTTTCCGAAGACCTGCCGGCCCTCGAGACGCGCGAGCCCCTTCTCGAAATCCTCCAGCGGAAAGACGGAATCGATGACCGGTTTCATGCCGGCCGCCATCTTGTCGAGGGACTGGCGGATGTTCTCGATGCGGCAGCCGAAGGAGCCGGTGATGCGGTACTGCTGCTGGAACAGCTGCATCAGGTTGATCGTGGCCGAGGGGCCGGATGTCGCGCCGCAGGTGACGAGACGGCCACCGCGCTTGAGGCAGAGCAGCGAGCCGTTCCAGGTGTCGGCGCCGACATGCTCGAAGACGACATCGACGCCCTTTCGCTTGGTGAGGCGGCGGACCTCGCCCTCGAAGCGCTCGGTCTTGTAGTTGATGACGTGGTCGGCGCCGAGTTCGGCGGCCTTGCGACCCTTCTCGTCGTCGCCGACCGTGGTGAAGACCGTGCAGCCGATCGCCTTGGCCATCAGGATCGCGGCCGTGCCGATGCCGGAGCCGCCGGCATGGACCAGGACCGACTCTCCGGGCTCGAGCCTGGCGTTGTCGAACAGCATGTGCTGGACCGTGCCGAAGCCGATCGGCGCGCAGGCCGCGTCCTCGAAGGAGACGCCGGCGGGTGCTTTGACCACGAGCCTTGCCGCCTTGTTCAGGAATTCGCGAGCGAAGCCGTCGATATGGAAGCCCATGATGCCGGCGACGTTCTCGCAGAGATTGTCGCGGCCCTCGCGGCAGGCCTTGCAGTGGCCGCAGGTCTCGGCGCCATAGGCGGTGACGGTGTCGCCGACGGCGAGGCCGGTGACGCCCTCGCCGACGCAGACGATCTCGCCCGAGGCCTCGACGCCCGCCGCCTGCGGCATCTTGCGCTTGGCGAAGGCCATGCCGCGGAAGCCCCAGACGTCGAGATAGTTCAGCGCGACGGCACGGATGCGAATCTGGACCTCGCCGGCGGCGGGAGGCGGCGGCGGGTCGATCTCCTCGAGACGGAGGTCGCGGTCGCCGTGAAGTTGAAGTGAACGCATGGGAAGACGGAGTCTCTTTTTCAGTCGCTGCAGCGCGGCGCGGGGTGCCGCCGGTCCATCACAGTTCAAGGCAATCTGTTGTTGCGACGGCGCGACAAGGGGTCTGATCAGCGGCTCAGTGACTGTTCGTCGCTGTGCCATGCGGCAAGGCGGGCTGCTCTGGGCTCTTGTGGTGAACCGCATCGACGTAATTTTCGATCGCGGTTGCAATAATCCATTCCGGCGAACGATCCGTTTGAGCAGCCAGTTCTTTTACGATGGCAGCGATCTGAGGTTCCAGCTCGATTGTTATGTCCATAGCACGACTCCTCATGTCGCCATTCCGAGCAGAGCGCAGCCATCACTTCGCGGCCGGAGGCGACTAGATTGCGCCGTAGACACGCTCCCCGCAACGACGGATGCGGGTCATCTCAGCGGTGGACGCCGAGCTGCGCGGTCACGCCGCCGTCGATCGGGATGACGGTGCCGGTGATGTAGGCGGCGGGCTCGCTCATCAGGAAGGCGGCGAGGCCGCCGACCTCCTCTGGCCTGGCAAAGCGGCCGGCGGGAATCTGCCCCTGCATCTTGTCGCGATAGGCGGCGTAGGGCGCCATCATGTCGGTATCGACGAAGCCGGGCGCGATGACGTTGACGGTGACGCCGCGCTTGCCGGTCTCGACCGCGAGCGTCTTCGCATAGGAGATCAGCGCGCCCTTGGAGGCGGCGTAAGCCGCATTGCCGGGGTTGCCGCGCAGCGCCGCGACCGAACCGATGGCGACGATCCGGCCGGCCCGGGCGCGGATCATGGACCGCATCAGGCTCTTGGCGAGGCGGGTGAAGGCCCAGAAATTGACCTGCATGGCCGCTTCCGCCTTGTCCTGCGCCATCATCGCGGCCAGCGAGTCATAGGGCTGGCCGGCATTGTGGACGAGGCCGAAATAGCTCTCGCTTTCGCGGTCCTCGCAGAAGGCGTCGAGCGCCGCCTTGTCGGCGAGGTCGAGCGGCAGGGCCTGGATGGCGCGGCCGGGATGTGCGGCGGCGATCTCGGCGGCCAGCGCCAGGGCCTGCTCGCCCGAGGAGCGATAGGTGAAATCGACATCGTGGCCGGCCGCGGCCAGCGCCCGGACGATGGCCGCGCCGACGCCCTTGGCGCCGCCGGTGACGAGAACCTTGGTCATGAGCGGGTCGGCTCCGCGGTCAGGACGAGGCTGGTGTTCTGCCCACCGAAGCCGAAGGAGTTGGACAGGACCGTCCGCACCTTGGCGTCGCGGGCGACATTGGGGACGACATCGAGCGCGATCGCAGGGTCGGGCGTGACGTAGTTGATCGTCGGCGGAATGCGACCATGCGCGATGGTGAGGAACGAGATCACCGCCTCGACCGCGCCGGCCGCGGTCAGGGTATGGCCGATCATCGACTTGTTGGAGGACATCGGCAGGCGCGCCATGCGCTCGCCGAAGACGGCGGCGCAGCTCATCGCCTCCATCTTGTCGTTCTCCGGCGTCGAGGTGCCGTGGGCGTTGATGTAGTCGACATCGTCGGGGCTGAGGCCGGCATCGGCCAGCGCATCCTGCATGGCGAGGATGGCGGGCTTGCCGTCCGGGCTGGAGCGGGTGCGGTGGAAGCCGTCGCCGCGCTCGCCGCAGCCGGCGACGATGCCGAGGATGGTCGCCCCGCGCGCCAGGGCATGGTCGTAATCCTCCAGCACCAGCGCGCCCGCGCCCTCGCCCATGACGAAGCCGTCGCGGTTCTTCGAGAAGGGCTTGGCGGCGGCTTCCGGCGGGTCGTTCTGGGTCGAGAGCGCCGAGAGCAGCGAGAAGCGGATCAGCGCCTCGGCATGGATCGAGCCGTCGGTGCCGATGCAGAGCGCGGCTTTCGTCTCGCCGCGGCGGATCGCCTCGACGCCCATCTGGATCGCGGTGGCGCCAGATGAGCAGGCGGTCGAGAGCGAGATCGGCGAGCCCTTGGTGCCGAAGGCGTCGGCGACATGATCGGCGACGGTGCCGAACAGGAACATCTCGTGCATCGCCTTGAAGCGCTGCGAGGCTGCGGCGCTGAGCAGGCCGCGATAGTCGACCTCGCCGTCCAGTGAGGCGGCGAGCTCCTGCTTCTGCGGCCATTCCATCTCGACGGGGGGGACCGCCATGAAGAGCTCGCCCGGAAAATCGCCCGGCTGGCCGATGCCGCTCTGGCCGACAGCCTCCTCGGCCGCGAGCATCGCGAGCTTCTCGGAGAGCTGCGGGGCGGTGAAGGGGCCGTCGAACAGGAAATCGACGGTTCCGCCGATGGTGGTGCGCAGGCCCTGCGTCGGGAAGCGCTCGATGGCGTGGATGCCGGAGCGGCCGGCGGTGAGCGCCTCCCAGTTCGCCGCCTTGCCCTGGCCGAGCGAGGTGACGATGCCGAGTCCGGTCACGGCGACGACGGGCCTGCCCCGGGAATCGCGGCGGCCGACGGCGGGAGACGGTTTGGAGGGGGTGGTTTCGCTCATCGCACGCTCCTCACGGGGCCACCAGGTGGGCCGCACCCTCGCCGCGCCAGTGACCGGCGCCGGTGACGACGGCCTCGCGGGCCTGGCCCTTCGACAAGGCGGCGGCGGCGAGCGCGACCGAGACGGGGAAGGCGGCCTCAACCGCATGGCCGAGCAGATCGCCGGTCGCGACGCGGCGCGCCTGCGGCAAGGTCGCCAGCGCAGCCGCTTCCTCGGCGGTGACGCCGGCGACGCCGGTGGCGGCCGAGACGGCGAGCGCGCCGGGGGCGACGGGGCCGAGATCGGCGAGCAGGCCGCGCAGCGCCGCCTCGACCGCGCCGGGCTGGCGTTTCGAGCGGGTCGCGACGACGGCGTCGAGCCGGGCCAGGATGGTGGCGCCGCGGGCGGCTGCGCGTTCGGCCGACTCCAGCACGAGGAAGGCCGAGGCGCTGCCCGTGATCAGGCCGGGCGCAGTCTCGCGCTCGAAGACGGGGGCGAAATCGCCCTTTCGCAGGAAGCCGCCCAGCTCGAACAGCAGCAGCATGTCCTGCCGCTCGGCATTGTAGGAGCCACCGACCAGCATGACCTCCGCCTGGCCGGCGGCGATGCGGGCATGGGCGGTGCGGATGGCGTCGACGCCGGCCTGCTCCTCGCCCATGAAGGTGCGCGAGGCGCCGGTGATGCCGTGGACGATGCCGATATTGCCGGCGAGCAGGTTGGACAGCTGGGCCAGGAACAGGGTGGGGCGCAGATCGCCCATCAGCCGCTCGTTCAGGAAGGTGCCGGGCGCGTTGGCGCCGCGCAGCCCGGTCAGGATGGCGCTGTCGACGGCATGGTCGCGCTCGCCGCCGCCGGCGGCGACGATGACCTGCAGCATCGCCTTGGCCTCGGCATCGTCCTTCAGCCCCGCCCCGTCGAGTGCGAGCCCGGCCGCATAGACGCCGAGGCGCTGCCACGGCTCCATCTGGCGCTGGTCGGACTTCTTGGGGATCTGCCGGTCGAGTTCGAGCGGTTTCAGCGGGTGAACCGGATAGGGTGCGAAGCTCGTCGTGTCGACGACGGGCGCGGCCATGGCCGCCAGCGCGTCCGCATGGGTGTCGATGCCTTCGCCGAGGCTGGAGGCGAGGCCGATGCCGGTGATGACGACGCCGTGCTTCATGATCGGGCCTGCTCCGGGGCGAGGCCGATGGCGGCCAGGCGTGCCTCCATCAGGCTGCGCATGTCGGCGGGGAAGGGCATCAGGCGGAAGCGCAATTCCGCATCGCAGATCGCTTTGCCGTCGATGGCGATGCGCGCCTTGGTCGCCGCATAGCCCGAGCCCTCGATGACGAGTTCGGCGGCGATGTCGAGCACGGCATCCGGCTCGACGAAGGTGCGGAAGCGCGCCTTGTCGACGGTCATCAGGAAGGGCATCTGCGTCAGCCCGTTGAGCGCGAGCAGCAGATAGCCGGAAGCCTGCGCCATGGTTTCGGTCAGCAGCACGCCGGGGACGAGCGGATGGCCGGGGAAATGACCCTCGAAGACGGGGCTGGCGTCGGCCGCCGGCACGGTCGAGCGGGTCGCGATCCGCTTCTCGCCCGGTTCGAAGGCGACCACGCGGTCGATCATGTCGAAATATTCGAGGCGCATGCGCTTCCGATCGTCGGTCACGGGGCGTCGAAGCCGGCTCCGACGCGGCTCTGCTCTAAACGCTGAGCCGGCAGGGCTCAAGCCGGCGCCCGCCAAAGCAGGACGGCCCCCATGCCGGGGCGCCGCGGACAACGCGTCCGCGCCCCGGGATGAGGGCCGTGATCACGGAGGTGGCGGAACTCAGGCCGCCTTGGCGGCGACGAGATCGTCGATGCGCTTGCAGAGGTTCTCGAGCACGAAATACTGCTCGGCCGGCGCCTTGCCCTCGTTGACCTCCTGCGTCCACTGCTCGAGCGGCAGCTTGATGCCGAAGGCCTTGTCGATCGCGAAGGCGATGTCGAGGAAGGCGAGCGAGTCGATGCCGAGATCGTCGATCGCGTGGCTCTGCGGCGTGATCTTCTCGCGCGGAATGTCGCAGGTCTCCGAAATGATTCCGGCGACCGTCTCGAAGGTGGCGGACATGCGGGTGCTCCCGTCGTGATGATGGAGGCGGACGACATCCGGGCGCGGACGATCGTCCTGCGCCTGCCCCAAGCCCCCCGCCAAGGATGACTGTGACGCCCCCTTACACCGCGGGGGGTGAGAGGACAACTGCGGCGAGTCCGGCGGCCGGACTCGCCCGTCGAACGCAAGTGCGGGGAGAAGCTCGTCCGAATTGCCGAAGTGACGTAACGTTAATGATCCGATGCAATTCTGCGTTGCTTTCGAGTCGCTCGGGGGACTGGCCGTGGTATCGCTGAAAACGCGCTTTGCCTTGCTGTGCCTGCTGCTCGCCCTCATCACCAGCGCGGTCGCGGGAATCGGCCTTCATTCGTCGTCGCGCATGGGCTCAGCCATCGACGATCTCGCCCAATCAGCCACGGCGATCCGCAACCACACCATCGGCGACATGCTGCATGACGGGCTGCGCGCCGATGTCTACGCGGCCCTCATCCGGTCCGACCAAGGAGCAGACGGGACAGAGACGATCGCGGAGACACGGGCACACGCCCAGGAGTTTTCGGAGCGCATCGCCGCGACAAAGACGATCGTCAGTTCGCCGGAGACCCTCGCGCGCCTGCAGGCGCTCGACGAGCCATTGAACAGCTATATCGCCCAGGCGGTGACGCTGGTCGAACTCGCCTTCAGGGACCGCAAGGCCGCTCTCGCGGGCATGGCGCTGTTCGACGAACGCTTCGAGGCGCTCGAAAGGTCGATGAAGGAGGCCGGCGACGCGCTGGAGGCCGAGGCGATGGCGGCGCAGTCGGGTGCGGGCAGCGCCCGTGGTCTCGCCACGAGCGTCGCGCTGTCCGGCCTCGTCATGGCGCTGCTGACGGCGCTCGGGCTCTATGCGGCGGTCCTGCACAGCATCGCCCGCCCGATCGCGCAGATCGTCGAGACGATGCGTCGGCGTGGATCGGAGCCGGGGTCCGTGTTGATCCCGCATCGCGATCGCCGCGACGAGATCGGTGAAATGGCGCGGGCCATCGGCTCCTATCAGGACGTGCTGGCCGGACGCGCGGCCGAGGAGCAGTCGCGGCGTGACGAGGAGGTGCTCTCTTCGCAGAGGCAGGCCGCGACGTTCGCCGAGACCGCGCACCAGATCAGGCGGGCGGTCGATGCCGCCGTGCATGGCGATTTCAGCCATCGCGTCGACCCTGGGGCGCAGCAGGGCGAGATGGCGGCGCTCGTCACGGGGATCAACCAGATCAACGCCGCGATCGACGGCGCGACGACGACTTTCGCCGATGTGCTGGCGGCCATCGCCGACGGCGATCTCACCCGCACCGTCAGGACGGACTACTCCGGCAAGCTTGGATCCGTCAGCGGCTCGATCAACGAGATGGTCGAGAAGCTGGCCTTGACCGTGACGGTGATCAAGCAGACGGCGCGCGAGATCGCCGCAGCCGCCGAGGAGATCAAGTCGGGAGCGGAAAACCTCTCGCTGCGCACCGAGGAGCAGGCTTCGTCTCTGGAGGAGACTGCCGCCACCACCGAACAACTGGCGGCATCGGTGAAGGCTTCGGCCAATGCTTCGCGGCAGGCTGTCCATCTGGCCGAGAACGCGACGCGCGTCGCCCGCAATGGCGGTGCCATCGTCACCGACGCGATCGGCGCGATGAACCGCATCGAACAGGCCAGCGGCAAGATCACCGACATCACCTCCGTGATCGACGGGATCGCCTTCCAGACCAATCTGCTCGCGCTGAATGCGGCGGTGGAGGCGGCGAGGGCCGGGGATGCCGGCAAGGGCTTCGCGGTCGTGGCGTCCGAGGTTCGGGCGCTGGCTCAGCAATCTGCGGACGCGGCCAAGAGCATCTCCGGCCTGATCAACGATACCACGCAGGAGGTTGCCGCCGGGGTGAAGCTCGTACGCAGCGCGGGCGAGGTGCTGGGTGAGATCGTCGAGGCGACGCAGCAGGTCGCCGGTACGGTGACGGAGGCTGCAGCGGCCTCCGGCGAACAATCGAACGGAATCGACGAGATGAGCCAGACCGTCGTGCGGATGGACGAGATGACGCAACAGAACGCCGCGCTGGCCGAGGAAAGCGCGGCCGCCGCCGTCATGCTCGGCCGCAAGATCGCCGAACTCGACGCGCTCGTCGCCACGTTCCGAACCACGAGCTCCGCGCGGCCGATGCACCGTCCGGAGGCTGCCACCACCCTGCGCCGGGCGAGCTGACGACAGTCAATCCCGTGCCTTCCACGCAAAAGGGCTGCGGCATCACGCGATGCCGCAGCCCTTTTTTGTGTTTCTCTAGAAGGCCGCGACTGGGCCCGGCCGTTCCGTCGCTCAGGCGGCCAGCCCGCGCAGCACGTAGTGCAGGATGCCGGCGTTCTTGAAGTAGTCGATCTCGTCCAGCGTATCGATGCGGCAGAGGATCGGCACCTTCTTCACCGAGCCGTCGGCATAGGTGATCTCGGCTTCGAGCGTCTGGCGCGGCTTGACCGTGGCGAGGCCCTTGATGGAGACCGTCTCGTCGCCCTTCAGGTCGAGCGAGGCCCAGCTCGTGCCCTCCTGCAGGGTGAAGGGCACCACGCCCATGCCGACCAGGTTCGAGCGGTGGATGCGCTCGAAGCTCTGCGCGATCACGGCCTTGACGCCGAGCAGGTTTGTGCCCTTCGCCGCCCAGTCGCGCGAGGAGCCGTTGCCGTATTCGACGCCGGCGAAGATCACCAGCGGGACGTTCTCCTGCTGGTACTTCATCGCCGCATCATAGATCGGCAGCTCTTCCTTGCTCGGATAGTGGATGGTGTAGCCACCCTCGCGCCCGTTCGGGCCGAGCATATGGTTGCGGATGCGGATGTTGGCGAAGGTGCCGCGCATCATCACCTCGTGATTGCCGCGGCGCGTGCCGTACTGGTTGAAATCCGCGACCGCGACGCCGTGCTCGGTGAGATAGGCGCCGGCGGGCGAGGCCGCCTTGATCGAACCGGCCGGGGAGATGTGGTCGGTGGTAATCTTGTCGCCGAAGAGGCCGAGGATGCGCGCACCCTTGATGTCGCCGATCGGCGCCGGCTGCTTGCCCATCCCGCGGAAATAGGGCGGGTTCTGGACATAGGTCGACTCGTCGTCCCAGGCATAGGTCTCGGAGGTGGGGGCGTTCACCGCCTGCCAGTGCTCGTCACCCTTGAAGACGTCGGCGTATTTCGCCTCGAAGATGGCGCGGGTGACGTTCTTCTGGATGAAGTCCTGGATCTCCTTGTTTGAGGGCCAGATGTCACGCAGATAAACGTCCTTGCCGTCGGAGCCCTGGCCGATCGGCTGGGTCGTCAGGTCGATCTGGACCGATCCGGCCAGCGCATAGGCGACGACCAGCGGCGGCGAGGCGAGGTAGTTCGCCTGCACGTCGGGCGAGACGCGGCCCTCGAAGTTGCGGTTTCCGGAGATCACGGCGCCCGCGATCAGGCCCTTCTCGTTGATGGTCTTCGAGATCGGCGCCGGCAGCGGGCCGGAATTGCCGATGCAGGTGGTGCAGCCGAAGCCGACCAGGTTGAAGCCGAGCTTGTCGAGATCGGGCTGGAGGCCGGCCTTGGCGAGGTATTCGGCGACGACCTGCGAACCGGGCGCCAGCGAGGTCTTGACCCAGGGCTTGACCTTCAGACCCTTGGCGACCGCGTTGCGGGCGAGCAGGCCCGCCGCCATCAGCACCGAGGGGTTCGAGGTGTTGGTGCAGGAGGTGATCGCGGCGATGACGACGTCGCCATGGCCGAGATCGAAATCCTCGCCCTCGACCTGGACGCGGCGCGAGAGTTCGCCGCCCTTCTTATAGTCGCTGTCCATGGCGGCGGCGAAGCCGGCCTTGACGGCCGAGAGGTCGACGCGGCCCTCGGGGCGCTTCGGGCCGGCCATGGAGGGCTTCACCGTGCCGAGGTCGAGCTCGAGCGTGTCGGTGAAGACCGGGTCGGCCGTCTGCGGCGTGGCGAACAGCCCTTGAGCCTTGCTGTAGGCCTCGACCAGCGCGATCCGGTCGGCCTTGCGGCCGGTCACCGTGAGATAGTCGAGCGTTTCGGTATCGACCGGGAAGAAGCCGCAGGTGGCGCCGTATTCCGGGCCCATATTGGCGATGGTAGCGCGGTCGGCCAGCGTCAGATTGTAGAGGCCCGGGCCGAAGAACTCGACGAACTTGCCGACGACGCCCTTCTTGCGCAGCATCTGCGTGACGGTGAGCACGAGGTCGGTCGCTGTGATGCCTTCCTTGAGCGAGCCGGTCAGCTTGAAGCCGATCACCTCGGGCAGGAGCATCGATTGCGGCTGGCCGAGCATCGCGGCTTCCGCCTCGATGCCGCCGACACCCCAGCCGAGCACGGCGAGGCCGTTGACCATGGTGGTGTGCGAATCGGTGCCGACGAGCGTGTCCGGATAGGCGACCTCGACCTCGGCGCCGTCGATCGTCTCCTTCCGGGTCCAGACCGTCTGGGCGAGGTATTCGAGATTGACCTGGTGGCAGATGCCGGTGCCGGGCGGGACGACGCGGAAATTGTCGAAGGCGAGCTGGCCCCATTTCAGGAACTTGTAGCGCTCCTGGTTGCGCTCATATTCGAGCTCGACATTGCGAGCGAAAGCCTTGGGCGAACCGAACTCGTCGACGATGACCGAGTGGTCGATGACGAGATCGACCGGCACGAGCGGGTTGATCTTCTGGGCGTCGCCGCCGAGCGCCTTGACGCCGTCACGCATCGCCGCGAGGTCGACCACCGCCGGCACGCCGGTAAAGTCCTGCATCAGGACGCGGGCCGGGCGGAAGCCGATCTCCTTGCCGGCGCTGCCCTTGTCGTCGAGCCAGGCGACGAAGCCCTCGATGTCGGTCTTGGTGACCGAGCGGCCGTCCTCGAAGCGCAGCAGGTTCTCCAGCAGCACCTTCATCGAGAAGGGCAGCTTCGAGATGCCGGCGAGTCCGTTCTGCTCGGCGAGCGGCAGGGAGTAGTACACATAGGTCTTGTCGCCGACGATGAGCGTCTGGCGGCACTTGAAAGAGTCGAGGGAAGCCATGCGGGCTGATCCTGATCAAGGGGTTGCGGTCGCGAACCGACGGAGGCCCCTTGCGGGATCGCCGGTTCGAAGGCCTGATGCGCAGGTCGCGCGCGCCGCCCCGGGAGTGCCCGAGCCCCGCGCCGGATCGGCGTGCGGCGTAGCCACGGGCTCTATAGAGCAATTCCAAGAAGCCCGCTACATGAACGAAGCGCGTTCGCGCGCGAACCCGACGCTGCGGAAGATGCCTCTCCCTTGACCTCCTCGCCCGCCCCGATCCTGACCCTGGAGGCCGACCGGCTGGCCTGCCGCCGCGGGGGCAGGCTGATCTTTTCCGAGCTCTCCTTCCGCCTCGGGCCGGGCGAGGCGATCGCGCTCACCGGCCGCAACGGGGCCGGCAAGTCGAGCCTCCTGGCGATGCTGTGCGGGCGGCTGCGGCCGGAGGCCGGCACGATCCGGATCGCGGGGGCGGCCGATGTCGCCCCGGTCGAGCTCAGCCATGTCGTGGGCCACCGCGACGGATTGAAGACGGCGCTGACGGCTCAGGAGAACCTCGCCTTCGCCCAGGCGCTGCTGGGTGATCCCGCGCTCTCGCCCGGCGAGGCGCTGGCGGCCGTCGGTCTGCCCCATGTCGCGCGCCTGCCGGTGGGCTATCTCTCCGCCGGCCAGCGTCGACGGGTCGCCCTGGCGCGGCTTCTGGTGTCGCGCCGGCCCTTCTGGCTGCTGGACGAGCCGATGGCCGCGCTCGACGTCGCGGCGCAGACGATGCTGACGGGGCTGATGCGCGCGCATCTGTCGGACGGCGGCGCCATCCTGGCGGCCACGCACGGACCGCTGGGGCTCGACGGCGCACGCGAACTGAGGATCGGCCTGTGACCGCCGCCTTCCTCGCCATTCTGAGGCGCGACCTCGCCCTCGCCTCGCGAGCCGGCGGCGGCGGCGAACTCGCGCTGGTCTTTTTCCTGACGATCGTCGTGCTGGTGCCTTTCGCGCTGGGGCCGGATCTCAACCTGCTCTCGCGGATCGGTCCGGCGATCCTCTGGCTGGGGGCGCTGCTGTCGGTGCTGATCGGGCTCGACCGGCTGTTTCAGGCGGATGAGGAGGATGGCTCGCTCGATCTCATCCGTAGCGGCGTCTTGCCGCTGGAACTCGCGGTGGTGGCGAAGGGGCTGGCGCACTGGCTGACGACGGGCCTGCTGCTGGCGCTGGCGGCGCCGTTGCTCGGCCTGCTTGTGGCGCTGCCCGGCGAGGCGATGCTGCCGGTGGCGGCGACGCTGCTGGTCGGCACGCCGGCGCTGAGCTTCATCGGGGCGGGCGCCGCAGCGCTGACGGCGAGCCTGCGGCGCGGCGGTCTGATTCTGCCCGTGCTGGTGGCGCCGCTGACGGTGCCGGTGCTGATCTTCGGCGTGTCCGCCGCCAATGCAGCATTGGGCGGGACGATTCCGTTCCGCACGCCCTTCCTGATCCTGTGCGCGCTGTCGCTGGCGGCGATCGTCGTCGGAACGCTGGCGGCTGCGGCGGCGCTGCGACAGTCGAACTAGCTTCAGGCCGTCCCGGTCCGGCAGGGTTCCTCGCGGCGACCGCCGAATTCGGCGGCGCAACCATAGCGGCCGGCGAGGCGGGCCACGATGGCGGCGACGGTGCCGATCTCGACGCCCGGCAGGGCATGCCGGCCGAGAATCTCCCGCGCCATCGCATCGACATCGACCACACGCGATTCGCCGGCCTTGGCGCGGATTGTCGTCTCGACCTCACGCTGGATCTCGTCCGGCAGATGCCGCGTCATGACCGCTCCTCTCGACAGTGACGACATGCTAGCTAGCGACCCGGGAGACGGCAACCCGCGGAAGCCGATATATCAATATCGCCAATTGCTTAGGATTTGAACAATCGGGCAGCCGTCATCACCCGCGCCGCTGAGCGGCGCGCTCCGCCGGATCCGAAGGCAACCCGTCGCACCGGCCGTGAGCATCGGATCGTCTGGATCGCAGCCGCGCATGACGCTGTGATGTCGCATGGGTGGCTCGCGGATTGCTGAGGGGGGCAGGCCTTGATAAGGCTGCGGGAGCAGCTCTGGCGGCAGCCTTCGAGCATGATGCGATGACATGGCCGGCCTGATCGATCTCGCGAACCCGACGCGCTTCATGCGCCTCTCCGCCATCCTGCTGCCCTGGTTCGCCGGGGTGGCGGCGCTGCTGCTCGGCGTCGGTTTCTACCTCGCCTGGTTCGTGGCCCCGCCCGACTACCAGCAGGGCGAGACGATCCGCATCATGTTCGTGCATGTGCCGGCCGCTTGGCTGGCGATGATGTTCTATTCGATGATGACGCTCTCGGCGCTGGGCACGCTGGTCTGGCGGCATCCGCTGGCCGATGTCGCGCAGAAGGCGGCGGCCCCGATCGGTGCGGCCTTTGCCCTGATCTGCCTGCTCACGGGCGCCTTCTGGGGCAAGCCGATGTGGGGGACCTACTGGGTCTGGGATGCGCGGCTGACCTCGATGCTTGTGCTTCTCCTGATCTATCTCGGCATCATGGCGCTGTGGCGGACGCTGGACGAGCCGTCCCAGGCGGGACGAGCGGTCGCGATCCTGACGCTGGTCGGTTTCGTCAACGTGCCGATCATCAAATTCTCGGTCGACTGGTGGAACACGCTGCACCAGCCGGCCTCTGTGCTGCGGCTAGACGGGCCGACGATCCACGCCTCCATGCTGTGGCCGCTGCTGATCCTCGCGCTCGGCTTCACGCTGATGGCGCTGGCGCTTCATCTGGTGGCGATGCGGGCCGAGATCATGCGGCGGCGCGTGCGGACGCTGACGATCCTCGAGGCCGAGCGGCTCGACCGGCTCGCCGCCGACGGCTCTCCCGCGTGAGGATGGCCGCATGACGAGCGCGCTCGGGCCTCATGCCGCCTTCATCCTGGCCTCCTATGCCGCCGTCGTGGTGGTTCTGGGCGGGCTCGTCCTGTCCGTCCTGCTCGATCACCGCTCCCAGAAGCGGGCGCTCGCCGAGTTGGAACGTCGCGGCGCCGGCCGCCGCTCCGGGAAGGAGCCGTCATGAGCGAGACCGAAGCCCCGGCCGAGGCCGCGCCGCGGCGGCGCTCGCCCCTGATCTTCCTGCTGCCGCTGATCCTGTTCGGCGCGCTCGCGGTCGTCTTTCTCGTCGGGCTGTTCGCCGGCGACGCCAGCAAGGTGCCGTCCGCGCTGATCGGAAAGCCCGCGCCGCCGATCACGCTGACGGCGCTGGAGGGCCTGCAACGCGAGGGGCGGCCGGTCCCGGCCTTCGCCATGAAAGACCTCGCTGCCGGGCGGGCGACGATCGTCAATGTCTTTGCGAGCTGGTGCGCACCCTGCCGGGTCGAGCATCCCTTCCTGGTGGCGATGGCCGAGGCGCCGCCGGTCAAGGCGGGCCGCGTCGCGGTGGTCGGCATCAACTACAAGGACGAGGCGGAGAATGCGCGGCGCTTCCTGGGCGCGCTGGGCAATCCCTATTCCGCCGTTGGCGTCGACGCCTCGGGCCGCGCCGCGATCGAATGGGGCGTCTATGGCGTGCCGGAGACCTTCGTGATCGGTCCGGACGGGCGGATCCTCGACAAGCATGTCGGCCCGCTCGACGCCGCGAGCGCCGGGCGGCTGCTGGCGCGGGCGGTGGCGGGCAAGTGAGCCCGATCGCTTCGCCGAAGCCTCGACCGTGACGCGTCATTCCGGATGCAGCGAAGCGGAGGTCCGGAATCCATCATCGAGCGTCGGAGCCCTGCGATGGATCCCGGGGCAAGCCCGGGATGACGGGGATGATTCCGAGGAGAGTGACGCCTTTAGGCCGCCTTCTTCCCGCCCATCAGGCTCTCGAACAGGCCGAGGCCATCGGTGCCGCCGGTGAGCGAATCGATCAGGTTCTCGGGGTGCGGCATCAGGCCGAGCACGTTGAAGCCCGGCGAATAGATGCCGGCGATGTTGTTGAGCGAGCCGTTCGGGTTGGCCTCCGCCGTGACCTTCCCCTGCGCGTCGGCATAGCGGAAGGCGACGAGCCCCTCGCCCTCGAGCCGCGCCAGCGTCTCGTCGTCGGCGACGTAGTTGCCCTCGCCATGGGCGATGCAGACATCGATGACCTGACCCGGCGCATAGGCTGCGGTATAGGGCGTGTCGGCGCGCTCGACCGTGAGGTGCTGGCGCCTGCAGACGAATTTCAGGTCGGCGTTGCGCATCAGGATGCCGGGCAGGAGCCCCGCCTCGCAGGCGATCTGGAAGCCGTTGCAGATGCCCAGCACATAGCCGCCGCGGGCGGCGTGCGCCCTCGTCGCGTCCATGACGTTGGCGCGACCGGCAATGGCGCCGGTGCGCAGATAATCGCCATAGGAGAAGCCGCCGGGCAGAACGACGAGATCGGTGCCGGCCGGCAGCTCCGTGTCGGCGTGCCAGATATGAGCCACCTCGGCCCCGGCCTGCTTCAGCGCCTTGGCGACGTCGCCGTCTCGGTTGGAGCCGGGGAAGGTGATGACGGCGGCTTTCATCGGATCAGGCCCCGATCTCGACGCGGTAGTTTTCGATCACGGTGTTGGCGAGCAGCTTCTCGCAGGCGGTCTTGAGCGCGGCTTCCGCCGCGGTCTTGTCGGAGCCCGCCAGCTCGATGTCGAAGACCTTGCCCTGGCGGACGGAACCGACGCCCTCGATTCCGAGGGATTTCAGCGCGCCTTCGATCGCCTTACCCTGCGGATCGAGCACGCCGGTCTTGAGGGTGACGGTGACGCGGGCTTTCATGGGGATCTCCGGAGGCGGTCTGCGGCTGCCTTAACCGTGAATCGCACCGGGCTCAACCGCCGGGGCGGGTTTCACGTGAATCAGCGGCTGCGCCATGCGGCCACCGCATCGCGGCGGGCGCTCTCGGAATCGGGCGAGACGGCGATGGCGAGGACCAGCCGGCCGCCCTCGCGTCCATGCAGGATGGCGGTCGTCGCGCTTTTGGCGCCGTCGCCGCGGGCGCGGATCTCGACGACGAGGCCGCTCGTGCCTCCGGCCTCGAAACGACTCACCTGCGTCGTGCTCCCGGGCCGCGCATCCGCCTTGCCGGCGGCGGGCTTGGTCGCGGCCGGCTTGCGCGCCGGATCGGGGGGCGGCTTCGAGAACAGGCGGGCGAGGCGCTCCGGCTCGGCCTTCAGCGCCTGCTCCATTCGCCCGGCCTCGCGGCCGGAGAAGGCAAGCACGGCGGCGAAGCCCTGCTGCGCGCAGGCCTCGCGCGGGCAGAACACCATGGTGCGGGCCTCGATGCCCTCGTTCAGCACCCAGTCGCCGATGGGGAGGGGCGTCCGGCCCTGCGAGGCGGGCAGCTCCGCCAGGCCCCGACCGAAGGATCCGGCGCAGCCCGTCAGGAGCATCAGGGCCGCGAGCAGGCCCGCGACATGAAAACGGGAGCGCAGGCGCTCCCGTGTCATGAGCCGAAGTGCCGGCTGGGTGACTGCCATCAGGGGCGTCGACGCTTACTGGACGAGCCGCGGGCCGGAGGGGCCGGGCTTCTCGTTCTCGCCGAGGATGCCGAGCCGGCGCGCGACCTCGGAATAGGCCTCGATCAGCCCGCCCATGTCGCGGCGGAACCGGTCCTTGTCGAGCTTGTCCTTGGACTTGATGTCCCAGAGCCGGCAGGAATCGGGGCTGATCTCGTCGGCGACGACGATGCGCATCATCTCGCCTTCCCAGAGGCGGCCGCATTCCATCTTAAAGTCGACGAGACGGATGCCGGCGCCGAGGAAGAGGCCGGAGAGGAAGTCGTTGACGCGGATGGCGAGCGCCATGACGTCGTCGATCTCCTGCGGCGTCGCCCAGCCGAAGGCGGTGATGTGCTCTTCGGAGACCATCGGGTCGTTGAGCGCATCGTTCTTGTAATAGAACTCGATGATCGAGCGCGGCAGCTGCGTGCCCTCCTCGAGCCCGAGACGGGTCGAGAGCGAGCCGGCGGCGACGTTGCGCACCACGACCTCGAGCGGAATGATCTCGACCTCGCGGATGAGCTGCTCGCGCATGTTCAGCCGGCGGATGAAATGCGTCGGCACGCCGATGTCGTTCAGGTTGGAGAAGATGTGCTCGCAGATGCGGTTGTTGAGCACGCCCTTGCCGTCGATGACTTCGTGCTTCTTGGCGTTGAAAGCGGTGGCGTCATCCTTGAAGTGCTGGATCAGCGTTCCGGGCTCCGGTCCCTCATAGAGGACCTTCGCCTTGCCTTCGTAGATGCGACGGCGGCGATTCATTGGGATATACCGTGGCTTGAGGAAATCCAAAGGTCGGCCTTTCTCTGGACGCGGGTGGCCCCGCGGCGGGATCTGGGCCCCTGATCAGCCGGTTCGGCCCCCGTCCGCGTCGAATCCGAGAGAATCGACATCGGTCTGGAACACGCTCCCGGCCGGCTCATCTTGCGGACGGCGAGTGGGCCGTCCATGCGGCGCTATATGGCGCTTCTGCACTGCGAACGCAACAAACCGCTCCGCCGCGGCGTGTTTTCGCGTGCGCCCTGCGCTTCCGCCGCAATCCGGACTGGCCTGTTCCGCGGGGGCACCCTATATGGCTGCGGCGTGCTTCCAGAGCCGTCCCGGCCATGCCCCGCAAAGGACTTTACCGCATGTCGACTTTCGATCAGCGCAAGGATGCCTTCGAGAACAAGTTCGCCCATGACGAGGAGCTTCGCTTCAAGGCGACGGCCCGGCGCAACAAGCTGCTCGGCCTGTGGGCGGCGGAAAAGCTCGGCAAGTCGGGCACTGAGGCCGACGCCTATGCCAAGTCCGTCGTGGTGGCCGATTTCGAGGAGGCCGGGGACGACGACGTGCTGCGGAAGGTGAAGGGCGATTTCGCCGCCGGCAACGTCGCGGTCGGCGAGGACGAGATTCGCCGCGTGATGGGCGAGCTGCTGCTGCGCGCCGCGGACGAGATCCAGGCCGGCCGCTGAGGCCGGTGGCCGAGCCGACCTCTCCAAACGCAGGTCGCGATTGAAACGGGCGCATGGGCGCCCGTTTGCTTTTCGGCCATGGCCCGGTCCAACCTGACGGACCCGCCGGCCCAGCCAAGAGCGGGATCTGCAACGGATGAAATGCGCCATGGCCTCACAGACCGTCCTGTCCTCCCTCGCCGATCGTCTCGCCCGGGGAGACAGCCTCGTTTCCGCCTGGTGCGGCCTGCAGGATCCCGCCATTGCCGGCCTGCTGGCGAAGGAGGGTTTCGATGCCGTCACCCTCGACATGCAGCACGGGCCGATCACGCTGGCTGAGGTGATCAGGGCGATCCCGCTGATCAACGCCGCCGGCAAGCCGGCGCTGGCGCGCATCGCCGTCGGCGAGTTCCAGAATGTCTCGCGGTTGTTCGATGCGGGCGTCTCGGGCGTGATCGCGCCGATGATCAACACCATGGAGGACGCCCGCGCCTTCGCGGCCTATTCCAAATATCCGCCGATGGGCGAGCGGAGCTGGGGCAGCTATGGCGGGCTCGGCGCCTCCGGGCTCGATCAGAACGGCTATCTGCGCGAGGCGAACCGTTTCTCGCTCTCCTTCGCGATGATCGAGACCCGCGAGGCGATGGCGATCCTCGACGATATTCTGGCGCTCGAGGGCATCGACGCGGTCTTCGTCGGCCCCTCCGACCTCTCCATCGCGCTCTCGGGCGGCAAGGCGGTCAATGCGCTGTCCGCCGAGGTCGACGAGGCGATCCGGCACATCGTCGCGCGGGCTTCGGCAGCCGGGAAGCCGGTCGCGATCTACGCGCAGTCGGCCGAGCGTGCGAAGGCGTTCCTCCAGATGGGCGCGAAGCTCGTGACGGTGATGAGCGACACCGCTTTCCTGCGTGGGGCGGCGCAGAGCGCGCTTTCGGTGCTGGGGCGCTGACGATCGCTCAGGCGTTCACGCCTTCGCGGGCCTTCAGCACGGCGTAATAGGCCCAGAGCAGCCGTGCGGCGACGCCGCGCCAGGGCCGCCAGCCCTCGGCCAGCGCCTCGAGCGCGGCGGCTCCCGGCCGCGCCGGCAGGCCGAAGGCGACCCGGGCCGCCTCCTGGATCGCCAGGTCGCCAGGCGCGAAACCGTCGCGATGGCCGAGGCAGAACAGCAGGTAGATGTCGGCCGTCCAAGGGCCGATGCCGGAAACCGCCGTGAGATGATGGTGGACCTGTTCGGCCGTCGCCTCCGCCAGATGGTCGAAGCGCAGCCGGCCCTCGACGATCGCCGCCGCGACCGCACGCATCGCCTTCTGCTTCGGGCGCGACAGGCCCGACAGCCGCATCGCCTCGTCGTCGGCCACCAGGATGCGTTCGGGAGTGAGCGGCGCCAGCACCGTCTCGACGCGCGCCCAAACGGCCCGCGCGCTGGCCACCGACAGCTGCTGCGAGACGATGATGGCGGCCAGCCCCGGAAAGCCGCCTTCCCGGCGCCGCAGCGGCGGGATGCCGGTGCGGGCGATGATGGGCTGCCAGCGGGGGTCGCTCAGGCTAAGCGCCGCCATGCCCTCTTCGAGATCGGCTGTCGTGGTGATGAGCTGGGTCATAGCCCCTGATTTGCCGGACGCTGCTGCCGATCGCTGTCAGCAGGTCGCCGCTCGCCGCTCCCCGCTCGGAACGGCCAGCGCTTGGCCGCATCGCCCGGCGACACTAGACAGGACGAATGCCGTCGTCGCCTCCCGCCGCCGCACAACCGGTCCTGCGCTTCGCGCCGAGCCCGAACGGCCGGCTGCATCTCGGCCATGCGCTGTCCGCCCTGACGAATGAGCGCCTCGCCCAGGCGATGGGCGGACGGCTGCTGCTGCGGATCGAGGACATCGATCGCGAGCGCTGCAGGCCGGCGCTGGATACCGCCCTGCGGGAGGATCTCGCCTGGCTCGGCATCATCTTCGAGGACGGCGTCCGGCGGCAGTCCGAGCATTTCGGCGACTACCGCGCAGCCCTCGACGATCTGCATCGGCGCGGGCTGGTCTATCCCTGCTTCTGCTCGCGGCAGGAGGTGAAGGCGGTCGCGGCGGTCCACGCTGCCGAGACGGGTGAGCCTTGGCCGACGGATCCGGACGGCGCCCCGCTCTATCCCGGCAGCTGTCGCGCGCGCGCCCGGAGCGAGGGGGCTGGCGAGATCGGGAGGCCGCATGTGTTGCGCCTCGATCTGGAGCGGGCGCTGGCGGTCGCGGGGGAGGAGCTCGCCTATGACGTGTTCGATGCCTCCGGCGGTGTGACCCGCGTGGTCGCGCAGCCGCGCCGCTGGGGCGATGTCGTGCTGGCGCGCAAGGACGTGCCGACGAGCTATCACCTCTCGGTCGTGGTCGATGATGCGCTGCAGGGCGTGACGCATGTGGTGCGCGGGCGCGACCTCGAGGCCGCCACCGACATCCATGTCCTGCTGCAGCGGCTGCTGCGCCTGCCGACTCCGCTCTATCTCTTCCACGACCTGCTGGCGGATGCGGAGGGGCGCAAGCTCGCCAAAAGCCGCGGATCGGAAAGTCTCGCCGATCTGCGAGCCAGGGGCGTTACGGCGCATGAGATCAGGCGCGAGCTCGGCTTCTTCTGAGCGCCGTCCTTCAGCCGACGCCGAGCCAGGTCAGCCAGGCCGCCGTGGTGAAGAGCGAGATCAGGGTCGAGAGCGTGATCGCGCTGGAGGCGTCGGCGACGCCTTGGCGATAGCGTTCGGCGAAGAGATAGGCGTTGATCCCGCAGGGGCAGGCGGCGAACAGAACCGCCACACCCGACCAGTGCGGCGGCATGTCGAAGACCCTCGTCGCCAGCACATAGACGATCAGCGGATGCAGGCCGAGCTTGAGCGCACTCAGCGCCACCGGCAGGCCGAGCCCCGATTCGAGCCCGTAGCGGCGCATGCTGATGCCGAGACTGATCAGGGCGCAGGGCACGGCGGCGCCCGCGATCAGGTCGATCAGCGTCCAGAACGGGGTCGGTAGCTGGCCGACCACGGGGCGGGCCAGCATGCCGAGGATGATGCCGATGATGATCGGATGGGTGAAGAGGCGCCGGGTCATCAGGGCGGGCGAGGCGGTGCGGCCCTCCGCCAGCAAGGTCGCGACCGTCATCGTGACCGGCAGGTGGATCGCCAGCAGCAGGCCGAGCGGCACGGCGCCGGCCTCGCCATAGGCCTTCAGGATCATCGGCACGCCGACGAAGACGGTGTTGGACTGGGCGGCGGCGAAGCCGGAGACGACGAGTTCCGGCCCCTTGCGGGCGAAGACGCGGCTCGCGATCAGCATGGCGAGCGCCCAGACGATGGCGAGGCCGGTGAAGTAGGCGATCCAGTAACCCCAGGGCTGGGTCTGCGGCACATCGGCCTTGGCCAGCGTGCGGAAGAGCAGGCAGGGCACGGCCAGCACGAAGACGAAGTCGGACAGGCCCTCGCCCGTGGTCTCGCGCAATAGCTTCGTCCAGCGCGCCAGATAGCCGAGGGCGATTAACCCGAAGACGGGCAGGACGACGAGCAGGGCGGCGAGCATGGTGCGACACCGGCGCAGGAGGAGAACTGTCCCTGCGCCTGTCGGTTCAGCCGGGACAAGTCAAGCGTCGCAAGCAGATCGCGCCGCGGCGGCAACCTCCGTCATGCGCTCAGCGCAGCTGCGCGACCGCCCCGCCGGCCCGCTCGATGAGGCCCTGGATCTCGTCGCGCTGGCGCTTGTATTCGACCAGCGCCGGGCCCTGCAGCTCGCGGCCGCGCGGCACGCGGATCTTCATTGGATTGACGAAGCTGCCATTGACCAGGACCTCGTAATGGAGATGGGGCCCGGTCGAGAGGCCGGTCGAGCCGAGATAGCCGATGACCTGGCCCTGGCGCACCTTGACGCCAGGCGCGATGCCCTTGGCGAAGGCCGATTGGTGCGAATAGGTGGTAACATAGCCGTTGGCGTGCTGGATCTCGATGCGGCGGCCATAGCCGGAATCCCATTCCGCCTTGATCACGGTGCCGTTGCCGGCGGCGAGGATCGGCGTGCCGATGCGGTTGGCCCAGTCGACGCCGGTATGCATCTTCGAATAGCGCATGATCGGGTGGTAGCGCATGCCGAAGCCCGAGCGCATCTCGCCATCGGCGATCGGCTTGCGCAGCAGGAACTTCTTCAGCGACTTCCCCTCCTCGTCGAAATAATCGATGAGGCCGTCCTCCGGCGCCTGGAAGCGGAAGACACGGCGCGTCTCGCCGCCGATCGTCAGCGAGGCCGAGAGGATCTCCGCGCGCTCGCCTTCGTCCTCTTCGGTGAAGATCACCTCGAGATTGTCGCCGCCGCGGACGCGCTGCTGGAAGTCGAGATCGTAGGAGAAGATTCTGACGAGCTCATCGATCAGCGGCCGCGGCAGGTCGTGGCGCATGCCGGTCTCGTAGATGCTCTCATAGAGACGGGCGCCGCCGCTCTCCTCCTCATCCTCGTCCTCGCTGTCCTCCGAGCGGCGCTGGGGCCGCTGAGGCGCTGCGAGTTCCTGGCGCGGCAGCGTCACCAGCACGAAGACACCGCGATCATTGACCGCGACGGTCCCGTCCGGCTGGCCGTTGGTCAGCAGCGAGACGCGCACGATCTGGCGCGGGTCGCCCGGATTGGGACCCGGAGCGTAGAGTGCCTGCAGCACCTGGCCATCGGGAAGCGGCGCGGTGCGGACCCGGCCGGCGAAGGCCGACATCATCGAGCGGATCTGGTCCGGCGCGGCGCCGGCGCCGCGCATCACCTGCTCGAAATTCTCGCCGCGCTTGGCGAGCAGCAGCTTTTCCTCGACCAGAGGCTCGCGCGAGGCGGCGATCGGCGTCTTGGGCGCGTTGGTGACGTTCTCGGGAACGACGCGCACCTCGATGCCGGAGAACCGCGTATCCGTCGCCGGCGCATAGGACAGGAGCGTGCTGGCGGGGGCAGCGGCGTTGCCGAGCGTGCGGCTCAGCATGAGCTGCGGGGGAATCGGCAGTGCGCGCTGGCGCCCGGAGGCGGCGAGATTGGCCCGCTCCTCCTCGATCTGGGTGATGACCTCGGCATCACCGAGCTGCGGGCGTCCGGCCGGGATGACGATATCGGCGAGATCGCGCTTGACGATGGTGACGTCGGCATCGGGCACGTCGACGATCGGCTCGGCGTAGCGCTCATTGGGCTGGCCGCCCTCGGCGAAGAGGCGCAGCGGATTGAAGGGCGGAATGTTGGTGGCGTAGACGCCCGTGGTCAGCGAGAGGCTGGACGCCAGTCGCACGAAGGGGCGTACGCGGATGACCTCGCGATTGCCGACGCGCTGCGACATCGGGGCCCGAATCGAATGGCGCGCCGCCATGACCGGCTGGTCTGCGACGAGCTTGTCGCCTTTGCGGGCGCCGCCGCCGTCGCCGGCGGTGGAAGCGGCGCGCGCGGTCATCGCCTCGGGCTGCTCCGGTACGCCCGTGTCGCCCCGCATCGCGACCAGGATCGCGGCGCCCAGCAAAGCGGCGCCGCAGGATCCGACCAGCGCGCAGGCGGCGAGCCAGCGCAGCGAAACGCCGCGCCGGTCAAGCGGCTGCGGATCCTCGCCGTCGGGACGGATCGGCGGTTCGATCCCGAGATCGACCAGAAGGGCCGCCGCCTCGGGGGCGAGCGGCTCGGCCGGCAGATTGAACTCGGGCTGGGCGTTCATCGTGAGCGGTCTGCGATCCTGGAGCGAAGGGCCCGGGCCGTGAGGTCCGAGCACATCGGAGCGGGGACGCCGGACGGCGCCGCGGGGCCGGCACGATACCGGAAAAACGGACGGCCGTGGCTGTGCTCGCGGCCGGGGCGAACCATGCCCGTCTCGCCGGCCGGAATCAATCCGGCGGCGCGGGCGGCGCTCCTGTGCGGTGCGAATGCGGCTGTTTGCGGGCGTCGGGCGTCTCCGCTCGCGGCGCGCGTAGAGAGAAGTCACCAAGGACGTCGCGCGGGCCCTGTTGTGGGAGGCTAAGAGCGGCTGTCGAAAAAACTTCAAAAACCGTGTTGACAGTGAGTGAGGGCCCCGCCTATAAACCGCCCATCGAGACGGCGCCGCCGCTGAGCGGCGCCTCTTCTGCGCTTCACCAGGAT
>NZ_JBHSLU010000014.1:0-620 GCF_042655245.1 Allobosea massiliensis | reverse complement strand
CTCTCCTGCTTCTCGTGCCCGAAGGCGCGCACATGAAGCCGGCGCGAATAGCCCAGCGTTGCGACAAAGAAGAAAACCTTGGTCGCGACACCGCCAATCTCGACCCGGCGTTCGCCGAAATCGATCTGCAGCTGCTCGCCGGGCGGCGTCTCGAACCGAACCGTCGCCCGCGCCTCGGCGACCAACTCCCGGCGCAGCGGCGCCACCGTGCGCTCGACTGTGCGCAGGCTGACATGGATGTCCTTCTCCTGCGCCAGTTCCTGGCGGATGACATCGGCGTTCCCGCGATGGCGCCGAAATCGCTCGGCCAACCAATCCGACAGACCGTCCAGCTTCTTCGAGCGCGACGGCGTCACACAAGGTCGCCAATCGCCGTATCTCAGCCAGCGCTTCACCGTGTTCTTCGAGCAGCCAAGCTCGGCCGCGATCCGCTTCGCGCCCCACCCCAACCCCTTCAGACGCACCATCGCCGACACGTCGTCCGGCGTCTTCATCTCGTCCCTCCGCGGCAAACCCGACCGCGGAGAACTCTGAACCTCTTGCTCTTCCATGCCGACCTCCTCTCCAGAGGGGTCAGTTCCTCATGGCGTCAGGGGGGCAGTTTGTCGTGGCGCCTGACA
>NZ_JBHSLU010000013.1:0-1579 GCF_042655245.1 Allobosea massiliensis | reverse complement strand
AGATTGGCGGTGTCGCGACCAAGGTTTTCTTCTTTGTCGCAACGCTGGGCTATTCGCGCCGGCTTCATGTGCGCGCCTTCGGGCACGAGAAGCAGGAGAGTTGGTTTTCCGGGATGGAGAGCACGTTCCAGGCCTTCGGCGGGATTCCGCGCGAGGTGTTGCTCGACAACGCCCGCGCTCTCGTTTTGCACCATGATCCATCGAGCCGGGAGGTCGTTCTTCATCCCAGGCTGCATGCCTTCGCGAAGCATTGGGGTTTTCGCATCCGGGCCTGTGCGCCGTATCGGGCGCGCACAAAGGGCAAGGACGAGCGCGGGGTCGGCTATGTGAAGAGGAACGCCATCGCCGGCCGACGCTTCGCCAGCTGGGCCGCGATGGAGGCGCATCTGGACGCCTGGACGCGCGACATCGCCGATCTGCGTATCCATGGCACGACCGGCGAGGCACCGATCGATCGCTTCCTGCGCGAGGAAGCCGGGGCCCTCAGACCCGTGAGGGGCATTCCGCCGTTCACGACGCATCGCGATCTGATGCGCAGCGTCGGTGCCGATTGCGCGGTGGCGATCGACGGCAATGCCTATTCGGTGCCGTGGCGGCTGATCGGCGAGCGGGTCCGGGTCACCGTCGGCAACGCGATCGTGCGCATCCACCATGGCGGGCGCGAGGTGGCCGTCCATGCCGAGTTGAAGGGGCGCCATGGCCGGATCGTCGACGATGCCCATCTGGCCGGGCTCGTGGGCACGCGCGAGCGGCCGGTTCACCTGGCGCCGCCGAGATCGCCGCCCGCGCCGGCTGCGTTGCTGCGTCCGCTGGCGGAGTATGAGGCGGTTGTCGGGGGAGGCTTCTGATGAACGACCATGATCACCTGACTGCCTTGCTCGGCCGGTTGAAGCTGACGGCGCTGCGCGATCAGCTCGACAGCCTGATCGACGAGGCCGGTCGCCGCGAACTCACGATCCGGGAGGCGCTGACGCTGTTTTGCGAGCGCGAGGTCGCACGCCGCGACCAGCGCCGGATCGACATGTCCTTCGGCCTGGCGCGTTTCCCCTTCGTGCGCGACCTCAGCGGCTTCGACTTCGGGGCCCAGCCTTCCCTCGACAAGGCGCAGATCCGCGAGATCGCGACGGGGCGCTTCATCGCCAATGGCGAGGCGGTGCTGCTCCTGGGCCCGCCGGGCGTGGGCAAGACCCATCTGGCGGTCGCGCTCGGGCGCGAAGCCATCGTCACCGGCTACTCGGTCCTGTTCACGCCGGCGACGACGCTGGTCGCGCAACTGGCCAAGGCCCATGGTGAAGGGCGGCTCGAGGAAAAGCTCACCCACTACGCCAAGCCCAAGCTGCTGATCGTCGATGAACTTGGCTACCTGCCGTTCGAGCCCGACGCCGCGCATCTGTTCTTCCAGCTCGTCAGCCGCCGCTACGAGCGAGGCGCCATGCTCGTGACCTCAAACCGGGCCGTCGGAGAATGGGGCTCGGTCTTCGGCGATCCCGTCGTCGCGACGGCCATCCTCGATCGGCTGCTTCACCACAGCCATGTCATCACCATCCGTGGAGACAGCTATCGGCTCCGCGAAAAGCGT
>NZ_JBHSLU010000012.1:0-142495 GCF_042655245.1 Allobosea massiliensis | reverse complement strand
CGGAGAACTCTGAACCTCTTGCTCTTCCATGCCGACCTCCTCTCCAGAGGGGTCAGTTCCTCATGGCGTCAGGGGGGCAGTTTGTCGTGGCGCCTGACAAACTGAGACTATCAAATCCGTTCGGCATGGAATTGATGGCTTCGGGCATACTCGCGAGTGAACTCGGCGCTAGGGGGCGTCGGCTAAGCGAGGAGGACGTTGCTGCGTTCAATTCCCGCTACATCTCAACGATCGAGGCGGGGGAGCTCTTGGGGTGCAGTCCTCAAAAGGCCGTTCATGCGCTGCGAGACGAGAAGCTCGTGGCAGGACCGCCAGACTATTGCAGCTACCTTTGGGAGCGAGAGTCCACGGTTGCGGTAATCGAACGCCTGCTTTCCGTGGTGGAGGACGAGCCGGCGAGCTTCATTTTCAACGCCGAGGAGCACGTCATCGCGACCCAGATTATGGAGATCATGGGCGTAAACCGCGATACGGTCACGCTGATGCAAAAACAGGGGCTGATCTCGGCGGTTCGAGTGAGCGGGCAGTACTATTTTTCCGTGAGCGAGGTTGCCGCTTTCCGAGAGCGCTATCTTTGCGGGAAGGACTTGGCCGAGGCACTTGAGGCAAACACAAAAAATCCGGGCATGGCACCGATTTGGTTTGCCAAGCGGCTCGGGTTGGTGCCGGTTTTCGCCCCTCCAGCGGGAAGAATCCAGATTTTTGACCGCATCGAGTTTGTCGAAGCGGTCCGTAAATTCGAGATCGAACGCCAAGCCGAAGAGGAAAGACAGGCGAAGATCGCGGAGATTCCGGTGCTGGCTTCGCTTGAAGCGGCCGCGAGGTTAAGACTCGTGCCTGCATTCCTATCGCGGGTCGTCAAAGCCGGCCTTTTGAGCGGCGAAGAAAGGAAGCGGTGCTTCGTTTTCACGATCGACGAGATCGAGCGGTTCGAACGAACTTATATCCTGGCGACCGAGGCGTCGGAATTCATCGGGAAGAAAGGCGCAATGACCGCTGTAGCGGCTCTCGCGCGGTTGGGGGTCGCGCCAGTGGTGCCGTATAAGGAAATCGGCGGCTACATCTATGAACGGGAGCCGGCACTTAACGCGCTTGGCGGGCTTCCCAAGACCGTTGGTCCACAGCCTAACGAGTAAGACCGGACGAGCGATCCGAAGCTCATCTGAATTATCAGGGCGCCTTCTTGGTGCGCTTTTGCTTCCGAGCCTGGGCTCGAAGTTCGCGCACACGCTGCTTGCTGGCGTCCCCCAGTTCGGCCTGACTGCGTTCACCTTACTGCGTGAGCGCAACCGAAACCGGCCCTTTAAGGGTCGGTTTAACCTGTTCCGGCGATTGAGACGACCGATCAGCCAATTCTACGTCCAACAACACTTCGCGACAGCACTACCTAGGACCTGTGTCAGTTGGACCACGCTGGGTAACGCCGCCAAAGGTACCGGTCGACTCGAAGAGGCACTACCAGGGTCCTACCTCCGCGCGCCGCCGGTAGTGCCGGCAGACTACATTTTGCGAGCACCTTACGACAAGCCGGCGATCGACGATCGCCGGCTTGAGGCGATATCCGCTCAGCCCCAGCTGCTGCGGCATTCGCTCAAGGGCCCAGGCTCCATAACGCCCGTAATCGACTTGAGTCGATGATCTACGTCATTTGAGTCTGGATACCCGGCCACAGAGTCAGGCTTTAGGGTGCCCCTACACCGGCGACGGCGTCAGGTGTCGACGGTGGCGTTGAGGGCGTTGCTCTGGATGAATTCGCGCCGCGGCTCGACCACATCGCCCATCAGCTTGACGAAGAGATCGTCCGCCTCGTCATTCTGGTCGTTCTTGACCCTGAGCAGCGAACGGACCTCGCGGTCGAGCGTGGTCTCCCAGAGCTGCTCGGGGTTCATCTCGCCCAGCCCCTTGTAGCGCTGCAGTGAGACGCCCTTCTTGCCGATGGCGGTCACGGCCTCGAAGAGGTCGGTCGGGCCGTTGACGGCGTGGTCGTCGCCCTTGCGGCTGAGCACGCCCGGGCGCGAATAGGCCTCCTGCAGCGAGGCGGAAGCGGCGTCGAGCTTGCGGGCCTCGGCGCTGGCGAGCAGTCCGGCATCGATCGCCGCGACCTGCTTGACGCCGCGCACCATGCGCGAGAACTGGAAGCCGCCCTCGGCGACCTTGCCTTCCCAGCCGCGCTCAAGATCGTCGGAGATCGCGTCGAGACGGGCGGCGACCTTGGCGGCAGCGGCCTGGGCCTGGGCCTCGTTCTCCTCCGAAACCGGCCGCAAGGCGCCGGCGATCGCCATCTGCTCGACGACGCGCCGGTCATAGCGCGAATGGAGCTGCGACAGCGTATGGCGGATGCCCCGCGCCTCCTCGATCAGCCCGCGCAAATCGGATCCGCCGCGCTCGACCACACCGGCCGCATCGCCGCCGACGGTCTTGAAGACCGCGCCGTCCAGCGCCGTCTCGATCAGGTAGTCTTCCAGCGCGCGCTCGTCCTTGAGGTAGACATGGCTCTTGCCGCGCGCCGCCTTGTAGAGCGGCGGCTGGGCGATGAAGAGATGGCCGCGCTCGATCACCTCCGGCATCTGCCGGTAGAAGAAGGTCAAGAGCAGGGTGCGGATGTGGGAGCCGTCCACGTCCGCGTCGGTCATGATGATGATCTTGTGGTAGCGCAGCTTCTCGATGTTGAACTCCTCGCGGCCGATGCCGGCGCCGAGCGCCGTGATCAGCGTGCCGACCTGGTCGGAGGAGAGCATCTTGTCGAAGCGCGCGCGCTCGACATTGAGGATCTTACCGCGGAGCGGCAGAACCGCCTGATATTCGCGGGCGCGGCCCTGCTTGGCGGAGCCGCCGGCCGAGTCACCCTCGACGATGAAGAGCTCGGACTTGGCCGGGTCCCGCTCCTGGCAGTCCGCCAGCTTGCCGGGCAGCGAGGCGATGTCGAGGGCGCCCTTGCGGCGGGTGAGGTCGCGCGCCTTGCGGGCGGCCTCGCGGGCGGCCGCGGCCTCGGCCACCTTTCCGACGATGGTCTTGGCCTCGTTGGGGTGCTCCTCCAGCCAGGTCGAGAGCGCCTGGTTGACGACGTTCTCGACGACGGGGCGAACCTCGGACGAAACCAGCTTGTCCTTGGTCTGGGAAGAGAACTTCGGATCCGGCACCTTGACCGAGACGATCGCGGTCAGGCCCTCGCGGCAATCGTCGCCGGTGAGCGCGACCTTCTCCTTCTTGGCGATGCCGGAGCTTTCGGCATAGCCGGTGACCTGGCGCGTCAGCGCGGCGCGGAAGCCGGCGAGATGGGTGCCGCCGTCGCGCTGCGGGATGTTATTGGTGAAGCAGAGCACGTTCTCGTGGTAGCTGTCGTTCCACCAGAGCGCGACGTCGACGGTGATACCGTCCTTCTCGCTGGACAGCATGATCGGCTGCGCGATCACCGGCGTCTTGGCGCGGTCGAGATAACGCACGAAGGCCTCGACGCCGCCCTCATACATCAGCTCCTCGCGCACGATCTCGGCGCGGCGGGCGTCGGTCAGGACGATACGGACGCCTGAATTGAGGAAGGCGAGTTCGCGCAGCCGGTGCTCGAGCGTCTTGTAGTCGAACTCGACCATGGTGAAGGTCTCGGCCGAGGGGGTGAAGGTCACCTCGGTGCCGCGCTTGTCGCCGGCGGGCCCGACCACCGCGAGCGGCGCCACCGCGTCGCCATGGCGGAACTCCATGTAATGCTCCTGACCGCCGCGCCAGATGCGGAGCTTCAGCGAGACGGAGAGCGCGTTCACCACCGAGACGCCGACGCCGTGCAGGCCGCCCGAGACCTTGTAGGAGTTCTGGTCGAACTTACCGCCGGCATGGAGCTGGGTCATGATGACCTCGGCCGCCGAGATGCCTTCCTCGGAGTGAATATTGGTGGGGATACCGCGGCCATTGTCGGTCACGGTGACCGATCCGTCGGCATTGAGCGTCACCGTGACGAGATCGGCATGGCCGGCGAGCGCCTCGTCGATGGCGTTGTCGACCACCTCATAGACCATGTGGTGCAGACCCGAGCCGTCGTCGGTGTCGCCGATATACATGCCGGGGCGCTTGCGCACCGCATCCAAGCCTTTGAGAACCTTGATGGAATCGGCGCCGTAAGCGGCGTCTTCAAGGTCGCGGGCAGCGTCGCTCATCTCGTCGTCCTTCAGCGGGCGCGAGGCGTCCGCGGTGATCTTGATTCGTTGGGAAAACTATAGCCGCCGACTGCGGCTTTTTCACGCGTGTGCGCGCGTACACGCGTAGGGGCGGCGGGATCAACCCGGAAAGCGCGTGATCGCCTCCAGGAAGGCCTCGCCATATTGCGTCAGCTTGCGTTCGCCGACGCCCTCGATCGCGCGCATCTCCTCGAGCCCCGCCGGCCGCGCCCGCGCCATCGCGATGAGGGTGCGGTCGGTGAAGATGATATAGGCGGCGACGCCTTCCTCGCGGGCGAGCGAGAGGCGCAGCTGGCGCAGATGCTCGAACAGCCCGGCCGTGCCCTCGTCGAGCCCATCGGCGCGGGCCTGCTCGCGCCCGCTGCGGCGGCTGCCGCGCTCGGCGAAGGGGTCGGCCCGCAGCGCGATCGGCTCGCGGCCGAAGAGGATCTCCTCGCCCTTGTGGGTCAGCCGGAAGCCGCCATGCTCGACGCTGGCTTCCGCGAGCGCCCCGGCGGCGAAGAGCTTGCGGGCCAGCGCCGTCCAGGCACTCTTGGGCTTGTCCTGGCCGACGCCGAAGGTCTTGAGCCCGTCATGGTTCTGACGGCGGATCGCCTCCGTCGCCGTGCCGGTGAGGATATCCGCGAGATGGGCGGCGCCGAAACGCTGGCCCGAACGCGCGACCGCCGAAAGGAGCTTGCGGGCATCCAGCGTCGCGTCGGTGAGTTCGGGCGCCTCGGCGGCGCAGAGATCGCAGCGGATCGCGGCCTTTGCGTGGCGGCAACTCGGCGTCTCCTCGCCGAAATAGGAGAGCAGCGCGCTGCGCCGGCAGAGCGCCGATTCGCAGAGGTCGATCATGGCGTTGAGGCGCTTGTGCTCGATCCGGCGGCGCTCGTCGTCGATCGGCTTCTCGTCGATCTGACGGCGGCGCAGCGCCATGTCGTCGACCCCGTAGAGCGTCAGCGTGTCGGCGTTGAGCCCGTCGCGGCCGGCGCGGCCGATCTCCTGGTAATAGCTCTCGATCGAGCCCGGCATGTCGGCATGGACGACGAAGCGGACATCGGGCTTGTTGATGCCCATGCCGAAGGCGATGGTGGCGCAGACGACGACGCCGTCCTCCTGCAGGAAGACGTCCTGATTGCGGTTGCGCTGCTCCTGCTCCATCCCGGCATGATAGGCGAGCGCATTCCAGCCCTTTTCGCGCAAGCCCTCGGCCAGCCGCTCGGTGCGGCTGCGCGAGGAGCAGTAGACGATGCCCGAGCCGCCGCGATGGCTGCGCAGGAAGGCGTCGATCTGGCGGCGCGGCTGGTCCTTCGGCGCGAAGGCGAGCTTGAGGTTCGGCCGGTCGAAGGAGTGCACCACCAGATGCGGCGGCCGCGGAAAGAGCTGCTGGGCGATGTCCTCGCGGGTCTGCCGGTCGGCCGTGGCGGTCAGCGCCGTCACCGGCACGCCGCCCAGCGCCTCGCGCGTCTTCGCGAGCAGCCGGTATTCGGGGCGGAAATCATGGCCCCATTGCGAGACGCAATGGGCTTCGTCGATGGCAAGCCGCGTGACGCCGAGGCGGCGCAGCCGGCCCACCAGCCCCTCGCCAGCCAGCCGCTCGGGCGAGACGAAGAGCAGACGCAGATCGCCGGCATTCAGCCGGTCCCAGGCCTCGGCGGCCTCGCTCTCGCTGTTCATCGAGTTCAGCGAGGCGGCGGCGACGCCCGCTCGGGTCAACTGCCCGACCTGGTCGCGCATCAGGGCGATCAGTGGCGAAACGACCAGCGTCAACCCGCCGGCCACCAGCGCTGGAAGCTGATAGCACATCGACTTGCCGGAGCCGGTCGGCATCACCGCGAAGACGTCACGGCCGGCGAGCGCAGCCTCGATCACCTCCCACTGACCGGGACGGAAATCATCGTAGCCGAAGACGGATTTGAGGATCGCGCGGGCGTCTGATTCGCGGGAGGGCGACATGAGGAGGGTGTGCCCGAGGCAGGCCGCGATGACCAGTCCCGCAATGCGGGGGCAGCTCAGACGGCGTCGCGGATCACCGGCGCATGGCGCTCGGCGCGGACCTGTGCGATCTCGCCGAGAAATCCGCCGATCGACCGTTCCAGCTCCTGCGCGCGCACCAGGGCCGCCTTGACGCGCTCGTCCGTCTGGGTCGCCAGGACGGCGGCCTCACCGGCCAACCCCTCGACGAGCGAAGCGTGGCGCGCGATGGCGTCGACACCGCGGGAGGAGGTTTCGGCCTGAGCGGCAACCCGCTCGATGCGATCATGCTGATCGGCCGTCGATGCCGCGACGAGGCGGGCGCTCGCCTGCATGGTCAGCACGGTCTGGGCGAGATGGCCGACGGCATCCTCGATCGACTGGCTGGCCGTGACGACCTCCTCGATGCCCTGGCGAATGGTCTCGGTCGCCTGGTTGGTCGCGGTCGCGAGCGACTTCACTTCGGCGGCGACGACGGCGAAGCCTCGCCCCGCCTCCCCGGCGCGGGCGGCCTCGATCGTGGCATTCAGGGCGAGCAGATTGGTCTGCGCCGCGAGACTGCGGATCAGCTCGACGACATGGCCGATACGGCTGTTCGCCTGGCGCAGCATGGCGACATTGCCCGCAATGCCCTCGCATCCCGCCTCGGCCTCGTCGGCCGCACGGCTCGACTGGGCGGTCTCCGCCGAGATGTCGGCGCAGGAGGCTCCGAAGCTGCGGGTCGCCGCGACGATCTCCCTCACCGAGGCCGCGACCTGCTCAGGACGCCGCTGCGTCTCCGCCACCGCCTGCAGGGTCTGGGCGGCCTTTGCCGACATCTGCGTGGAGAAGCCCGAAACATCGCCGAGGCTGAGTTCGATGGCGGAAATCCTCTCGGCGATGCCATCCCGGAACGCCTGCTCGACCTGGCGGATGCGATCGGCCGTACGGGCCTCGATCGCCCCGTCGAACTGGGCGATCGAGTAGCTCATATCGGTCAGCATCAGCTTGGCGAACACCTGCAGGGCGGTGTCGACCTTGCCCCAGCGGCGTTTCCATTTCGCGACGATGACGGGGAGGAAATGCGAGAAATCAGCCAGGAAGAACAGCGGATAATCCGACAGGTCGATGCCGTTGCGGTTGGCCCGGGCCACGATGCGCCGCTTGGCGGCGACGTAGTCCTCGCCGAAGTCGAGGGCAAACAGCAATCGGTACTTGGCCAGCTCGTCCTGACGCAGCTCGGGATCGCGTTCGCGCCTGTCGAGATCGGCCACGACGCCCTGCAACCGGTCGATCGAGGCACCGAAATGGGAGGAGAGCACGGCCAGCAAGCGGCTCGCGATCTCCTTTTCCGTCGCCGAGAACATTGTTCGGGAAGGCTGCATGACCCCCATCTCTAGCCGGAAATGGTTAACCGCCGATCAACCATGACGCGGCGTCCGCCGAAGGCCGCTCGGCTCAGGCGATGTCCTCGATCCGGCCGGGCGTGACGGCGAGACGCTGCGACCCTGCCGGCAGATCGGTAAACAGCGTGGGGTCGGCGCCCGTCATCCAGACCTGGCAGCCCAGCGCCGTCAGACCCTCATAGAGCGCCGCCCTCCGGCGGGGATCGAGATGGGCGGCGATCTCGTCGAGCAGCACGAGCGGCTCGAGATCGCTCATCGCGGCGACGAGGCGGGCATGGGCCAGGACGAGCCCGATCAACAACGCCTTCTGCTCCCCGGTCGAGCCCTGCCCTGCCGGAATGTCCTTGGGTCCATGGCGGACCTCGAGATCGGAGGCCTGGGGGCCGGTCAGCGTCCGGCCCGCGGCCCGGTCGCGAGCCCGGCCCTGGCGCAGCAGAACGCGGTAGCCGTCCTCGGCGTCGAGCGCGGCATGTTCGGCGACAAGCCGGTCGATCTCGCCGGACAGCGCGAGCTGGGCATGGGGGAAGGGCGAGGCCTCGTCACGGGTCTCGGCGATGATGGCCGTGAGCCTCGCCACGGTCTCTGCGCGGGCCGCGGCCACCGCGACGCCGAGCTCGGCGATCTCGCGCTCGACGGCATCGAGCCATTGCGTCTGGTGCGGGCTCTCTTCAAGAATGCGGTTGCGCGAGCGCAGCGCCCGTTCGAGCGCGTTCGACCGGGTCGCATGGGCGGGATCGACCGCCAGAACCAGCCGGTCGAGGAAGCGGCGCCGGTCCCCGGCCGCTCCCCGGAACAGCCCGTCGAGATCCGGCGTCAGCCAGACGACGCGCAGATGCTCGCTGAAAGCGAGCGCCGAACCGGCGGCGGCGCCGTCGATGCGGGCGAGCCGCGCGCGCTTGCCCTCGGTATCGGCCGGCCCCAGCCCCACGCCGAGCCGTGCCCCGTCCTCGGCGAGCGCGATCGAGACGGCGAAGGCGCCGTCGCCCCCCTGACGGGCCATGTCGGCGAGATCGGCCCGGCGCAGGCCTCGGCCGGGCGCGAACAGGGACAGCGCCTCGAGGATATTGGTCTTGCCGGCGCCGTTCTCGCCGCAGAGCGCAATGATTTGGCCCCCGATCGCGAGATCGAGGGCCTGATAGGAGCGGAAATCCTGCAGGATCAGGCGCGCGACGGCGGCCACGGCGGGATGACGCCTAGACGCGCATCGGCATCAGCACATAGAGCGCGGAAGCCCCGTCGCGATCCTGGATGACCGTCGGCGAACCCGGATCGGCGAGCTTGAGCAGGGCGGTATCGCCGTCGAGCTGGGCGGCGATATCCATCAGATAGCGGGCGTTGAAGCCGATATCGAGCGGGCTCGCATCGTAATCGACCTCGATCTCCTCCGTCGCCGAGCCGGAATCCGGATTGGTGACGGAGAGCGTCATGCGGCCATCGGCCATGGAGAGCTTCACCGCCCGGCCACGCTCCGAGGAGATCGTCGAGACGCGGTCGACGGACGCCGCGAAATCGCCCTTGTCGACGGTCAGGCGCTTGTCGTTGCCAGCCGGAATGACGCGCTGATAGTCCGGGAAGGTGCCGTCGATCAGCTTCGAGGTCAGCACCACGGCGGCGGTGGCGACGCGGATCTTGGTCGCGGAGAGTTCGACCATGACCTCGCTCTCGCCATCCTCCAGCAGCTTCTGGATCTCGGCCACGGCCTTGCGCGGCACGATCACACCCGGCATGCCGACCGAGCCCTGCGGCGCAGCGGTGTCGACGCGGGCGAGGCGGTGACCGTCGGTCGCGACCGCGCGCAGCATCGGACGGCCATCGACATCGATGGTGTGGAGATAGATGCCGTTGAGATAATAGCGCGTCTCCTCGGTGGAGATCGCGAACTGCGTCTTGTCGATCAGGCGCTTGAGCTCGCCGGCCGGCAGCTTGAAGCCATGAGCCATCTCGCCGGCGGTGATGTCGGGAAAATCGCTTTCGGGCAGCGTCTGGAGCTGGAAGCGCGAACGGCCCGAGCGCAGCACCAGCCCGGTTTCGCCTGTGGTCTCGAGCGAGACCTGGGCACCGTCGGGCAGCTTGCGGACGATGTCGTAGAGGGTGTGGGCCGGAACCGTCGTCGCCCCAGGCTCGGGCACGTCGGCCGCGACGGTTTCCACCACCTCGATGTCGAGATCGGTCGCCTTGAGTTTCAGCCCGGCCTCGGTGCCGCTGAGCAGCAGGTTCGAGAGGATCGGGATCGTGTTGCGGCGCTCCACGACGCGGTGCACATGGCCCAGCGACTTGAGCAGGGTGGAGCGTTCGACAGTGACCTTCATCTGCGAGTCTTCTGGCGTCTCTGCGCCCGCCACGAAAACGCGGGCCTCATGAATGGCCCGCGACATTGCCGGAGGGCCGAGCGTGGCGCAAGGGCGCCACGCCGGCAAACACAACCAAAATGCCGCGCTGCGAAAACGCCGTCCGCCTCACTCCTGCAGCATGCGCTTCAGGAGATCGACCTCGTCATGGAGCGTGCGGTCCTCGGCGATGGCCTTCTCGATCTTGCGGACCGCATGGAGGACCGTGGTGTGATCGCGCCCGCCGAAGCGCCGGCCGATCTCCGGCAGCGAACGCGGGGTCAGCGCCTTGGCGAGATACATCGCGATCTGGCGCGGCTTGACCACGGCCGCGGTCCGGCGCTCCGAGAGAATGTCGGCGCGGCTGACATTGTAGCGGGTCGCGACCAGCTTCTGGATGTCCTCGATCTTGACGCGGCGCGGCTCGCGGGTGCGCACCAGATCGCGGATCGCCGCCTCCGCCGTCTCCAGCGAGACGGGCTGCCCCGACAGCGTCGCATGGGCGAGCAGCCGGTTGGCGGCGCCGTCGAGATCACGGCCATTGGTGGCGACGACGCGGGCGACATAGGCGACCACGTCCGGATGGACCTGGAAGTTCGGATGGGCCGCCTGCAGCGCCTCCAGCCGGTTTCCGAGGATCTTCGCGCGCAGCGCCTCGTCGAGATCGCCGACCTCGACGACGAGCCCGCCGCCGAGCCGCGAGCGGATGCGCTCATCCAGCGCCTCCAGATCATTTGCCATCCGGTCGCCGGCGACGACGATCTGCTTGCCGGCGTCGATCAGCGCGTTGATCGTGTGGCCGAACTCCTGCTGGATCGACTTGCCCTGGATGAACTGCACGTCGTCGACGACGAGAAGATCGATGCCGCGCAGCTTCTCTTTGAAAGCCAGCGCGGTCTGCGACTTCAGCGCCGCGACGAAGCCGTACATGAAACGGTCGGCGGTGAAATAGGCGACGCGCTTGCCCTGGCTGCGGGCCTCCTGGGCGATCGCCTGCAGGAGATGCGTCTTGCCGAGCCCGACACCGGCATGGATGTAGAGCGGGTTGTAGGGGCTGCTGCCGGCCGGGGCTGCAGCGATGCGTTCCGCCGCGGCGAAGGCGAGCTGGTTCGACTTGCCGACGATGAAGGCCTGGAAACTCATGCGCCGGTCGAGCACGGTACCGCAGGCATCAACGAGATCACGCTCGGCAGCCTCGACCTGCGCCACGGGGACAGGAGCGCCTTTGGGTTCGGCGGCGGGGGCGACCGGAGCCGCCTGGCGGCCGCGCAGGGGCACGATCTCGGCCGGCGGCTGAGACAGATCGCGCGACACCGGGCGCACCGAGAGCATGATGCCGTTGAGGCCCGGCAGTTCGGCCATGCAGTTGACCCGCAGCCGTTCGGCGTAATGCGCCTCGAGCCAGCTCTTCAGGAAGCGGGTGGGCACCGTCAGATAAGCCACGCCGTCGACGATGCTGCCGAGCTCGACGCGCGCGAACCAGCTCGAGAACACGTCCTCGCCGAGTTCGGCGCGCAGGCGCCGCCGCACCCGGTCCCAGGCCTCGGTCGCACTCGCCGGCGTTGTCCCCGTCTCGTCCGCCACCACACACGCCTGCTCGGCCACCATCACAACGCTCAACGCCGACACAACCTCCACCGTTTCGTCCATCCGCCGCCGCTCGAACATCGTCTGCCCCATTTCTTCAGTCATGCACGCGCCTGACCCGGCCGCCGCACAGGCGGGCCGGACCGGAGCTGTTCTTTCCGGTCACGTCTCAGGGTTCCCGCAAACGTGAAGGTCTGCGGGGTTCTCCCGATCCGATCTGATCGATTACGCTTTCAAGGCTCGTCGCAGGACGAAACCGCACTTCATCTCAATCGCGAAAGACAAAGAGCCGCATCCTCCAACCTCCAGGTCGCGAGCCAAAAAGCGTTCATCTTGTGGAAACACCGGGTGGCCGTCGCTGTCCGTCCGGCGTTGAAAAAGACCTTACAGGGCGCTCTCGAAGGGCTGCAATATGCCGCTTTCGGGATGCCCGAGAGTCAGCCCCCGGAGCCGCTCATGTGACGAACGGGCAGCCGGCTCGCAATTGGTTGGGGAACTTAAGATTTTCTTCATGAAGGCGGTGCCCGGGCGGCCCCGAATCTTTTTTTTCGGGGGCCGCGGAGAGGGGGGCCAGAGTCACCGGGATTCACCGAAGGCCAGTTGCTTTGCCCGCTAACATACTGAAAGTTCAGGACTTTCGCTGCGCGGTCAAAGCGGCTGGTCAGGCCGATTTTGCGCCCTCAAAGCGCAGGTGGAGTCAAGCCCGTAAAGCGTCGGAAACGTTGCGGAATCGCGCCTGCCGAAGCGCCATTTCGAGGTTCTTTCGGCTGTTGCAGCGATGCAACAAGCCGGCTTCGACGCATGAAAAAAGCCCGGCCTGGGGCCGGGCTTTTCCAAGGGTCATCGAAGCCGTTCGCGCGGAGGCGATCAGGAGGCGAGAGCGCCGATCCGATGAGCGAGGCGCGAGACCTTCCGCGAGGCGGTGTTCTTGTGGACGATGCCCTTCTGGGCGGCCCGCATGATCTCCGGCTGGGCGGCCTTGAGAGCCTCGGCCGCGGCGCTCTTGTCGCCGGAGGCGATCGCCTCCTCGACCTTGCGCAGGAACGTGCGCATCCGCGAGCGGCGCGCCTTGTTGACCTCGGTGCGGCGCTCGATCTTGCGCGTCGCCTTCTTGGCCGACGTCGTATTGGCCATCGGATACGTCCTCGTCTTCTGCATCGCGACCGGGCGCCTGGCATGATGCCGGCGGAACACGATCGCTACCGTGATGGAAATCCGCGAGCGATGGCCAGCGCTTGCGCGGGCCGTCGCGAGTGGGAGGCGTATAGTCGCAAGCTGGCGCGGCGTCAACGCGGAATCGCTGTGGACGCCGCGATTTCAGGCGCCCGGTGCGAGGAAGCGCGCATAGGCGCCCAGATCGACATTGCCGCCGCTGATGATGACACCGACGCGCTGGCCCGCGACCGGAACGGCGCCGGTGAAGGCCGCTGCCGCCGCGAGGCAGCCGGTGGGCTCGACGACGAGCTTCATCCGCTCGGCAAAGAAGCGCATCGCATCGACCAGCGCGGCGTCGCTGACGGTGACGATGTCCTCGACCAGCGCCTGGATGATCGGAAAAGTGTAATCGCCCAGGAAAGGCGTCTGGGCCCCGTCCGCGATGGTCTTGGGGACGTCGATGCGGACGATCTGGCCCGAACGCAGCGATTGCTGGCCGTCATTGCCGGCTTCGGGCTCGACGCCGAAGACGCGGCAGCCGGGGTTCAGCGCTTTGGCCGCGAGCGCGCAGCCGGCGAGCAGGCCGCCGCCGCCGAGACAGACCAGCAGCATGTCGAGCGGGCCGGCATCCTCGATCAGCTCCTTGGCCGCCGTACCCTGCCCTGCGATGACGTCGGGATGGTCGTAAGGCGGGATCAGCGAGAGGCCGCGCGCCTGCGCCAGCTCGCGGCCGATGGCGAGCCGGTCCTGGGTGTAGCGGTCATAGGTCACGACCTCGGCGCCGTAGCCGCGGGTGGCGGCGACCTTCGCAGCGGGCGCATCGAGCGGCATGATGATGGTGGTGGGCACGCCGAGCAGCTTGCCGGCATAGGCGATCGCCTGGGCGTGGTTGCCCGAGGAGAAGGCGACGACGCCCGCCTTGCGCTGCTCCGGCGACAGCGCCGCGATGGCGTTGTAGCCGCCGCGGAACTTGAAGGCGCCCATGCGCTGCAGGTTCTCGGGCTTGAAGACGAGATTGGCGCCGGTGCGCTCATTGGCGGTGCGCGAGGTCAGGGCGGGGGTGTGGTGGGCGACGCCCTTGAGCCGCGCGGCGGCGACTTCGACATCGGCATATCCCGGCAGGATGAAGCCGGCCGGGCTCTTGATCGTGACGGTCATGGCGATCTCAGCTGTTCTTGAAGGCGGGTTTGCGCTTCTCGGCGAAAGCGGCCATGCCTTCCTTCTGGTCATGCGTGGCGAAGAGCGAGGAGAAGAGCCGGCGCTCGAAGCGCACGCCTTCGGCCAGCGTCACCTCGAAGGCTCGGTTGACCGTCTCCTTGACCATCAGCGCGGAAGGCAGCGACTTGGCGGCGATCGCATCCGCAGCCTTCATGACCTCGGTCATCAGGTCGGCGAGGGGGACGATGCGGGCGACGAGCCCGGCGCGCTCGGCCTCGGCCGCATCCATCATCCGGCCGGTGAGGCAGAGATCCATCGCCTTGGACTTGCCGACCGCGCGGGTGAGGCGCTGCGTGCCGCCGGCGCCGGGAATGACGCCGAGATTGATCTCGGGCTGGCCGAACTTCGCATTGTCGGCGGCGATGATGAAGTCGCACATCATGGCGAGCTCGCAGCCGCCGCCCAGTGCGAAGCCGGCGACGGCGGCGACGATCGGCTTGCGGCGCTGACCGATCCGGTCCCAGTCGGCGAATTTGTCGTCGAGATAGGTCTCGGGATAGGTCCGGTCCTGCATCTCCTTGATGTCGGCTCCGGCGGCGAAGGCCTTTTCCGAGCCGGTCAGGACGATGCAGCCGATGGCGGGATCGCGCTCGAAACCGTCGAGCGCCGTGTTGATCTCGGCGATGAGCTGGCCGTTCAGCGCGTTCAGCGCCTGGGGGCGGTTGAGCGTGACGAGCCCGACCTTGCCCTTCGTTTCGACGAGAATGGTCTCGTAAGCCATGGCGCCCTCCCGGTTCGGCTGTGCGCACGTGGTTTAGCGGCGCGGCCGGCGCAGGTCCATGCGCGCGGGCGCAAGACCGTCTGTGCCGCGACGGGGAGGCGCAGCGGGGCCTGAATGGATCCGGCAGGGGGGCGAGCGCGTAGTGTGGAGACACACGCAATCCGCCGGAGGATATCCTGATGCGCGCCCCGATCATCGCCCTCCTCGCCGGGCTTCTGCTCGCCGGCTGCGCCGCCGGTGGCCTGCAGAGCAGCCAGGCTCCGCAGCCCGCCAAGCCGGTCGCGGTCGAGCGGCTCTATACCGGCCTCTGGCACGAGTTCGCCCGCCGACCGATGGCGATCACCGATGGCTGCGTCGCCGGTGCGACCGAGTACAAGCGCGGTGAAGGCGGCCGGATCGAGGTGCTCGATTCCTGCCGGATGGGGACGCCCTCGGGCGAGCTCAAGACGATCGGCGGGCCGGGCGAGATCCTCGACCCCGGCACCAATGCGAAGCTGCGCGTGACCTACACGGTCTTCGGCGTCGTTCCGGTGGTGCGCGACTACTGGATCCTCGACCGCGCCAACGACTACAGCTGGTTCATCTCAGCCGATCCGACCTTCAAGGATCTCTATATCTTTGTGCGCGATCCGAAGATGAGCCCGGCGCTGCGCCGCCAGCTGGTCCAGCGGGCCGCCGCGCTCGGCTACGACGTGTCGAAGCTGGAATATCCGGAGTTGCCGCGCCGCTGAGGCCGGCCCTGCTCCGCGGCGCCTCAGCGCCGCGGCGAGCGGGGCTGGCAGGTCTCGCAATAGAAGGTCGAGCGGCCGGACTGCACGAGCCGCTTGACGAGGCTGCCGCAGCCCGGCGCGGTGCAGGGCTCGCCCTCGCGGTCATAAACCTTGAACCGGTGCTGGAAATAGCCGAGCGAGCCATCGGCATGGGCGAAGTCGCGCAAGGTCGAGCCGCCGGCCGCCACCGCCTCCTCCAGAACCTCGCGGATGATCTGCGCCAAGGCATGCGCGGCGGGGCGCGGCCGGCCGGTCGGCGTTGCGATGGATCCCGCCTCGGCCTCCGGGTGCAGTCCGGCCCGGAACAGCGCCTCGCAGACATAGATGTTGCCCAGGCCCGCCACGAGGCGCTGGTCGAGGAGGGCTGCCTTCAACGGCGCGAATTTGCCCGCGAAGAGCTGCGCCAGCGTCTCTCCCGAAAGCTCGTTGCCGAGCGGTTCGATACCCATGCCGGCGAAATGCTTGGAGGTCGCCAGCTCGGCGCGCGGCACGAGATCCATGAAGCCGAAGCGGCGCACGTCGTTATAGGTGATGCGTGCGCCGGACCCCATGTGGAAGACGACATGGTCGTGGATCAGGTGCCGGCCGATCTCGTTGTAATAGGCGCCCGGCTCGACCGGCGGGGTGCCCGGCGCCTCGACGACGAAGCGCCCGCTCATGCCGAGATGCATGATCAGCGCCTGGCCGTCATCGAGATCGGCGATCAGATATTTCGCCCGCCGCGACAGCGCCTCGATCCGCCGGCCGGTGAGGCGGGCGGCAAAGCGCTCGGGCAGCGGAAAGCGCAGATCCGGCCGGTTCTGCTCGACCCGGAGCAAGGTTTCGCCCAGCATCGCCGGTTCCAGCCCGCGCCGGACGGTCTCGACCTCGGGAAGCTCGGGCATCTCAGTCAGTCTCCGGTCGGCCTGCGTCGAGAGGGGCCGCGACAAGCCCCGCTCGTTTGGCTATGCATCGCCCCAAGCAAAGACAAGACAGATTGCACAGGATCGGACCGATCGTGACAGCAGCTTCCGAGACCACGCATTTCGGCTTCGAGACCGTGCCGCTCCGCGAGAAGCAGGCCAAGGTGGACGATGTCTTCCACAAGGTCGCCGGCCGCTACGATCTGATGAACGACCTGATGTCGGCGGGCCTGCACCGGGCCTGGAAGAGTGCGCTGCTGACGGCGGTCAACCCGCCGAAGGACCGCCCCTCCCGGCATCTCGACGTGGCCGGCGGCACGGGCGACGTCGCCTTTTCGGTGCTCGAGGCCGGCGGACCGCAGACGCAGGTCACGGTGCTCGACATCAATGCGGAGATGCTGAGCGTCGGCCGCGACCGGGCGGCAAAGCGCTTTCCCGGCGACGAGCGCATCGCCTTCGTGCAGGGCAATGCCGAGGAACTCGGCCTGCCGGACAACCATTTCGACGCCTATACGATCGCCTTCGGCATCCGCAACGTGCCGCGCATCGACAAGGCCCTGGCCGAGGCCCATCGGGTGCTAAAGCGCGGCGGGCGCTTCCTTTGCCTCGAGTTCAGCCATGTCGACGTGCCGCTGCTCGACAAGGTCTACGAGGCCTATTCCTTCAACGTCATCCCGCCCATAGGGCGGATGGTGACCGGCGAGGCCGAGCCCTACCAGTATCTCGTCGAGTCGATCCGCAAATTCCCGCGCCCCCAGGCCTTCGCCGGCATGATCGAGGCCGCCGGTTTCCGCCGGGCCAAGTTCACGCCCATGACCGGAGGCGTGGTGGCGCTGCATTCGGGCTGGAAGCTGTGAGGAAGCGTGTTGCGTCATGCTCGGGCCTGACCCGGGCATCTCTCGACGGGAGCCCCTTTCGGCAGGAGATGGTCGTGTCGGGCCCGACCATGACGGGCCGGGCATGATCTCCTCGCTGTTCCATCTCGCGCGGACCGCGCGCACCGGCTTCGTGCTGGCCCGCGAGGGCGCGCTGGCGCTGATCGATCCGTCGGTCCTGCCGCCGCTGGCGCGCGGGCTGATCCGCGTCGGGCGGCTGATCGAGCGGCGCGAGGCCGGCACCTCGGCGACAAGACTCGCCGCGGCCCTGACCCGGCTCGGCCCGTCCTATGTCAAGTTCGGGCAGTTCCTGGCGACGCGGCCCGACGTCGTCGGTATGAAGATCGCCTCCGACCTCTCGGCCCTGCAGGACCGGATGCCGCCCTTCCCGATGGCGCAGGCTCGCGCCATCGTCGAAGCGGCCCATGGCCGGCCGGTCGAGCAGGTCTTCGCCGCCTTCGGCGAGCCAGTGGCGGCGGCGTCGATCGCGCAGGTCCATCGCGCCCGGCTGAACGACGGGCGGGAGGTCGCGGTCAAGGTGCTGCGGCCGGGTATCCGCGATCGCTTCCATCGCGATCTCGGCGCGATGCGCTTCGGCGCGGAGCTGGCCGAGCGGCGCTCGGCCGAGGCGCGGCGCCTGCGCTTCACCGGCGTCGTGGAGACGCTGGCGCGCTCCGTGACGATGGAGATGGATCTGCGGCTCGAGGCCGCCGCCCTGTCGGAATTCGCCGAGAACACCAAGAACGATCCCGATTTCCGGGTCCCCGAGCCGGACTGGCAGCTCACCGCCCGCGAGATGCTGGTCGACGAGTGGATCGACGCCATCCGCCTCTCCGACGTCGAGGCGCTGAAGGCCGCCGGCCACGACCTGCCGGCGCTGGGGCGGATCGTCATCCAGTCCTTCCTGAAGCATGCGATCCGCGACGGCTTCTTCCATGCGGACATGCATCCGGGAAACCTGTTCGTCGATGCGCAGGGCCGGCTCGTCGCTGTCGATGGCGGCATCATGGGGCGGCTGGGCCTGAAGGAGCGGCGTTTCCTCGCCGAGATCCTGCTCGGCTTCATCACCCGCGACTACACCCGGGTGGCCGAGGTGCATTTCGAGGCCGGCTATGTGCCGCCGCATCACGACGTCGCCGATTTCGCCCAGGCGATCCGCGCCGTCGGCGAGCCGATCCACGACAAGAGCGCCGACCAGATCTCGATGGCGAAGGTGCTGACGCTGCTCTTCGAGATCACCGGCATGTTCGACATGGCGACGCGCACGGAACTCGTCATGCTGCAGAAGACCATGGTGGTGGTCGAGGGCGTGGCCCGCACGCTCGATCCGCATCTCGACATGTGGAGCACGGCCGAGCCGGTGGTGCGGGACTGGATCACGCAGAATCTGGGGCCCCTCGGCAAGCTCGCCGAGGCCGGGCGCGGCGCGGGTTCGTTGCTCGACAGCCTGTCGCGGCTGCCGGAGACGGTGACGCGCGCCGAGCGCGTGCTCGGCCAACTCGAGAATGCCTCGCGGCACGGCTTCTCGCTCGACGAGCGCAGCATCGCCGCGATCGGCCGGGCCGAGGCGCAGCGCAACCGTTGGGGCAATTGGGCGCTCTGGGTGATCGCAGGCCTGCTGGCCTGGGCGGTGCTGGGGTAGTTGTCATTCCGGGGCTTCGCGGAGCGAAGAACCCGGAATCCACGGCTTGGCGCAGGCCACCCATCGTCCCGTTCCCGATCGTCGAGAAGGCAGGCGGCTCGCCCGGTCGTGGGTTCCGGGTTCGCCACTGTCTCGGCGCCCGAGAATGACGCGTGTGGCTCAGCCGCAATTGGCCTTTTCGGCCGGCATGTCGGCGCCGATCATCCAGTTCGTGCCGAAGCGGTCGCGCAGCATGCCGAAGCGGGGCGACCAGAAGGTCTCCTCCATTCGCATCTGGATCGTCGCCCCTTCGGAGAGCGCAGCGAAGATGCGCTCGGCCTCGGCGACTTCGGGGACGTTGACCGACACCGAGACGCTGCGCATCGGCCCGTCGCTGCGGCCGGGCGGGGCGTCGGAGGCCATCAGCATCTGGCCGTCGAGGACGAGGCAGGCATGCAGGATCTTGTCCAGCCATTCGGGCGGGACATGGGCCTCGGCCGGCGTGCCGCGATGATCCATCATCGCTTCGATGCGGCCGCCGAGAATGGCCTGATAGGCGGTGAAGGCCTCGCGGCAATTGCCTTCGAACATCAGATAGGGGGACAGTTTCATCGATTCTCCTCCTTTGAAGGGCTCAGGCTGTGCGGCGGTAATGGGCCGTCATGAACTCGCTCCAGCCGCCTTTGCCGTCGGGCATGTAGGACGCCAGGATGCGATGGTCGGGCGAGACCAGGGTGACGACGTCGCGGTAGGGGATGACGGCACCGTCGCCCGTCATGTTCGGGCCCGAGGATTCGAGCGTCAGCACATTGGCGGCCTCGTCGAGGGTGCCCTCATAGAGCCAGTGATGCGTCATCATCGAGCCGATAAAGCTGCCGACGAAGCGGCCCTTCGCAGGGTCGAAGCCGAGCGTCATCAGCGTCCGGCCGGTCGTGCCGTCGGGCATCTCGCCCTCGCCTTCGCCGAGCGTCCAGAGCCCGCCGAGCGAGCGGACGGTCTCGCGGCCCTTCGATTTCTGCCGCGGTTGGTCCGGCCCCATCGCGCAGTCCATCTCCGAAGTCCATTCACCGACGAGCTGGTGCAGCCAGTCGTGTTCCTTCTGCGGCTTCGCGAACATGGGCATCTCCTCCTGGGGCCGTTATCGGGTCGGCCTTAAGTTAACTGTTTGGTTTAGTAATTGGCGATGGCTGGCGAGTCAAGCCTCAGGCCCTGTCAGCCTCCGGCAGTTGTCACGCGCGCAAGGCCGGGGCTAAAGCTCGTGCGAACGAAAGGACGCCCCCGCCCATGACGTTCGAGACAGCCGCAAATCCCGCCGCCGCCATCGACCGGCTCGAAAGGCTCTATGGCGAGGCGCGGGCCGCGCTGCGTGGCGATCTGCAGCGCTTCTTCGAGACCGGGCAGGCGCCGACGCCGGAAGAGCGCACGCGCTATCGCTACCCGCTGCTTCGCGTGACCTACGAGCCCTCGAAACTGCCGGCGGCGACCCGGCGCGGCTATGCGAAGTTCGCGGCGCCGGGGGTCTATTCGACCACGATCACCCAGCCGGCCGAGTTCCGCGCCTATCTGCTCGATCAGCTTGAGCCGCTGGTCGAGGAATATGGCGCGACGCTCGAGACCGGCGTCAGCGACCAGGAAATTCCCTACCCTTACGCGCTGGACGGCGGCGACGAACTCGGCCGCGGCAAGGTGACGGCCGCCGAGCTGGCGCGTCATTTCCCGACGCCGCTGCTCTCGCTCGTCGGCGACGAGATCGCCGACGGCACCTTCGACATCGTCGAGGGGCAGCCGCGGCCGCTCTCGCTGTTCGACGCGGTGCGCGTGGATTACTCGCTGCGCCGGCTGGTGCATTACACCGGCACCGACTGGCGCGCGGTGCAGCCCTGGGTGCTGCTGACCAATTACCACCGCTATGTCGACCAGTTCGTGCGGCTGGGGCTGGCCGAGATCGAGGCCGGCACGGCGCAGGCGCTGGTGACGCCGGGCGGGGTGCGGATCGAGCGCGACGGGATCGATGTCAGCGCGGCGGAGCGGGTGATGTCGGCCCCCTGGCACCGTTTCCAGATGCCGGCCTATCACCTCATCCGCGAGAACGGGCAGGGCGTGACGCTCGTCAATATCGGCGTCGGCCCCTCGAACGCCAAGAACATCACCGACCATCTCGCGGTGCTCAGGCCCCATTGCTGGCTGATGGTCGGCCATTGCGGGGGTCTGCGGCAGACGCAGATCATCGGCGACTATGTCCTCGCCCATGCCTATCTGCGCCAGGATGGCATCCTCGACGAGTTGGTGCCGCCGGACGTACCCGTCCCGGCCCTGGCGGAGGTCCAGGTCGCGCTGCAGGAGGCAGCGGCCGAGGTCACCGGCGAGAAGGGCGACCAGCTCAAAAACCGGCTGCGCACCGGCACCGTGGTGACGCAGGACGACCGGAACTGGGAGCTGCGCTGGACCAAGGAGCGCCGGCGGATCAACCTGTCGCGCGCCATCGCGGTGGACATGGAGTCGGGCACGATCGCGGCCCAGGGTTACCGCTTGCGCGTGCCCTATGGCACGCTGCTCTGCGTCTCCGACAAGCCGCTCCATGGCGAGATCAAGCTGCCGGGCGCAGCCAACGCGTTCTACGAACGCGCCGTCAGCGAGCATCTGCGGATCGGGCTCGCGGCTCTGGAGAAGCTCAAGAAGGCCGGCTCGACGATCCATTCGCGCAAGCTGCGCAGCTTTGACGAGCCGCCCTTCCGCTAAAGGCGGCGAGACCGCGGGTCCTACGCGGTGATGCGGTCGATCTCGGCGAGCTCGTCCGCCGTCAGCGCCCAGTCGGCCGCCTTCACATTGGCGGCGATCTGCTCGGGCCTGGTCGCACCGGCAATGACGCTGGAGACGACCGGCTGGGCCGCGAGCCAGGAGAAGGCGAGCTCGACCAGCGTCCTGCCGCGCGCCTCGCAGAAGTCGGTCAGCGCCTCGATCTTCGCCCAGTTCGCCTCGCTGAAGATCTGGCCAGCGCGCTCGGGCAGCTTGGTCAGCCGCGCCCCGTCGGGCATCGGGGCGTTGCGCTTGTACTTACCTGTCAGCGCGCCGTTGGCGAGCGGGAAATAGGGCAGCAGCCCCATGCCGTAATGCTTCAGGGCGGGTATCAGGTCCTTCTCGGCGCCGCGCTTGAGAAGGCTGTACTCGTCCTGTGCCGAGGCGAAGCCGGTCAGGCGCAGATCGCGCGCCGTCCATTGCGCGTCCGCGACCTGCCAGCCCGGCATGTTGGAACAGCCGACATAGCGGACCTTGCCTTGGGTCACGAGATCCTCGAGCGCACGCAGCGTCTCGTCGATGGGCGTGAGCGGGTCGGGCGTGTGGAACTGGTAGAGATCGAGCCAGTCCGTCTTCAGCCGCGTCAAGGATTCCTCGACGGCGCTCATGATGTAGCGGCGGGAACCGCCCTGCCCGCCATGGAACATCTTCATGCCGAACTTCGAGGCCAGGACGATGTCCTTGCGGCGCGCGCCCAGAACCTCGCCCAGCACACGCTCGGATCCCGCCTTCTCGCCATAGATATCGGCGGTGTCGAACAGGGTGATGCCGTGCTCGATCGCGGCATCGACCACCTTGCGCGTGGCCTCGTCGTCGATCCGGCCGCCGAAATTGTTGCAGCCGAGGCCGACGAGCGACACGCGCAGGCCGGAACGGCCGAGATTGCGGAACTGCATGGAACTCTCCCCTCAACGAGAGAGTGAAGAGGACCAGAGCCCGGGAGCGCCGGCAAGGTCGCAGCGAGGCCGTCCCGGCTGCGCCGGACGCAGGGCGGGCGCAGCCGACTCTCAGTGGGACATCAGGCAGCAGACCGGCGTGGTTTCGATCAGGTCGCGCGTCACCCCGCCGAAAATCCATTCACGCAGGCGGCTGTGCCCATAGGCGCCCGCCACGATGAGGTCGGCATTCTGCAGCTTCGCCAGATCGGCGATCTCGGCTGCGACGGTGGCGCTGCTCTTCGGCCGCGTCACCACGCGCGCCGCGATGCCGTATTGCGCGAGATAGCCGCAGACATCCTGCGCGCCGTCATCGGCCGGATCGGCACCGACGGAGAGGACGGTGACGACATCCGCCCGGACGAGGAAGGGCAGTGCATCCTGTACGGCGCGGCGCGACTCGCGTGTGTCCTTCCAGGCGATGACGACGCTTCTTGCCGCGAGCCTCTCCACCTCCTGCGGGACGATCAGGATCGGCCGGCCCAGCTCGAGGACCACGTCCCCCGGGGCGACGCCCATGCGGCCGAGCGGCGGATCGCCGCCGCCCTGGCGGGCGAGAACGACGAGGTCGGCCGCCCGCGATTGGGTGAGGACGAAGCCGGCCGGAGCATCCACTGCGCTGCGCCAGTCCAGCGCCACACCGTCAGCAGCCCGGCGGAACAGGGCCTGAGCCTTGGCGAGATCCTCCTCCATCACGGCGCGGGCATTCTCGACCAGCACTGCATCGACCATCCCGGCGCCGTCCCCGTAATAGGGCAGCTCGAGCTGATCGGCGCCGGTGCCGATGAGGCGGCAGGAGAGGCAGCGGGCCAGCTGTGCGGCAAAGCGGATGGTCGCTTCCGCCCCCGTGCCGAGATGGACGGGAGTCAGGAGCGTGCCGAAGCCGAGGGGCTGGGCGGTGGAGCGGGTGTCTGACATGGACTTCGTCTCCAAGGGCCGGGCTGTCAGGCGCCGGCCGGAGCGGGTGCCGCAACGGCTCGGAGGGCGACGACCTTGTAAGGCCTGAAGTCGCCGTCCTGGTCGCGGATCGAGACATATTCGCCGAGCTGGAAGCGATGGCGGTCCAGCTTGTAACCGACCTCGTCATCGTCGCTGGAGGCGTCGTCATAGTCGATGCCCCAGCTCGCACCGCCCTCGCCGCCGGCGCGGTGCAGCAGCCAGCCATGGCGGTCGGGCTCGTTCGGCGCGAAGCGCCGGACGCGGCATTTGTCGCGAGCGGCATGCCACTCCTCGGCCAGGAGCCGGCCCTCGGCATCGAGCGGCGCGGTGATCTCGTAGCCATCGCGGGCATTGCCCTCGGGCTGGGCGGGCATGCGGCCCAGATGAAGCGTGATGCGGTGAAGCATGATGACGTCTCCTCCGTCGGTGGCCGACGGATCGCACTGTCCCACCGATCGGGAGAAGCCGGGTTGATCCAGCGCAAGGGCGTTGCCGCCGGTTCGGGCATGCTGCCGGCAAGAGCAACCCGTGGAGGATCCGTCATGCCCCTGTCGATCAAGAGCGTTCTCGTCGGCTTCACCGAGGACGGACGCGGCAATCACAGCTCGGCCGTCGCCTACGCGATCTCGCTGTCTCAGGTCGCCGACGCTCACCTGACGCTGGAGGCCGCCTCGATGCGCTATGCGGTGCCGGGCTCGCTGGTGGGCGCCTTCGGTGCCGAGCTGATCGCGCATGAAAACCGCCGCATCAAGGAACTGGCCGAGGCCTTCGCCGAACAATCGAAGGGCCGGGCCGACCTCGCCGGCGTCGTCTGCAGCGTCGAGACCCCGTCCCTCGTCTTCGCCAGTCTTTGCGACCGGCTGCTTGCTCATGCCCGCGTCCACGACGTCACGGTGCTCGACATGGAGACCGATCCGGTTCAGCGCGACCGGGGGCTGATCGAGGCGGCGCTGTTCGACAGCGGTCGCCCCGTCCTCATCGTGCCCCCGGGCTGTGAGCGCCATGCCGGCAAGCGCGTCCTGATCGCCTGGGACGGCGGCTCCTCGGCGGCGCGGGCCGTGGCGGACGCGCTGCCCTTCCTGAAGGAGGCGGAGGAGGTCGAGATCCTCACCGTCACCGGCGAGAAGGATCTGGCCGGCCTGCTGCCAGGCGCGGACCTCGCCCCGCATCTGGCCCGCCACGGCATCAAGGTGAGCGTCCGCAATGTCGCGCTCGGCGAGGCGGATGTCGCCAGCGAGATCCGCCAGGCGGCCAGCGGCTTCGCCGCCGATCTGATCGTCTGCGGCGCCTACAAGCATTCGCGCCTGCGCGAATGGCTGCTCGGCGGCGTGACGCAGTCCTTGCTGCAGGAATGCCGCCTGCCGATCCTGATGAGCCACTGAGCGCGGCGGTTCCTTCCGAAACGACGAAGGGCGGGCCTTGCGGCCCGCCCTTCGCAATCCTCCGGAGCGCCCGGTTCAGGCGACGTCCTGCTTCATCTTCTGCGAGCGCTTGCGCTCGTTGGGGTCGAGGATCGCCTTGCGCAGGCGGATCGACTTCGGCGTCACCTCGACCAGCTCGTCATCGTCGATCCAGGCCAGCGAACGCTCCAGCGTCATCCGGATCGGCGGGGTCAGGCGCACGGCCTCGTCCTTCGAGGTGGTGCGGATGTTGGTGAGCTTCTTGCCCTTGAGCACGTTCACCTCGAGATCGTTCTCGCGGGTGTGCTCGCCGACGATCATGCCCTGATAGACCTTCCAGCCGGGCTCGATCATCATCGGGCCGCGATCCTCGAGGTTCCACAGCGCATAGGCCACGGCCTCGCCGGTTTCCATCGCGATCAGCACGCCGTTGCGGCGGCCGCCGATCTCGCCCTTGTAGGGCATGTAGTCATGAAACAGGCGGTTCATGATCGCGGTGCCGCGGGTGTCGGTCAGCAGCTCGCCCTGATAACCGATCAGTCCGCGGGTCGGGGCGTGGAAGGCCAGGCGCAGGCGGTTGCCGCCGGAGGGGCGCATCTCCAGCATGTCGGCCTTGCGCTCGGACATCTTCTGCACGACGACGCCGGAATGCTCCTCGTCGACGTCGATGATGACCTCCTCGATCGGCTCGAGCAGCTGGCCGCTCTCGTCGCGCTTCAGCACGACGCGCGGACGCGAAATGCCGAGCTCGAAGCCCTCGCGGCGCATCGTCTCGATCAGGATGGCGAGCTGGAGTTCGCCGCGTCCGGAGACGATGTAGCTGTCCTTGTCGGTCGCCTCTTCGACGCGCAGCGCGACATTGCCCTCCGCCTCCTTGAGCAGGCGGTCACGGATGACGCGGGTCGTGACCTTGTCGCCTTCCGTGCCGGCCAGCGGCGAGTCGTTGACCATGAAGGTCATCGAGACGGTCGGCGGGTCGATCGGCTGGGCCTTGATCGGCTCGGTGACGGACGGGTCGCAGAAGGTGTCGGCGACGGAGCCCTTCACCAGACCGGCGATCGAGACGATGTCGCCGGGGATCGCTTCCTCGATCGGCGTGCGCTCGAGGCCGCGGAAGGCGAGGATCTTGGTGATGCGGCCGGTCTCGACGGTCGAGCCGTCGCCGGAGAGCACCTTGATGGTCTGGTTCGGCTTGGCCGAGCCGGAGACGACGCGGCCGGTGATGATGCGGCCGAGATAGGGGTTGGCCTCGAGCAGCGTGCCGATCATGCGGAACGGGCCTTCCTCGACGCGCGGCTCCGGCACATGGCTGAGGATGAGGTCGTACATCGGGGCGAGGCCCTGGTCCTGCGGACCCGCCGGATCATGCGCCATCCAGCCCTGCTTGCCCGAGCCGTAGAGGATCGGGAAATCGAGCTGCTCGTCGGTAGCGTCGAGGGCGGCGAAGAGATCGAAGACCTCGTTGATGACCTCCTGGACACGGGCGTCGGGCTTGTCGACCTTGTTGATCGCCACGATCGGACGCAGGCCGAGCTTCAGCGCCTTGGAGACCACGAACTTGGTCTGCGGCATCGGACCCTCGGCGGCGTCGACCAGGACGATGGCCGAATCGACCATGTTCAGGATGCGCTCGACCTCGCCGCCGAAATCGGCGTGGCCGGGGGTGTCGACGATGTTGATGCGCGTATCCTTCCAGACGACCGAGGTCGCCTTGGCGAGGATGGTGATGCCGCGCTCCTTTTCCAGATCGTTGGAGTCCATCACGCGCTCGATGACGCGCTGGTTGTCGCGGTAGGTGCCCGACTGCTGCAGCAGCTGGTCGACGAGCGTGGTCTTGCCGTGGTCGACGTGGGCGATGATGGCGATATTGCGCATGGACATGCGGGAAGGGCCTTTGTCATGGCCACAAGCCGGCGAGGATCGAAGCCCTGCCGGCGCAGCCCGTCTCGAGGAAACTGGAATTCGCTGCGCTGCACATAAACGCTGACGGGCGTTTGGGCAACCACGAAGGGCCCGCAGCCGCGGCGCAGGGTGAATCGCGGGCGGTTTCCGCCCGTCAGATCTGGACGGCGGCCGCCCGGATCTTCGCCTCGACGACCGCGCGGCTGACCTGGTCGAAGACCAGACGGTAGGCGGCGATGGCCGAGGAATCGAGATTGCCCTCGCCGAAATCGCCGAGGACCTCGAGCAGAATGGCATCGGCTTGGGCGCGGTAGTTGTCGAGCGCCTCGAGATCGGTCGTCGCGCGGATCTGCGGCAGGATCGCCAGAAGCCGGTCGAGCCCCATCATGGCTTGGCGGCGGCGGGCCGCGCTCTCGCGCCCGAGCAGACCGGCCGCGCCGGTTCCCAGGAGCGAGAGTCCCATCACGCCGAGATAGAACCAGTCGCCATAGCGTTCGAAGAAGGTCTTCTGCTCGCCATCGATGAAGGCGGCCGCGCCAGCATGGACCGGCAAGGGCGCGTCCTTGTCCGTCGCCGGTGTCTCCAGCGCCTGGATCTGCGGCAGTTCGGCCGCCAGCGTGACCCGTAGGCCGAGCAGGGCGCTGACCAGATTGCCGACGACATCCTCGTCGAGGTCCTGCGCGGCGACGAGGCGCGAGGTCACCGCGATGGTCGGCAGGTTCTCAGAGGGGCGCGGGGGGTCGCCGCCGAGCGCGCCGCGCACGATCTCGCCGGTCTCGATGGTGCGGATGCGGGCCGCCAGCGCGTCCGCCTCGCGGATCGGGATCAGGACGGGGTCCTCGCCCCAGGCCGAGCGCAGCCGCCCGGCGCCGTCCCCGCCCGCCCGCGCGCCCACCGCGTTGACGGTGAAGAAGGCGTCGATGCGCCGTTCTTTCGCCGCGGGCACGATCTCGTCGGGTGTGAGCCCGACAATCTCGACATCCTGCGGGCCGACCTCGTACTGCGCGAGCACCAGCCGGAGCAGGGCGATGTTGCCCTGCGGATTGCGCACGACGCCGACGCGCCGGCCGCGCAGATCGGCGATGCGGCCAATGCCGCTCTCCTTGTCGGTGATCAGGAAGGGAAAGGAGCGGCGGGTGATGAGCGCGGTGTCGGCCTTGGCCGGCAGGGCGATGTCGGGCCGGACGATGGCGAGCTCGGCATCGCCCGCATCGACCTTGCGCGCGCTCTCCTCGGACCCTTCGGTCAGGATCAGGCGCAGACGAATCTGGGATTTCTCGCGGTTCAGGCCCTGTACGAAGCCCGCCGCCATGCGCGCATCCTCCGAGCCGAGCGGCCCGACAGCGAGGCGCAAGGTGCGCGGCTGGCTGACGACATAGAAGACAGCTGCGGTGACGCCGGCGAGCGCCAGCAGCCCCGCGAGAATGGTGAAACCGCGCCGCCCCTTGCCGAACAATCGAGTCCGCCCGCCCTGTCGCCGCTTCGTTTCGCCGGCACTGCCTGGCCGCGCCAGCTTTGCTTCGCCCGTCATCATGTCGCAAGTGCGGCGACGATCACCTTCGTGTAAAGCCGGGCACATGTCCGCTTCCGCCCAGCCCCTCGCCATCAAGATCTGCGGCCTCTCGACACCCGAGACGCTGGAGGCCGCGCTGGCGACCGGGGTCGAGATGATCGGCCTCGTCTTCCATCCGAAGAGCCCGCGCTTCGTGCCGCCAGAAGAGGCGGCCGCGCTGGCCGCTATGGCGCGTGGCCGTGCCGAGATCGTGGCGCTGGTCGTCGACCGCGACATCGCCGAGCTCACGGATCTCGTCGAGGCCGTCCGGCCGGACTGGCTGCAGCTGCATGGTCGCGAGACTCCCGAGGCCGTGCGCGCCATCAGGGCCGCGACCGGGCTGCGGGTGATCAAGGCGCTCGGCATCGCGGACCGGCACGATCTCGCCGCCTTCGCCGCCTATCAAGGTATCGCGGACCGTATCCTGCTCGACGCCAAGCCGCCCAAGGACGCCGCCTATCCCGGCGGGCACGGACGGACCTTCGACTGGTCGATCCTGGCGGCGCTCGACCGGACTTCGCCCTTCATGCTATCGGGCGGGCTCGATCCGGTGAATGTCGCGCAGGCCATCGCGATGGCACGGCCCTGGGGCGTCGACGTTTCCTCCGGGGTGGAGCGGGCGCCCGGCGTCAAGGATGTCGACCGGATCACGGAATTCGTCGTCGCGGCCCGCGCCGCGGCGGCCGCAGCAGCAGAGGCAGGCCGGACATGAACGCCCCCCAGAACCCGAACACCTACCGCTCCGGCCCGGACGAGAACGGCCGCTTCGGCCTGTTCGGCGGGCGCTTCGTCGCCGAGACGCTGATGCCGCTCGTGCTCTCGCTGGAGAAGGCCTATGAGGCCGCAAAGGCCGACCCCGGCTTTCAGGCCGAGATGGCGAGCTATCTCAAGCATTATGTCGGGCGGCCCTCGCCGCTCTATTTCGCCGAGCGCATGACCGAGCACCTCGGCGGCGCGAAGATCTATTTCAAGCGCGACGAGCTCAACCACACCGGCGCGCACAAGGTGAACAACGTGCTCGGCCAAATCCTGCTGGCACGGCGCATGGGCAAGAAGCGCATCATCGCCGAGACCGGCGCCGGCCAGCACGGCGTCGCCACCGCCACGCTCTGCGCCCGCTTCGGCCTGGAATGCATCGTCTATATGGGCGCGGTCGACGTCGCGCGGCAGGCGAGCAACGTCTTCCGCATGAAGATGCTCGGCGCCAGCGTGGTGCCCGTGCAGTCCGGCACCAAGACGCTGAAGGACGCCATGAACGAGGCGCTGCGCGACTGGGTGACCAATGTCGCGACGACCTTCTACTGCATCGGCACGGCGGCGGGTCCGCACCCCTATCCCGCGATGGTACGCGACTTCCAGTCGGTGATCGGCAGCGAGACCCGCGAGCAGATGCTGGCGGCGGAGGGCCGCCTGCCGGATTCGCTGATCGCGGCGATCGGCGGCGGTTCGAACGCGATCGGCCTGTTCCACCCCTTCCTCGACGATCCGAGCGTCAGGATGTGGGGCGTCGAGGCGGCCGGCCACGGCCTCTCGACCGCCCAACACGCCGCCTCCCTCACCGGCGGCAAGCCGGGCGTCCTCCACGGCAACCGGACCTATCTGCTGATGGACGACGACGGGCAGATCAAGGACGCGCATTCGATCTCGGCGGGGCTCGACTATCCCGGCATCGGACCGGAGCATGCCTGGCTGCACGACACCGGGCGCGTCACCTACATCTCCGCGACCGATGACGAGGCGCTCTCGGCCTTCCAGCTCTGCTCGAAGCTCGAGGGCATCATCCCGGCGCTGGAGCCGGCCCATGCGCTGGCCAAGGTGATCGAACTCGCCCCGACCCTGCCCAAGGACCACCTGATGGTGATGAATCTGTGCGGGCGCGGCGACAAGGATATCCCGCAGGTGGCGGAAATCCTCGGCGGAATGTGAGCCGAGGACCCGCTGCGACCCGAAAATCGCGCCGCCCCTCTCGACTCCCCGCTCCGATCCGGCAACCATGAGTTGTCCCGGGCCAATCAGGCCCGGGCAGTCTCGTCGTTGCGTGGGGCGGAACCGGGCCAGTGGGGGGCAGCGGTCACGAGGGGCATCCGGATGGTCCGGCGACGGCTTCGGCCGGCCTGCCGGTGGAGATCGCTTTTCTCGCAGGCCGGGGCATTGCGCCGGTCCAACTCGCCGAGGCGGCCCGTCGTGCCGAACGCCGGCGCAGCGAGCCGGCTCGCGAGGTGTTCGCAGCCGGGCTGATCGACGAGGAGAGCTACTACCGCGCGCTGGCGGCCGAGCTCGGCCTGCCCTTCCACGCTGGCCCCTTCGCCCCGAGGCCGGGCGGCGAGCATGAGGCGATCCTGCGCGGCGGCATCGCGCCCGTTCGCTCCGACAGCTCCAGCGGCCCGCGATTCGTGATGGCTCCCGAGGGGCCGGCCCTGCGTGCCATGCTCGAATCCGGGCCGCGCCGGCGCGACGATGTCGCTGTGGTGACGCCGCGACGCTTTCATGCCGCGCTGCGCGAGGCCAATGCGGACAGGCTCGCGCTTCGCGCCGCCAATCTCGATGCGCCCGGCCTCGCACGCGACAGTGCCAGGACCGGCTCGAGCCGAGGCCAGCGGATCGCCGCGACCCTTGCGGCGGCGGCCGTCCTCGCCGGCGCGGTGGTCGCGCCGCTCGAAACCTTCTTCGCGGTGGCGCTGCTGCTGGGGCCGCTCTTTCTCGGGCTGATCCTGCTGCGGCTGGGAGCGGCGATCGAGCAACCTCTTCCCGATCTCTGGCGCCAGCATCGCTGGCGTGTCGACGACAGCCGCCTGCCCGTCTACACGGTCGCGATCCCGCTCTACCGGGAGGAGGCGGTGCTGGCGCAGATGCTCACCGCGCTCAAGAGGCTCGACTATCCGCCGGCGAAGCTCGATATCCGTCTGCTGATCGAGGCGGACGACATCGGCATGCAACGCGCCTTGGCGCGGATCGCGCTGCCGCCGCAGATCGCGGTGACGATCGTGCCTCCAGGCGAACCGCGGACCAAGCCGAGGGCACTGAACCTCGCCTTGATCGAGGCCCGCGGCGCACTGTTCACGATCTTCGACGCCGAGGACATTCCGGATCCGCAGCAGCTGCGCATGGCGGCGGCGCGCTTCCTGCGGGCCCCGGAGGATCTCGCCTGCCTGCAGGCCCGGCTGGTGATCGACCATCCGGAAGAGGGATTGCTGCCAGCCCTGTTCGCGCTGGAATATGCCGGGCTGTTCGAGGTGCTGAACCCGGGCCTGCTGCGCGCGGGACTGCCGATCATGCTGGGCGGCACCTCCAACCATTTCCGTACCGACGCGTTGCGGGCGGTCGGCGGCTGGGACGCCTGGAACGTGACCGAGGATGCCGATCTCGGCGTCAGGCTGGCGCGGGCCGGTTACCGCATGGGCGATCTGCCCTCGCAGACGCGCGAGGAGGCCCCGCTGACGCTGAGGGCCTGGCTGAAGCAGCGCTCGCGCTGGATTAAGGGTTACATCCAGACGCTGGTGACGCATTCACGCGCGCCTATCGCGGTGCTGCGCGAGGCCGGCCCGCCGGCCAGCTTCGCCTTCCTCTCGCTCGGATTGGGGACGATCGTCACCGCGCTGGCCTATCCGGTCTTTGCGGTGGCCGCCTTTCTGGCCTGGCGCGAGGGCTCCCTCTTCGCGCCGACGCATGTCTTCGGCAGCGTGGCCTCGGCACTGGCGGTCGGGGTCTGGCTGTTCGGAGCCGTCGCGCTGTTCCTGCCGCCGGCGCTGGGCGCGCTGCGGCGCGGTTCACCGAAGCTGCTGCTGCTGCTCCCCCTGCTGCCGTTCTACTATGGGCTCGTCTGCATCGCGGCCTGGATGGCGCTGCACGAGTACCGGGCGCGCCGCTTTACCTGGAACAAGACGACCCATGGTCTGGCACGGCGGCGCGCGCCGCTCGCTGAACCCGGCGGCGCTAGAGGTGACGCAGCCATTCCTGCGCCGCCTGCGCCGGCGGCTGTTCGACATTGAAGGCGCCGATGAAGCGGCCGTCCTTGCCCATCAGATAGACCAGTGCAGTGTGGTCCATGGTGTAGTCGTCACCCTGGAGGGGGACCTTGCGGGCATAGGCGCGATAGGCCCGGATCATGGCGTCGATGGCCGGCCTGTCGCCGCTCAGCCCGACGATGCGCGGATCGAAGGAGCCGAGATAGCTCTTCATGATCTCGGGCGTGTCGCGCTCGGGATCGACCGTCACGAAGAGCGCGCGCAGCTTCTCTCCCTTCGGCCCGGCCGCGCGCAGCACCTCCGATATCTCGAAGAGCTTGGTCGGGCAGATGTCCGGGCAGTGGGTGAAGCCGAAGAAGACGAGGAAGGGCGCGCCCTGCAGATCCTTGTCGGTCAGCGACCGACCCTCCTGTGTCGTCAGGGTGAACGGCCCTCCGACGCTCGCCGTACCCGTGCCGGAGGCGCCCTGCCGGCTCGGGGCGAAGGTGATGATGGCGGCAGCGGCGAGGACGAGCGCGCCGGCGAGAAAGACGACGAGGGGCAGGATGAGACGGCGGTTCACGGGAGCGGTCCTGTCGGGAGCCTGGGAGCGGCGCGGCGTTGCGCCTCAGAAACAGGCGACGATGGCGGCGATGAGGCCGTCGGTGAAAAGACGGGCGCCCTCGCGCCACCAGAGCAGCACTCCGGCCAGGAACAGCGTCAGGGCGCCGCCGCAGAGCAGTGCGATGCCGAGCCGCGACGGTGCGGGGTCGGCCGGGGCACTGTCCGTCTGTCCGGTCTCGAGGGGGCTCATTCAGCGGATATAGCGCTCCGGGACGCTCGCCGGAAGCGTCCTCCGCGCCGCACGGCTCGGCGCAGGACGCTCGCGAACGGCGGCAGGGCGATCCGGTTCCGTCGGGCGGCCGGGGTTATTTCGGGAACGTTCGCCTCAGCTTGCCGTTTCTTTGAGCATCAGCGGCCTCGGGCCGCCCTGCCTCACGGAGACCCTACCCATGAAGAAGCTGCTCATCGCGACGATGATCGTCTCGGCGACCTCGTTCGGCGTCCTGGCGCAGACCTCGACGACCTCGCCCATGCCCGCGCCGAAGGCGGAAGCCGACAAGAACGCGCCGCTGCCGGGCGCCAACAGCTTCACCGAGGGGCAGGCCAAGAGCCGGCTCGAAGCCAATGGCTATTCGGACGTCTCCGGCCTGAAGAAGGACGAGAACGGCGTCTGGAAGGGCATGGCCACCCATGCCGGCGCCAAGGTCAACGTCTCCGTCGACTATCGCGGAAACATCGTCCGCAACTGATCCTTCCCATCCACCTGCCTGCTCGGAGGTCACCATGACCCGCACCATCACCCGTTCCTATGACAGCTACGCCATCGCCGCCGACGTGGTCGAGAAGCTCGAGACCGCCGGCATTCCGGCCTCGGACATCAGCCTCGTCGGCCGCAATGAGCGCGGCGAAGAGAGCAACGCCGCCGAGGGCGCCGGCATCGGCGCCGGCGTCGGCGGCGCCGCTGGCCTGCTGGCCGGGCTCGGCATGATCGCCATCCCAGGCATCGGCCCGGTCGTCGCGGCAGGCTGGCTCGCCGCCACAGCGGCTGGCGCCGTCGCGGGTGCCGCCGCCGGCGGCCTCGTCGGCTCCTTCATCAATGCCGGCGTCGACGAGGAGGATGCGCATTACTATGCCGAGACCGTGCGTCGCGGCGGCAGCGTCGTCTCGGTCAAGACGAGCGAGTCGCAGGCCCCGGCCGCCGAAGCGATCATGGATGGCGCCACGCCGATCGATCGCGACGCTCGCCTCGCCCAGTATCGCCAGGAAGGCTGGTCGCGCTTCGACGAGAAGGCCGAGCCCTACCGCGCCACCGCGCCGGTGATCTGATCTCGCATCCGATCACGACGACAACCTCCGGGGCTCGCGCCCCGGAGGTTTTTTGTATGGGAACGCCATACAGGCACCTGTCGGCACGAAAACGCAGAGCCGGCGGCCTTGCGCCGGGCGAAGCCGCCGCTACCCTCGCCTTTTGCCAGGACCATCATGAGGGCAGGTCTTCTGATGGGCGGCAGACAGGCAGGCCGACCCGACGATGAACACCGATGAAGCCGCCTATTTCGAACGCCTGCGTCAGCTTCAGAGCGCGGCATGGCCGCCTGGGATCGCCCGCGATCCGCATTACCCCCTCGGCCCCATCGCGATCAGCGACCATCTGCGCGAATGGGCTCGGCGTCAGCCGGACAAACCAGCCTGCATCTTCTACGGACGCGCCATCACCTATCGCGAACTCGACGATCTGAGCGACCGCTTCGCAGGACTGCTGCACGAACATGGCGTGCGGCAGGGAGACCGGGTGGCGGTCTATCTGCCTAACTGCCCGCAATTCATCCTGGCCTTCTTCGGCATCCTCAAGCTCGGTGCGGTGCATGTGCCCGTGAACCCGATGTTTCGCGAAGCCGAACTCGCCTATGAACTCAACGATACGGGCGCGCGGGCCATTCTCTGCCTCGACAGCCTGATGCCACCGCTTCGGCAGGTGCGCGACCGGACGCAGGTTGAAGCCGTCTTCGTGACGAGTTTCGCCGAGATGCTGCCCGCCGAACCGAGCTTTCCCGTGCCCCCAGCGCTGGTGCAGCCCAAAGTCGCTTGCGAGGATGCCATCGATCTGCTGCCGGCGCTGGCCCGTGTGACGGCGCCGGCTCCCGCCTTCGCGCCGGATCTCGATGCGGTCGCTGCGCTGAACTATACCGGCGGCACGACGGGCATGCCGAAGGGCTGCATCCACACCCAGCGTGACATGCTCTACACCGCAGGAACGTCCCTGGCGGCGAGCTTCCAGCTCTCGCCCGACGATGTGGTGCTGAATTTCGTACCGATCTTCTGGATCGCCGGCGAGGACACCGGGCTGCTCTTTCCACTCGTCGCGGGCGCGACCCTCGTTTTGATGGCGCGCTGGGATGCGGTGGGCTTCATGACGGCGGTGGAGCGCCACAAGGCGAGCTTCGCCTATCTGCTCGTCGATAACGCGGTGGAAATTCTCGACCACCCCCGGACGCCATCCTTCGACCTAACCTCGCTGCGCAAGGTGCGCGTCTCGTCCTTCGTGAAGAAGCTCAATCCGGATTTTAGGGCCCGCTGGCGGGCACTGACGGGGGCCGACATGATCGAGGCCGCCTGGGGGATGACCGAAACCCACACGATGGACAGCTTCACCATCGGCATGCAGCAGGACAATTTCGACCTGCTGTCGCAGCCGGTCTTCGTCGGTCTGCCGGTGCCCGGCACCGATTTCAAGATCTGCGATTTCGACAGCGGCGCGCTGATGCCGTTGGGCGAGACCGGCGAAATCTGCGTGCACACGCCTTCGCTGTTCAAGGGCTACTGGAACAAGCCCGAAGCCAGCGCCGAGGCGATCCGCAACGGCTTCCTGCATACGGGCGACATCGGTGTCATCGACGAGCAGGGCTATCTGCACTTTCTCGGGCGCCGCAAGGAGATGCTCAAGGTCAAGGGCATGAGCGTCTTCCCGGCCGAGATCGAGGCCATGCTCGGCCAGCATCCCGACATCGCCGGATCGGGCGTGATCGGCCGCGAGGATGCCGAGCGCGGGCAGGTGCCGGTCGCCTTCATCGCGCTTGGCGAACAGGCGGTGGGGCTGGACGAAGCGGCGCTCTCGGCCTGGTGCCGCGAGCGCATGGCCGGTTACAAGGTGCCCGAAATCAGGCTGGTCAAGGCCTTGCCAATGACGGCGACCGGCAAGGTCAAGAAGGAGGAGCTGCGAACCCTGCTGTGAGGGTCGCAGCCTGGCCCACGCTGTCGTCGCCAGCGCTTCATCGCAGATCGTCAGGAACAAATGTTGGAGCGGGCGATCGGGATCGAACCGACGACATTCAGCTTGGGAAGCGGAGCCAACTAGCTCTTAGCGCATCAACACGTTCCCCATTGGCGACCGCTGCACAATTGTGCCGGCCGCCACCTTTTGCATGGCAGATTGACTTTTTAGCGCATTTCCGTATTTTACCCTGACCCGCGAATAACAAGAACCGTCGCGGTGACCACCGAGAAGGGACCCCAGATGCATGACACCGCATTCAGACGCCCAATGGGCCGATTTTGATGAGTGGACGAAGGAGAAAAAGCAGACACGCAGAAAGGAGAGTTCAGTGAGCCTTTTGCAGCTTTTCCGCAGCGACAAGGCCTCGACGATTGCGCTCTCGGGGCGAGAGATCGCCGTTCTTGAGGCCATCAGGCTGAACCCCACGGGTATCTGTGCAGCAGATATCTTGACGCTGATCGAGGAGCAAACCGGCAAGCAGCCTCGGCTGGCTACTGTTTACGATACAATTCTCGGTCTCGAGAAAAAGAACCTGATTCGATCCAGCGGGATCAGCAGCGCGCCGAACGGCGGGCGCCCCCGCAAGCTCTTTGAGCTCACAGAGATCGGACAGAAAGCGCTCGACTTTGCCGGAAGCATGGCGGGTGCTATCTATGGAGCGGCTTCGGCGTAATTCGTGCCAACCGAGCCGCTTCTCAACCTAGGGCACGACAGAAAGGTAAGTCATGGATGAAAGACGACGATGAAGACCAGCCAGACAAAGGAGATCTTAAGATGGCTGCGACCCGCCTACCGACCCTGACCAGGATCGGTATCAAGCTCTCTTACCGCGGCGAGGCCGCGCTCGACTACGAAGCGTGCTTAGAGCACAAGTTCGCTGAGCGCATCGCCAAGAATGGTAGGGAGGAAGCCGAGGCCTGGCTCAAGTTCGAGACCAGGTCCCTCTATGCAGGTGAAACCGCCAGGGCAATCTGGTGGGCGATCATCACCTGGTTCAAGTGGTAGTCGGACGGTCTGCCAACCTGCCGACGAATCAACCAACCCAGAGACTAGGGGCCGTGTCAAGCGGCCCCTTTTTCTTGCTCGTGTTATTACCGTTTTAGGCGATGTAGTCAACAGGATAACGAACGGCAATCGCTGCACCAACGGATATGGTGTCGAAAAAGTTCCGCAGCCGAGCCTACCTGCTGCCGATCCTGATCGTAATTTCAAACACTTTTGACGAACTGGTTTCGTTAGGACTCATTGCGGAGTGCGACGTTTTGACTCGCGTCGGTCGAATGGTGTCGCACTCGAGTAGCGGCATTCCGGAGCGTTCCCGGAAGGGACTGCGAACATCGGGCCTTTAGATCTGGGATGCCAGCCACAATGCCGCGACAGCTTGGCGTTGAAATGAAAAAGGCCCGGCTGCGCGTCAGCGGAGCCGGGCCAGTCTGGGTGGAAACAGTCTGTTGCGTAGCAATGGCCGTGCCACGGCGCCGCCCACGAACAAAAAAAGGCCCGGTCCGCTCGCGCGGCCGGGCCTCGGTCTGCTACGGCAAAAGAGCGTCGAAGAGCCCGGGCGCCGGCGCTTTCACCACCATCGAGGGCGGGGTGACAATAAGCTCCTTCGCTTCGGTCGCCGCGCCGCTGCCGATGGTATAGGTCAGCGAGACAGCTTCGCACTTGAACGCTGCAAAGATGTCCCTGATCGAAGGCGTGTCATTGATCGACAGGATGAAAGCGCCCTTGATCTTGCCAAGCTGCTCGGCCAGCTTCACGAAGCTCTCGGGGCTGAACACGCCTAGTCCATAATCTGTCTCGCCGCCGGCATATGGCGGGTCGAGATAGAACAGCACACCCTCGCCATCATAGCGCTCGATGAACTGCTGAAACGGCAGGTTCTCGATGATGACGCCGGAAAGGCGCTCGTTCAGATCCACCAGCGTTGTCGCGAGCTTGGTAACGTCGAACCGTCCCGGCATCCCGGGCGAGACGCCGAAGTTCCGGCCCGCCACCTTTCCGCCGAATGCTACCCGCTGCAGGTACAGGAAGCGAACGGCTCGCTCGAGATCGGTCAGCGTCACTGGATCCGTTGCGAGCAACCGCTCGAATTCCCGTCGGCTCGTGAACTGAAACCGCAGCAGATCCATCAGGGGCACGTAGTGCCGCTGCAGGATGCGAAAGAGCGTCGCGACGTCAGCCGAGATGTCGTTGATAACTTCAGCCTTAGGCGCCAGCCTTCTGCGCAGGAACACGCCGCCCATGCCAACGAACGGCTCGGCGTAGGTATGATGCTCGACGCCCTCGATCATGGCGACCAGGCGGGCGGCAAGCTGCTTCTTGCCGCCGATATAGGCGGCGGGCGGGCGAGCCGGCGAGACCGGCCGCATTATCGTGTCGTCCATTGTGAAGAGATCCGGGAATGTGCAACGTCCGGGCGCGCACCGGTGCGCTCGGCGGGTTGCCTTCACGGAAGTGGTCAGGCTTCGCGGGACCTTCTGCCAAAGTGGCCCCGTGGTGAGATGGCGTGTCAGCGCCGGATCGCCCCGCCGGTCAGCGGAGTGAAAAGGCCCGACCCCGCGTTAGCAAGGCCGGGCCAGTCGAGGAAGGAAACGCCCGTGGTCAACAGGCCGCCCGTAACGGGGGCGAGGCGATCAGGGCGGTACTCCGCCTGATAGGTTAGGAACATGCACCGACGGGATCGCCTGCCAGGTCGTCCAGAAAGTGTGGTTCGTCTCGTATTCGGCCCAGCCGACGATCGAGACGCCGGCGACATCAGCCAGCTCGTCGGGGATCGTCGCGCAGAGGTCGACATCGCCTCGCCCTGGCGGCCGAACGCGCGCTGCCGACATCGGGGATCGCTCAGATGCCTTCAGCACCACGGCTGGCACTCGCACCGATGTGCCGCCAACTATGAAGGACCACGCGAAGGTCTGCGGTACGGCCGGGCGAGCCTTTGTGTAGCGCCATTCCCAACAGACACGATTGCCGATGCGCTGCACTTCGACGATCGACTGGGAAACCAGAACCGGCGCAAGTCTGAGCTCGATCGACGGTCCTGTGTGAAGGAAAAGCCAGCCGCCGACGATGGTGGCGACGGGCCAGACGATTGCAGCCGCGATCCAGTGTTTCATCGGGGCATGCCTGATTTGAACCAGAACGCGACCGCGGTCCCGATCAGCGCCAGCAGCGACAGCAGGACAGCGCCGATGCCCTGCTTGACGACTGCCTCCCGAATCTCGCGCTGGCTGCGCAGGAAGGCGAAGTCCTTCTGGACGTCACCGAGCTTGGCGGGGTCGACCCCCATCCGGACCAGGAGGTTGATCTCCGAATCCTCAATCGCCTGCTCGACCACGGGGCGCAGGTACTCGACCGTTCGTTTGGCGATCGCATCGACGTCATCGGCCGTCAGCGGCTGGCGTGCCATCATCCCGCTTTCGTCTCGAGATCAGCCGGAGGTAACCGTCGGATCGGGGATCGCGCTGGCGATCTCCGGAGTCGTCCGGATCTCATGCACCTCCGGCAGCGCAGCGGCGGTTGCGACCAGCCCGGCCTTGGTGCGGATGGCGAGGCTGTAGATCGTTGTGGCGATGTTCGCGGCCGCGCCAATCAGGATCTGCGCCGAAGCCGTCAAGCCCAGCAGCTGCTCGACGGTTTGGGGATGGACCACCCCCACGACAGCGAGCGAGGCGCCGGTGCTCTGGATGAGGGTTCGGATCAGCGACCAGAACTGCGCATCGTTTAGAAGCTTCCACATGTCGTCTTCTCCCTTGGTGGTGATTCGGAGCGGTCGCGGCCTATCGCGCCTGCGCCGCCTTCACTGCGGCATAGGTGTCGGCCGCCAGCACCAGCGCGGCCGCGACGTCCGCCGGTGGGCTCGAGCAGACGGTGGTGACGGCAGCCGCGGCGACGGCCGCCGCGTTGCGCTGCTTCTCGGGAGCGAAGATGGAGGCGCCGGCCGCTACGGCCTGCAGCGCGCCGCAGTACCGGGCGAGCTGGGCCGAGACCTTGGCGACGCCTGCGTCGGCCTTGGTGGGGCCCACAACCGTGCCGACGCCGACAGCGATCTGGCGCCAGCCCTCGGCCGATGTACCCGGCCCGGCACCGTCCTTCGGGACGCAGGCCGAGACGGCGAGAGCGCATGCGACGGCGATCGCCGCAACGAGGCGTTTCAAGTTCATGATGGATCTCCGGAAGGTCAGCGGCGGGCCCGGCCGCGACGAGTCAATCGAATTCGGAGGGGATCAGCGGCAGCACGCGGCTGCCGACGATCGGCGGCCGAGCGCCGCGATCAGCACCGCCATGCCAGGACAGGAAGGTCCGCTGAGGCCCCTCATGCCCGCAGCGTTCGCAGCGCAGACGCGGGCCTTTCACCGGGGGCGCATCGACGATGGCGAGCGACCCGCAGGACGGGCAGGCTGCGGCGCGATCGCCGATGCGCATCATTTCGGCGCGGGCGTGAAATCGACGTAGAAAGTGTCGCCGGCCTCGAACGCGCCGAGCAGCGCCGGGTTGGCGATCGTGATGTCGAACTTGGCCGAAGGCGAAAACTTGGCGAAGGTGTTGTTCTCGTCGGCGCCGTCAGCAGGGTAGCCGTCGCTCTTGGCAACGCCATGGAAGGTCACCAGTTCGTGGTTGGCGCCGTGCGGGATGACGGAACCGACGCGAAGCTTCGCGCGCATTTTGGTCATGGTGTTCTCCTGAAAATTCCGGGAAACCGCCCGGTTCGGTTCAGACCAGCCTGCCCAGTTCATCCCTGCGCACGTCGAATGACGGGCAGGCCTTGGCGGCGTACTGGTTGTGGCCGGTGACCTTGCGGACGGTCGGATAGCGCGCGATCAGCGCCCGCACATGAGCCAGCAGCGCGGCCTTCTGGGCCGGCGTGCGGGTATCCTTGGGCGTCTTGCCGTCGGCGGCGACGCCGCCGACATAGACGACGCCCAGCGTGCCGCTGTTGTGGTTTGCAACGTGCGATCCGACCTGCGCTTCAGGGCGCCCAGGCTTCACGCTGCCATCGAGCATGACGACCCAGTGATAGCCGATGTCCTTCCAGCCCTGGCCGATATGCCAGCCCCGGATGGTTTCGACCGAGACGTCGCGGCCCTCCGGCGTCGCTGTGCAGTGGATGATGATCTCGTCGATCCAGCGGGAGGCTCGAGGCTGAGCAAAACCGGGCATCGCCGGCGCTGCCGCTGGCGTCGGATCGTCCACACGCGGCTCGGCCTTCTCAGCGGTCGCCGCCTGCAGGGCCTTGATCGTCAGCGGCCCAACAACACCGTCGGCTGCCAGCCCGCAGCCACGCTGGAATGCCTGAAGGGCCGTGCGCGTCTTCGGCCCGGCGTCGCCGTCGACGACAATCGCATAGCCGAGCGAAAGCAGCGCGGCCTGGACCTCGCGAGTGTTCATGATGGTGCTCCGGGCAAGAGAAAGCCGCCCGGAGGCGGCTGGATCAGGCAGCGTCAGCCAGGAGCCAGTCCCGTCGAGGTGGCGGGAAGGTCTGGTCGATGCGGTTGGCCACGGCCTTCCCGGCCGCGGCGGTGTGGACATAGACCTCGAGGAAGATCCGCGCGGTCCGCCAGCCGCCGGCGTCCATCGCGGTCCTGATGCCAAGGCCCATGTTGAGGGCATTCGTCGCAAAGGCCGCTCGGCCGACGGCGTGACTGGATTTGTATTCGAGCCCAGCCCGTCGGGAGACGCAGCGCAGGCGATCGTTCACGTTGTGCCGGCAGCGCTGGCCAAAGACGCGCTCGCCCGGGATGAGGCCGATCATGCGGATCCGCCTGACCAGCTCGGCCGAGAGTGCGCGCTCGGAGTGACGGTCGGTCTTCGTCCTGACCAGGATGGCGCTGCGCGCTTCGAGGTCGACATGCTCGCCGCGCAGCCCGATCGCTTCCGACACCCGGGCGCCGGTGTGGTTCATGAACAAAACCAGAGCCGCCAGCTTCAGCAGGCGGTTACGGTCACAAAACTCGACGAAGGTCGCGAGCCAGTCCTGGTCCGGCGGGGCGTAGCGCCTGGGAGGCGCGTTGCGCAGCGAGCGGATCCGGAGCCAGTTGCACCACCCGAGCTCGTGCGCGTGGTTCATCACGGCGCGGCAGGGCGTGATCGCATGGCGGTTGCGGGTCGAGTTCTTCGCGGTCGGGAAGATCTCGAGGGCGAGAAACCGGATCTCGCCGGCCGTGACCTCCGTGACCGGCTTGTCGCCGATCCGGGCGAGGATCCGCGGCAGATATTTGCCCTCTCCGCCCAGCGCCATGTAGCTGGCGGCGGCATCGGCGAACGTTCGTGAGGTCACGGATCAATCCTCCGGCTCGTGTCCGGATGGAATAGATGATCTCACCTAACTCATGAAAGTGATATCATAAACTGCAGTTATCGGCTTCGATACCTGATATCGGGATCATGCATCTATGGCGCGACCCCAGATCAATCACGAATCCATGCCCGCTCGCCTGCCCGAGGGCACGATGGCCCGCATGGATGCAGTCCTGGCCCCCCGCGAAAAGCGCGCCGATCTGATCCGCGCTGCGATCGAGCGCGAGTTGAAACGACGCGAGCGCCTGGCGAAGTCGAAGGCCGAAGACCCATCTGGCCTGTAACCAGCTCCTGATCAGGAATTCGCCGTCGAGACGTGAACCGATGGTTCGGACCACCGTATCCATTCGAGCCAGACATCGTCCTCTGGCGAAGAGCGGACCAGTCGTCGTGCAGCCGTCCCTAAACACGCTAATGTGGATGACAGTGACCGGCATCGCGTTCGGCATCTTCGCGATCGCCATAGCGCTGATGTTTGGCTGATTGCAGGCTCGACGAGCAGCATGCCGTCACCATGCGTTTGAAGAGTGAGGCGCGCAGCTACTTACCAGGCGTTAAACTGAGCGGGGCACGATCGACGTGCCGGAGATGGCTCCGGCGGGCTACCTCGCCGCCCGCGGATGGCCTTGAGCCGCGAGCACCCCCGATCCGCGGGCGGCGAATTTCGGTTGCCGAGATCCCGAAATCGTTGTCCGTTGACGCGCGGCGCCGGCCGCCGTGACGGGCGTTCAGATCGATGATACCAGGCAAATCGCCTCTTGAGCGCGCCTTCGAAATCGCTCGCATAGGCGAGTGCACGTCGATCGGCGATATCCGCCGGCAGTTATCCCGTGAGGGCTATGAGGTTCGTCAGGTCGAAGGAAAGACACTGGCTCGCCAACTGATGGACGCAGCCCGGGCAGCCCGGGAGACAAAGAGAAGCTGACCCCGCTGCCGTGTAACGAGTGCGCGCTCGGAGTGCCGGTCGGTTTTCGTCTTCAACAGGATGGCGGTGCGCGCCTCTATGTCGAGATGCTCGCCGCGATCGGGTCTGAGGTGGTGGACATGACGTGCCTCGCGAGAAATGAGGTTTGGAGCTAGGTGACCGATCAGAAGAAAAGATCAACGATCAGGCGAAGGCTGCTTCGACCTCGGCGCGCGTCGTGATCGTGCCTGCATCGATGCCAGACAGCACGCCAGCCAGCACTGTGAACGTCCGATTCGTGTGCGCCTGGACCGCGTCTCTGATCGCGAGCATAGCCGCCGCATTGACCGGATAGGCCGCGCCATCGGTGCCTTGCCAGACGGTCGACCAGTTTGGGTCCGCAGCCGCCGCGACACCCGCCCCGATGATCATGAGTTTGCTCCGGTCGTCGGTCGCGATCGGGATGCCGGCCGCCAGCGTCCCGCCGACCTCGGCCCGCCAGCGCTTGTCGCGGGCATAGGCGATCAGACCCGGCTTGCGACGCTCGGCGGCCGGGGTCGCCAGAAACACCTCAGCCGCATCGATCAGGTTAGCCGGGCCAACAAGTTCATCGCCAACATGCACGACAGGCGTGTCCTGATCCCAGCCCAGGCCCTGCCAGACCTCGGCCGCTTGCTCGGGGGGGCACTTGAAGTTTCGCGCGGTCATCGGATCACCTCAGCTTCGCAGCGGCGAAAAGCCATTTCGGGTAAGTGTAAGAAGCCGAACCGCTGACGATGTAAAAGAGCGGCTGCAGCGTATCCCCTGGCGAGAACGACCCGATGTGAGTCACCGAAACCCGCTTGGCGCCCGTTGTACTGTTATCCTGCGTCCATGCGATTGGGTTGCCGCCGTTCTGGCCCAGACGCAGCCACAGGAGGCTGGCGTTTGGGTCATCGGTCTCAATTGTGCAGGTCGAAATCCAGACCCCGCCCGAAGTCAGCGTGAGGATACCGCCGCCGCTGAATGATCCGTCCGAGCCGAGGTCGTTTGCGACCGTGGTGTACCCGCCAGGTGTCGTGACGATTCCTGAGGTCACAGAGCCGATGCCAAACGCTGAGATCGCCGAGATCGGGATACCCCTGAACGTGTTGACCATCTCCGACCGCAGCGGGGTCAGGACGACGATGTTCGTCCCGTCATCGATCGTCGGATACCAGTTGTTGATGATGAGATCGCCGATGGCCGGATCTGTGCCGTCGCGCTGCTTTAGGCGGCGGCTGCCCAGGGTCGAAACGTTCACATTGACCGTCGTCGAGGTGTTCGTCGCCGGGGCCTTGATCCAGAGCACACGGCCGAGCGCATAGGCCGGCACAGCAAGGGATGGGGCCACGGTCCAGGCGTTGGCGGTGCCGGTGGCGATTGCAAATGTGGATTTGCCAGACTGGACCGCGAGCGCGATCTGGTTGGCCTTCGCGCCATCGAGGACCTGGCCGCCGGCCTCAGCCAGAGCGCAAAGCTCGTCCATGATGTTCTGGTAGCCCGCGGCATCAAGCCAGGAACCTCGCGCGCCGGTGCCCTGGTCGAAGTTGCGGTGCGTGGCCGCGCCAAAGCCGTTATCCGGCCCGGGATAGGCGATCGGTTCCCAGCGTTTCATCTCACAGCGTCTCCGGGTCGAGGATGCCCAGCGTGTGCGCCGGGCGGATGCGTTCGATCAGGCAGGTCAGGCCGGTGTCGTTGAGCTGGCCGAAACCGAGCTGGTCGAAGCCGCTCTCAGCCCCGGCGACCCAGTCGAGCGCGAGGCCCTCGCCGGCGAACAGGAAGATGTGCGGTAGTCCGGCCGAGCCAAAACCGTCAGGCCCGCCGCAATCCGACAGGCCGCATTCGAAGCCGAGCGGCTCCTGAATCGTGACCTGATAGCCGGTGCGCTGCAGCACGGCCTCGATCTCGATGCGGTTGGCCGTCTCCATGGGCGTGCGCGCATCCAGGACCAGCGCACGGCGCTCCGGCAGACCTGTGACGGCGGCGAGGCAGCCGTCGGGCAGGCCGTGCTCGCGCTCGTGATCCTCGACCAGCTCGGGCCGACACTGCGTCACGAAGGCGCCATAACGGGCCCGGTTCAGCCAGTCGTGAATCTGCGCCATGGTTTCCGCGACGAGGCGCGGCAGGGCGTGCCAGACGAAAGCGCCGAGCCCTGCGGGCTTCTCGTCCGGCCAGGCCCGGCCGCGCGGAAAGAGCCGCAGTGATGGCAGCCAGAGATCGTCCGCCGTCACGCCCGTGAGGCGATCAGTGGTCGCAGGCGGCGCGCCGAGCCCCGGGCCGTTGTCGAGCGGGGCGGCATTGGCCACGCGAACCGGCAGCTGGCCTGGCACCACCGCGAAGGTGCGGCTCATGTGACGGTCAACCCGCCGAACACGGGGAACTCGCCCAGCGCGAGCGCCGTGTCGGTGTCGGGATCGGGCACCACGAGCCTATGTCGACTTTCGCCAAGCGCCCGGGACGCCGCCTCTGACAGCCACGAGGTCGGGAAGGTCTCAGCCCCGGCGGAGACGAAGGCCCGCTCGTCGAACATGTCGAGCATCTCGGCCGAGATCTCGGCCCGGGTTGCGGAGCTGTCCGTCTCGAGCTGCGAGATTGTGACCGGGATCGACTTCTCGGTCGCCTGGACGACCATGACCGTTGCCGTCAGAGGGCGCCGCGTCTCGAGATGCTCGGCGCAGCGAAGGACGTCCGCGGGTGACGGGATGCGATCGGCGCCGCTCCCCTCGAGCAGAGGATAGACCGTGACGGTGCCGACCTCAGGCGTCGCGGCGAAGACGGCTGCGGTAGCGAAACCGGCGACCTCGCCGACCCAGACCTGATAGTCCGCCTTGGCACCGCCACGAGGTTTGTTGCGCTTCCGGAAAATCAGCCGCTTGCGATAGGCCGAGTCGATCTCTTTCTCGACGCCACCGGAGAGGCCGAGTGGGCCGATCTCGCCGTCCTGGGCGACACCGGCCACGGAATCGCGCAGGCGCACGGTGGCCTCGGCCGGCAGATTGCCGCGCGGCCCTGTTTCCGTCGCGTCGATCTGTACCGTGACGCTGTTACCGGCGGCCGTGGCGGCGGCACGCACCGTGAAGGCGCGGCCGCCGGCATCGATGACGCTGCCGGCCGGGACAATCGACCCGTCGGCCGCAGCGAAAATCGCCATGCCCGTTGCGGCCGTGGCCGGCTTGCGGCCGAGCCCGATCTCGTAGCCATGAAGATCGAGCATGTCGTCTTCGGCGGTGGTGACGAAGACCTGCTTATAGATCCACTCCGCGCGGAGGTTGCCCTGCGAAGCGGCCATCGCCATCACCTTGACGAAGACGGTCCAGTTGTTCGGCCAGATGTCGGCGCGCGCGCCGGACAGCGCAGTGGCGACGACGCCGCGCAGCCAGCGCGAGGTCGCCTCGAGCGTCGGGATGGTCAGGGCCATGTCGGGTTCACGCTTTCGAGGGTCAGGCGCCGGCGCCCGAGAGGCCGGCGCCGAGGGCTTCCCAGAGCCCCGAGAACGGACCGGAATAGAGAATCGAGCCGTCGGGCCGGGCGATCGTGATGCTGCGGCGGATCCGGGTCTCGGCCGGGTCCGCCTCGGCCTCGACTGTCACGTCGCCGATCACGCCCTGATCCTGCAGCGGCTTGAGCGCGACCTGGGCGGCCTCGACCACGCGCTGGGCATTCTCGTCGTCGGTGGGGTGGCGGAACGCGACCCAGGTGGTCGAGCCCAGCGGTGCCTCGCCTCGTGCTGTGTCGACATCGAACCCGTCGCCGGGCCAGCCGCGCTGGTCGTAAACAGACGGGTCGAGCGGGTCGCGCGGGCCCCGGGCATCGCTTTCGAGGCTCATCACCAGCGCCGTCAGTAGCGGATTGCGCGCGACGAGGCCGGCCGGGTTTCCCGGGTCGGTGAGCGGAGCGAGCGCCATGTCGCCACTTTCGCCGTTCCACAGGATATCGGGGCCGGCACCCTGCGGCACCAGCGCGTCGACGAGAAGGCGCGTCATCAGGAAACCCTTGCGTAGACGAAGGGCGAGGCACCGCTTTCAGTCATGACGCGTGCGAACACGCCGCCATCAACCGGGTCGCCGCCGAGATAAACCGTGCCGTCGATCGCCTTCGGCTTCAGCACCACGTCGCCATTGGCGTTCATGCCGAAGCTCTGGCCGTTGCCGCCTTCGAACGTGACGCCGCCACCCGGCTTCAGAGAAAGCTTCTGACCGTCGGGTCCATACAGGACCTTGCTGCCGTTCGGCTGGCCGCCCGGCCGCTTGTCGGGATTTTCCAGGCCCGCCACCAGGCCGCGCTCGCGTGAGCCGGCGAACTGTGCCCAACCGAGCGAGCCGGGCTCTGGCACCGTCGTCAGCCCATCCGGCTGCGGGCGCATCAGGTTTTCCAGCCGTTCGCCGCCTTCGCCGCGGCCAGTGACCTTCTGGATCGGGCCGCTGTCGTCGACGCTGATGACGCGGAAGCGGACCAGGCTCACGACAGCTCCTCGTACTTCGCTTTCTTGGTCGACACTTTCCAAGCGTCGCCCGATTTGCCCTTGGCATCCTTGCCGCCGAGGCTGCGCGGATCGACCATCGTCAGGCGGGCGATCTGGTGCTCTTTCGACCATGAGAGCTGCCCGCTCTTGATCGCCATGTCCTGCTCGAGTTCGAAGTCCCCGGCGACGACATAGCGAACGAAGGCGGCCGACCAGAGCTTGCCGTCGGGGTCGCGCCATTCCGGGGTCGCCAGCACGATCTGGGTCCCGTTTCCAGCATCGCCGCCGGCGCCGCGGCGGTCGTCCCATTCGGAACGCTGCTTCAGGTCGGCATCGTCGCCATCGTGTTCCATTCGACGGATGTCGATCCGCAACCGGCGGATGGCCTCGTTCTCGACGATGGCATAGCCATCCGTCTCGTCCTTGCCCTTCCCGCCCTTGTAGCGCTGCCCGTAATAGTGGGTCTGCGAGAACTGGCCGATCTCGCTGTCCTCGAACTGCAGGGTGGTAGCGTTGGCGTCGCCGCGATCGTCGCCGACGACGAAGGACCCGGGGTGCCGGCCGCGCGTGCCCTTGTAGAGCACAACACCGCCGTCGGCAGCGCCGGTCATCAGCAGACCGGCCTTGCGGGCACGTTCTTCGACGACGTCGAAAGCGCGCTCGCCCGGCGCCCATGCGATGTCCATCTCGCGGCTGTCGGCCTCGACCTTGACCTTGATGCCGTAGGGCTTGAACAGCGTGTCGGCCGCGGCGCCGAGCTTCTGCTTTTTCAGGTTGTAGCCATGCTTGCGACCGTCAGCCGCGCACTCTACCGCATCACAGGCCTTGCTTTCGATCTGCAGGAAGCGCCGGAGCGCAGGCTTGGCCTCGTCGCCATAGCTTCGCCGAACCCGGCCCGTGACGATCGTCTCGGCCCCGCCGCCCGGCAGCAAAGCCTTCAGCACGGCCTCGCTTCCCTTCTTCGTCAGTGCGCCCTTCTGCTCGTGCACGCCGGCGACGACCTTGAGCAGCGCGCCCTTGCCGTCGAAGCTGTACTCGATCGAGAGCAGGCCAGGATGCGGTACGCCGCCGATCTCGAGGATCAGATCCTCGCGCCTGGTTTCCTTGCCGATCATGCCGCGTCATCCGGCAGCGGAGCCAGGATCTCGACCGGCATGAATTCAGGGCAGCGCGCATTGTTGAGGCGCACCAGCTCGGCGGCGCGCGTGGTGTCGCCGTAGAGCTGCCAGGCGAGCAGGCAGGCGGGCTGACTCTGACCGGTAACCACCCGGGCAAGCGGCTTCAGCGACAGGATCTCGGCGTCGATCGCGGCGAGAGCCTGCCCATAGGCGCCGACGACGACCGTCAGAAGCTCGGTCTCGGTCGCAGCGCGGTCGAGCAGCGGCTCCATCACCGCCACGAGCCGGGCGCGGGCCTGCTGCGCCTGCTGGCGCGTGGCGAAGTCGAGGCGCAGGACACCGCGGGCGAAGGCGAGCGCCGCCAGAAGCCGGGCGAAGACCGCCGCCTGCTCGCGGCCGCGGGCCTCGAGGATGCGCGAGGTCGAACGGGGCGCGCTCATGTGGCCGCCCGGTCCTCGAGCGCCGTCAGGCCGGCGTCGCCGGCAACCGAGAGCGCCTCGGCGATCGCCGCCTGCCCGGACCAGCCCGCCGCCGTCTGCACGGCCTCGACGACCTCGGTCTCGGCCGTGATCGCCAGCGCATCAGCCTTGAGGGCGACGAGCCGGGCGGCGCCTTCCCGGGTAAAGGCGGCGGCCTCGTAAAGCCCTGGCCCGCGCAGATCCGCCGCGACGCTGTCGAGCCGAACGCCGGCGGCCGTGGCGAGGCTCGCGACCGTGCCGAGCGCATCGACGATCAGGCGCTCGGCCAGGCCGAGGCTGAGACCCGTGCCGGCGGCCGGCCCGTCCTCGACGAATTCGACGCGGAAGGTGAAATAGCCGAGCTTGTCGGCCTCCCAGCTCGATTCCGGCGCGCGGGCCCAGGCCATAACCGGCCGGCGCTGCGGCAGGATCAGCAGACCGGCGCCGGGCGCCTCGAGCGCCGCTTCCAGCGCGCGCATCCGCGCCTCGACATTGCCCTCGTCGGCGACATAGGCGTCGACGCGATAGGTCACCGCCTTGCGGCCGAGATCGATCACACTCCAGCGGTCGGAGGCCGGATACTCGTCGATCTGCAGCGAGCGCGGGAAAGGCCGCGTGTCGCGGCGCGCATAGAAGGGCACGCCGCGGAATGAGGCCGGACGCAGGAAGCCGCCGGGGGTGGCCATCAGTGGCGAATCCTGTTGGGCGAGCGCGCGTCGAGAATGACGTCCCGCGGGATGAGCACGGCCTTCGAGTAACCTTTGCCGAACCGATAATTGCCCGGCGCCGGCTTGGCGCCGGGCAGACGGGCCAGCGCCAGACGCCAGTCGCCCTGCCACTGGGTTTCGAGGAAGCTGCGCAGCAGCCAGGGATGGGCGTTGGCGATCGCGACGAAGTGGTCGTAGCCATCCGGCGAGACCAGCAGGCCGAACTCGACCAGCGCGCGGGCCGAAACCTTGTCGTGAAGGCTGTTCTGCAGCACGTCGCCGATCGAGAGCCCCGAGCGCGCCTGCAGCGAGAGCAGGAAGCGCAGGCAGCCTTCCGGATCATCCTTCGCCGTGCCGGCGAGTGACCCGATCGCGAGGCCGGTCAGGTCCGGCAGCTCGGGTGCCATCTCATAGAGCCTGCGCGCGGCTTCCGGGCCGTAGATGCGGCTGGCGACCGAGATCATGCGTGCGGCGGCGTTGATCTTGGCGACGCCGATGCCCCACAGGCGCCCATCGGCGCTGACCGGCATATCAGGAGCATCGGCCCCGATGATGAAGCGGCCCGTCCGGCGCAAGGTCGGCAGCACCTCATGGGCAAGCCAGCGCTTGAAGGCCTTTGCCTTGGCGGTGCGGGAAGTGAAGACCAGTTGATAGACCCCGGCCTCCGAAATGATGACCATCTCCTGAGCACCGCCGCCGACGGCCGACTTCGAAAGGGGGTAAACATTGCTTACCCCCTTCTCGTCCTCGTCCAAGCGCTCGAGGGCGACGTTGTGATTCGAGTGGCCGAGCGCCGCGCAGACGTCCTTGCCGACGAACCACGGCTCGTCGTCGCAGAAGACCGCACGTACGGCGCTCTGCTCAAATACGAACGTGTGAGGTATCAAGTCCTGCATTTTTTTCTCCTGAGGTCTTCAACGGCTCCGGCCCTGGCAGGCCCGGAGAACGCGACGGGTTCGCTTTCGCGAGACCGGAGCCGTCGAAGCTCGGAAATCTCGCGCTCATCATCGCCCTGCCAGGGCGAAGCTCTTGTGGTCAGGCCGCGGCCCGCGGCCATGCGGCCAGCGAGGCGAGGATCCTCTCAAGCTCCGGAGGATCCTCGATCTCGGAAACGGCACGCCGCAGCAGCAGCTCGGCGCGGAAAATGCGCTCCCAGTGGTCCGTCGACTCGGCCGCGGCAATGGTCGCCATCGCCTCTTCGCAGAGCAAATGCATCTGGTCGCACAGCCGGTCGATCACTTCGCCGGCGGGGTTGAGCACCATCTCGCCGTTGAACCGAGGCTGGCCGAGCAACGCCGTTGCCACGTCGATCAATGACGACAGGCCTTCGTGAAGCGCCAGCGCTTCACGGAGCGTGAGCTTGCTAACGTCAGCGATATCGAACTTGCGGTCGATGGGCATCGGATTTCCCTTGGCAAGATGTGATGCTTTTGGCATCATATCTGAGCCATATGGTTCGTCAATACCTTTAGCATCGGTTTTAATGCCATGAGCATCAGCACTCGATCCCAAATGCGCGCCGCTCGTGCATTGCTCGGATGGAGCCAACTGGACCTAGCTTCACGAGCCGGCGTCTCACTGCCGACGATCAAGAGGCTGGAACCTGGCGACGAGGTGCTGACGGGTAGCCACCAGACGATCGAAGCCATCCGTCGCGCTCTCGAAGACGCCGGCGTGATCTTCGTGGCCGAAAACGGCGAAGGACCGGGCGTTCGACTGCGGAAGGCCCGGCCGGAATAGACAGCCCCATCCGGCCCGCTATTCTGAGCGCTCAACCGGAGCGCGAAAGATGAAGACCCTTCGCAACTGCCTAATCGCCGCCGCCTGCGCCGTATCGGCACCCGCCTTTGCCCAGTCACTGAGCCAGCAGCAGCAAAACGCGACCAACCACTTCGCGCAGGTGATGGTCATCGCCAACAACTGCCCGGACTACAAGGCGAACGAGCTGATGATCGGCTTCATGATTCAGCACTTCAAGATCGACTTCGACGAGGCCAAGACGAAGGCCCTTTTGCGCACCCGCTATGCCGAGCATGAGAAGGGCTTCAAGCTTGCCGGCGGGAAGGTCGGCTGTCTGCTGGGTTGGAGCCTTTATGGACCCGGAGGCCAGAACGTGCCCGGCCTCCTCGCCGAGAAGTAGTCTAGGGCGCCATCCCCCCTCCGCCGCCGCTGCGCGTTTCCTTGCCCGGCAGCGAGATGCCGCGGGTGTCGGTGGTCGTCGTCTTCGTGACCTGCGAGACCAGCCGCGCGAACCAGCCGGGCTCGGCCTCGACCTTGACCCGGATGTCCGAGGTCGTGCTGATGTCCGCCTTGGCGGTGATGTTGGCGCTTTCAAGCGCCTTCTGCATCGACTCGGCCTGGCCCGGCACTTTCTGCGGGTCGACCCCCGGCACGACGGCAGCTTTCTCGCTCAGGTTCTTCGCGGCCTCGGCGAGCTGCCCATAGAGGCTCTCGATCTGAGCCTGGGTCGGCATCTGCCCGCTCCGCGCCAGAAGCTCCTGAGCCGCCCGCACCATCTGCGTGCGCGCCTCGTCGGCCTGGCGGCCCAATGTCGGGTCATAGGTCTTCGGCAGCGGCGTGCCGTCATCCATGCTCGGCGCGTCCCGACGCGCCAGCACTCGCGCACGCTCACTGCGCACATAGGCGTCATAGGCGGCGCGAAACGCCGTGCCCGCCTCGCCCTGGCCTGCCAGCAGATCATCGATCTTGATACTCGACTCCGCGTCGCGCCGGCGCTGCGTCTCGCGGTTGGCAGCATCCATCGCTCCATAGAGCGGGCCGCTACGGCCCTCCTTCTTATAGCTGTCGGCGAACGCTGCCTCATCGGCCCGGAAGCGCGTGAAGTCAGGCCGCTCATTCCGCCGATCGGCAGCGTCGCGCGCCTCGCGCAGTTTCTGCTCTTGACGGTTGATGCCGTCCAGCTCCTGTCGCTCGGCCTTCGTCAGCTTAGATTTGTTGCGAAGGATTGCGGCGCGATTCGGCGAAAAGCGCGAGGTGCCGACCCCGAAGCCACCATCGCGCATGCTGTAAAGCTCAGAGCCACGGTCCCGGGCATCCTTGAGCATCTTCTTGACACGCTCGGCATTGCGGACCGATTGCTCTGCCGGGGTCAGCTGCTCAGGCGCGCCGATGCCGGCCGCCAATTCCTTGTCCGACTTCTTGGGCTCAAGCGCGCCGCTGACGGCGTTCATCGCCGCAGTCGCGACATTGGCGAGGCCCTGGAATGCGGGGGTCAGCCGCTCGCCGACGGCGGTGGTCAAACGATCGGACGAGATCTTCATCCGGTCCATCGTTGCCTGACTGGTGGACAGGACACGATTCAGGTCGCCCGCCACGGCGCCGGCCGAGGTGGCGCTGATCGTCTGCTTCATCTTGTCGAATTCGCCACGGAACATCATGAGCGCGCGGACACCGCGCGCGAACTCCATGTCTCCGATCAGCTGAGGCAGTTTTCCGAGATCCCCCTTGGTTGCGAGCTGCGTCGCTTCCATGAAGACCGAGACCATGTCCTGACCTGTGGCCTTGCCCTTCTTGAACATGCCTTCGAGATCGACGCCGAGCTTCTTGTACTTCTTCGCCGTCTCCTCGGACGACATCTTCTGCAGGATGTTGTTCATCGAGCCGGCCGCCTCTTCGGCGGTGCCCGATCCTTTGCGGAGGACCTGGAGCATGGCGACGAGCTCGGTCAGGCCCTTCTTACCTTCCATGCCGATCGCCGCCGCCGCCGGAGCGAGCGAGGGCAGATAGCGCGCCATATCCTTCAGCTCGAACTGGCCGAGTTTGCCGCCCGTCGCCATGATGTCGAACGCGGACTGCATATCCGCCCCTGCAATCTTGAACGCGGAGCCGACCGCGTCCGCGCTTCTGGCGATATCGGCAGTCGTCGCGCCGCTCGCCTGCGCCGTGCGAGCCACCGAAGGCAGGAAAGCCATCGCCTCCGGTAGGGACCGACCAGCAGCGACCAGCGATTCGAGGCCTTCCCTCACCTTGTCGACGGGCTGGGCGGTTTCGAAGGCCAGCTTCTGCAACTCCGACCACGACGCTTTCTGCACTTCAGCCGAGGCATCGGCCGTGACGGCGATGCGCGTCATCGCGCGTTCGTTCTGGGCGAACTCGCGATTGGCGGAATTGACGAAACGAGCTGCTCCGTAGACGCCCATCACCGCCGCCAGCGGACCGGCCGCTCTCGCCGCCACGGCACCCATGCGCTCCGTAATGACAGCCGTCCGCGACATCGCCTGCTGGGTCACCTGCTGGCGGCGCGCCCCGGCCCCGTTGGCATCGAGCCGATCGGCAGCCCGATTGAGCCTGTCGAAGTTCCGCGCGACCATGGCCAGAACGGCCGAAGCGCGGTCCTCGGCCGTCAGGACGGCACGGGCTTCGTTCACGATCGCCATGGATCAGGCTCCGTAGCCCTGGCCGGCGCGCCAGGCCAGCCACCGGATATGCAGCCGCATCAGATCGGTCACGCTCAGTCGATCCGGGTCTGTGCGGAGGAAGGCTCCGAAGCGGAGGTCGTCGGAGGCGCGCTCCTGGGCTTCTCGACCTCCGCCGTGCCGAAAAAACCGAGCAGGGTAACCTTGGCGCGTTCGGCCTCGGCCGGGGAGAGCTGGTCGATCAGGCCGAGCTTGATCTCGTCCTTGAGCAGGCGGCGGAGCCAGGAATCCACGGCATCCCAGTCGATGCCGTAGCTGGCGGAGCCGTCCTTGAGGTAGCGCGCCGTCTCGATTTCCGGAAGCGCCCGCATGTCGCGCAGCGTCGGGTCGCGGAAATCGATCGAGGTGACGAACGTCCCCGCCGGCCACTCGCGCTGCTTGTCCAGCGCCAGCGTCCACATCAGACGGCCCTCTTGCGGTAGTTCGGCTTGGTGCACTGGACCTCAAGGCCGGTTGCCTTGCCGTCCTTGAAGCTGTCGGACTGCTCGCCGACGATCGCAGCCTGCGTCATGTAGTGGACGAGGCCGGCGTGTTCCTCCTCCCAGGTCATGTCGAAGCGGGCCCGGGCGAGCTGATCCCAGTCGATCTCGCCGCGGTCGAAATCGCACATGGCGACGACGGGAGAAGGCTCGAAGGAGCGGTTATGCGCCTGGTGGTCGACCGAGACCTCCCCGCCGATCTTGTAGCCGGACGGCTTGAGCTTGATCTCGCCCATGGCCTGCAGCGTGCGGCCGGCGAGCGGGCCGGAGCGCACGGTGATGATGACGACGCCATAGTCCTTGCCGGCCATGGTGGAACACTCCCGATGTCAGAGGATGGTGGCGCCCGCAGCCGGGCGCCGAAGGTCGTGGCCGCGATCAGGTCTGGGCGCCGGGGGCGAGCTCGCCGACGATGCTCTTGGTCGCAAGGATGTAGAGCGGGTTGGCGCGGAAGATCTTCTGCTCGACATTCAGCCGCACCGGGTCGCCCGACAGCTCGACCTTGAGGGCCTGCTCGTAGCTCGGGATGTCCTGGACGATCTTTCCGCGCCGGTTTACCTCGGTATAGGCCGAGACGAAGGTCTTTCGGGCATCCTTGGGTCGGGTCTGGCCGTCGGCGAAGTCCTCCTGGTCGCCGACCAGGCTGTCGTTCTGGTGGGCATTCCAGACATAGTGGCGCTGGTACTGCACGACCCAGGCATCGATGCAGGGGCCGTTGATGTCGAGATAGGAGATGTCCTCGAGGCCGGTCGAGGAGCGGCGTTGGAAGGTGGTGATGACGCGCTCCATCTGGACCGCGCCTTCTGCAGGAACCTGCGGCGAGATACCGTCGAAATAGAGCAGGTTGCGCTGCTCGTCGGAGAAAACGTCGTCCTCCTCCCACGGGCCGGTCAGATGCGTCATCGTGCGCCCGGTCAGACCCCGCGCGAAGATCTGGACCTCGGTGATCGAGCGACCGAAGTCGAAGACATGGGCCAGTTCGGCGCCGAAGCAGGCGGCGATGATCGGCTCCGGCTCGGACGAATTGCGCAGGCCGGCGAGCACACGCTTGCGATCGTTCATCGCGTCGCCCAGCGCGGCCAGCGTGCCCTGCGAGCCGACGACGGCGCCCACCGCCCAGCCATAGCGCATGGCGAAGGGGCCCCACTGGGCCTCCAGCCATGCGTCGATCGCCGCCAGCGAGGTGGCGTCGCGATAGGCCGAGATCACCCAGGCATAGTAGCCCGTGCCGACGCCGGCGAGCGCTGCCGCCAGATCGGGCGCGCCGGAGCCGGCCGTGAAGACGTTGGTGATGTGGCTGCCCAGCGGGGAGACCTCGCCGCGGCTCTTGAACGAGATCCACTTGGTCGCGTTCAGCATGGTGCCGCCGTTGCGGGCGGTGACCGTGACCACGCCGAGCGCCGAGGTGGCCGAGACGATGTCGACGAGGGACTTCGAGTCCCCCGCCAGCGTCACGCGGCTGTTGATCGCGGCGGCGATCTTGGCCGCGACAGTGGTGACCGTGTCGCCGGCGACGACGGTGATCTGGCGCCGGCGGGCGTTGCCCAGCACCCAGAACGGCCAGGTGCCGACCGGCGGCACGGTGTTGACCGTGTAGACGTCGGTGGCCTTGGTGGCCGACTCCGGCAGCGGCAGGACGCGATAGTCGAGGAAGGGCCGGGTCAGCTTCGCATAGTTCAGCATCGTGCCGAGCAGCGAGCCGGCACCATAGGCGGCCTCGATATCATCACTCGGGCGCTGCGACACACCGGTCGTGACGGTCGAGCCGGCGGCGACAGGCCCGACGATCAGGACCTGCATCGACTGCGAGAAGGGCGGCGTCCCGAGCGCGAACTCGTTCCGGTAGCCCGGCAGCCGCAGCGAGCCGGGGATCTGGTCGAAGAAAATGGTCATGGGTCAGGCCTCTGCGGTTGAGGGGCGATCGGGAGCGGGCGGTCAGCCCTTCTTCTTGCCGTCGGCGGTCGGCAGCGCCGGCAGCTCGACGGCAGTCTCGACCGCCGGCTCGGCCTCCGGCTCATGCGCTGCGAGCGTCACGTCGCCATCTCGCTCGAGGCGCAGCCAGTAAGCCGAGCGGGGCACGCCGCGCAGGATGTGGGTCTCCGGCAGGAGGGAGCCCTCCTGGTCGCGGACGCGGCGGCCGGCTTGAGGGCGGACATCGACGAGAGTGGCGGTGGGGCTCATGGAAGCGGGTCCTCCGGATCGAGCGTGATGGTGAAATCGGGGTCGGATGGCGCAGGGGCCGTCGGCGCGACCGCGGCGGTTCCCTGGACGGTGGCGGTGACGCCGAAATCGGGCAGGGATCCCTGGCCGGAGCGGGCCAGCACATTGGCGGCGAGCTTGTCGCGCGTGGCCTGCATGTGCCCGAGGGCGACAAGGGCCCGCGCGCGCACCGGCGAGGCGAGGGGAAGGCTATCCCGCACGAGCCCGAGCGCTTTCTCGCCGTCGCTTAGCGGCTCGACGAAATAGGAATTCGCCAGCACGGCGAGTTTCTCGCCGGTTTCGGAGGCCGGATAGGGTTCGGCGTCGAGTTTAGTGACGCGCTTGGTCACCTTCCGAAACAGCGGGTCGGCCAGGAGCGTGGCCCAGGCCTGCTCCTGCAGGACCGCCAGCATGTCGGCCAGTTCCTGATCGAGCAGGTCGGCCGCCTCGGCGTCGAACTCCTCGCCCGTCTCGGTCTCGAAAGTCTGCCGCGACGTGACCTGGGCAGACAGCACCAACCGCGCGACGGCATCGAAACCGCGGTTTGCGGCGCCGGCGCCATCCTGGGCCGAGAAGGCATTGCCCTCGACCGCCTCGACCGCAAAGACGATCAGCGGCGTGCGCTCGCCGCCCCTGCCGTCGAGGAGATCGAAACGCGAGTCGAAGACGCGTTCCCGGGCGAGCGTCGGCCAGGTCGCCTCGGCAAGGTCCGCGGGCGCGACATAGGGCGCCAGCGCAGCGGTTACGGCCAGGCGGACGGCCATGACGGCGAGGCTCATTCGACAGGCTTTCGCGAGAGGTCCTGCAGATCGAGCCGGACATGCCCTGTCGCGTCGCCGCCCGGCGGGTTGGACACCCGGTACCGACGCGGGGCCGCCGGAGCCTCGACGACCTCCTCGACGATGTCATGCTGCCGGATGACGCCTCCGGTCGGGTTTTCCCAGACCGTCAGCGCCTGGTCCTCGCCGAGAATGCCGGGCGAACGGCCGGTCTCGAAGGCGTTGAGCTCGGCGACGCGTCCATCGACCTTGTCCGGGGCGAAGAGATGCCCCTTCACCTCGAAGGCTTGGCGGCTCGTGTCCGGGACCGGGCGCTCCTGCCCGATCTTCACCCGCGGCAAGATCCGCCACGGGACAGCATAGGCGCGCGTGACGGCGGCGCGGGAGCGCGACACCGCGTCCTGAAAAGCCGTCACGCGCGTGCGCTCAGTTGGAGCTGATGATCTCGACCAGCGCCTCGGGGCGCTTGACGATCGGCAGCGGGTTGGACTGGCTCTTCATCTCGACGCCTTCGCCGTGGTCGAGCACCTTCTCCGAGATGAAGATCTCCATGCCCGGCTCGTTCACCGCATCGATGTGGTGCGGCGGCGCATCGAAGGTCGTGAACATCTCGGTCGTGCCGGCCGGGTAGGCGACGCCCAACGTCGGCGCCATCAGCGACTCGTTGGTCAGGACGTCGTTCACCTTGACCGGCACCTGGCCGACCGACTCGCGCAGCAGCACCGTGCCGGTGTCGATGATGCGGCCGAAGTCCTGGCCGAGACGGTGCCGCTCGAGCTTGACCAGCTCCTGCGCCGAGGGGGTGTTGAGCCAGTACTTCTCGAACTTCGGATGCTTCAGCAGCCGGTTCAGCAGCGTCGAGCCGATGACGACTTCGACACGGCTGACCGTATCGCCCTGAACACCCTTCAGCACCGAGGTCCGGATCTCCTCGAGCTTGTCGAAGATCTCGGTACCGGCCGTGCCGAGCGCCAGGTCGACGGTGACCTTGGTAATGCCGAAGAAGGTGTAGAGGTTCACGATGGTGTTGCCGTCACCGTCCTTCACCAGGCCCTTCAGCGCCGCGAACTTCAGGTACTCGCGGGTGACGGCGTGATGCCGACGCAGCTTCATCAGCTTTTTCGCGGTCGCCATCTCGACCGTCATCGGCACGGCGCGCCCATCCACGATCGCCGCCTTGTTCTGCAGGTCGGCCGGGCCAAGGTTGTCGGCGATCGGGAAGTGCGGCACCTCCAGGTAGAAGATGTTTTCCTTGTCCGAAGCCGGCTCCGCGCCACGCACGCCGCGGGGCTTTGCGGGCAGGACGCGGATCTGGTTGCCGACGCGGTGGATGCCGACGACCGTGGTCGAGATCGGCTCGCTCGGGAAGAGGTTGAGCGCGTTCAGCATCCCGTAGTCGGACGGGATGAGGTTGACCTGATTGGTCAGGGTGACGGAATCGAACGGGAAGACGAATTCCATGACGGGACTCCAGGAGTGAGAGCCCGCACATGGCGGGCGAGTTGACGGGGCGTCGGATGGAGGCGCGCGGCGTGCCGGTCAGGTGCCGCGAGCGAGGATCATGCGCGAGGGCGCGCCGAGCGATGCGATCGCCGCGGCGCGGTTCGGCGCCGAGATGCCGGACTTGAAGGTCAGCTCCTCGAGGACGACGATCGCGCCCCATTTCACGCCGAGCGCGACGACGTCCGCACTGGTGGCATCGGCCGCCTCGCCGAGCACGCCGGCGGCGACCTGGGAGCCGTCGACCGCCGCGGGATCATGCGGCTTCCACTTCAGGCTGCCCGGCGCGACGGTCACGTCGAAGCCGTCGCCGGCGACCATCGGCGTGCCGCCGGCCGTCATGGTGAAGCCGATATCGTCGGCAAAGGCCGTGCCGGTAGCACCGTCGCCGATGACGTCGCCGTTGGGCTTCTCGACCCGGAAGGTCGTCGCCGTCAGCATGCGCACGGTGTAGATGCCGCTCACCGCGCCATCGAGCACGGTGACGGCCGACATGGTGGCGTTGCCGGTGTTGGCGCCCGAGGCCTTTACGGCGGAGGTAGCGGAACCGAGCGTGGCCTGCCCCATGACGGTGCCGACCTCGAGGATGCCGGATCCGGAGGCGACGGTGAAGGCGTCGAGTGAGAAGTTCGAGTCGTTCACATGCTTGACGACATCGGAGAAGGTCTTCGCCCGCTCCTGGCTGGTGGGGGTGAACATGAGATCTCTCCTGGAGAGGGCTGAAGGAAAGGCGGCGATGAGGGCGGCCGGATCAGGCCTGGGGCGTCAGGCCTTGGGACCGAGCGCCTTGACGGCGGCGGCGAGGCGGGCCGAGGCATCGGCCTTGTCGGTGGCACCGGCCTGCGGCGCGATGGCCGGGGCCGGAACCGTGGCGCCCGTGAGGGTGCGGGCGGGAGCGGCGTCGGCCTTCGGCGCGGCGGTCAGCAGGCCGGCGGCGGCCTCCGGCGCGAGATCGGTGCCGAAGGCGAGCTGATGGGCGAGTGCGGTGCGCCCCTGGGCTTCGGCATGGCCGACGATCGCCTGGATGCGGGCGCGCTCTTCGGCCCGGGCCTCGGCGCGGACGGCCGTCACGTCGACGGTCGGCGTCGTCGCCACGGGGGCGGAAGCGACAGGAGCGGCAGCGGCGGCGGGCGGCGGCGCGGTCTCGGTGATGGCGGCAGGGGCGGTCGTGGCCGCGGCTTCGCGAGCCATGGTGGCGAGGTTCGACATGGTGCTGTGCTCCAAGGTTGAAGCCGCTCAGAGGCGGCTGATTTCCGCGCGGAAGGCGGCAAAGGCCTCGTGCGGATCGCCGACTGCGTCGGCCAGCCCGAGGGTGATGGCCTCTCGGCCGGAGTAGACCTGCGCTTCGGTGGCGAGCGCGGCCTGCGCGGTCAGGGCCTTGCCCCGGCCGCTGCCGACGACTTCGGCAAAGCGAGTACGGACCTGGTCGAGCTCGGCGCGGATCCGATCGACCACCTCGACCGACAAGGGCTCGAAGGGGTTGCCTTCCGTCTTGTGCGCGCCCGACTGGATCATGGTGACCTTGACGCCGGCCTCGGTCAGGGCGGCCGAGAAGTCGACATGCATCACGACGGCGCCGATCGAGCCGGCATAGCCGAACTCCGGCATCACGATGCGCCGCGCCTGGCTGGCGAGCAGATAGGCGGCCGAGCACGCGTTAGAGGTGAGGATCGCCATCGTCGGCTTCTCGGCCGAGAGGCGCGCCATCGCGGCGGCGGTCTCGAAGACGCCGGCAACCTGGCCGCCGGGCGAATCGACCTCGAAGACTGCGGCCCGGACCGAGGACTCTCGGCGCGCCCGTTCGATCTGGGTGCGCAGTCCCTCATAGGAGGTCTCCCCGCAATCCATGCCGATCCACGAGCCCTTGTTGACCAGCGTGCCTTCGACCTCGATCACGGCAACGCCGTCGATCACGGGAAAGGCCGAGCGGCCGGCCGATGCGAGGCCACGATCGAGCCGCTGCGGCAGGACGCCGGCGTGAGGATCGGGGGCATGCGCCGATGCGACGTGAACAGGCGCGCCAAAGACACGTGGGCCAAGCGCGCGCAGCATGACGTCGGCGCGCGCGCCGTCGATCGCCAACGGCGTGTTGACGAGTTCGGCCGCGATGCGCGGCAGCAGCAGTGTCATGGTGCGGTCGTCTCCTCGGCCGGGTCGGCCTGGGCGGAGCGTGCGGCGATACGGCTGATCACGGTGGCCCGGGTGAGACCGCGCGCCGTGATCTCGGCCTCCTCGCGCTCGATCTGGTCGAGGACCTCCTCATAATCGAGGCCCTGTTCGGCGCACTCCATCTCGAGCGTCGAGACCATCGTCTCCATGCGCAGCGAGGCGGACTCGGCTTCCTTAACCGGATCGACCCAGCCGCGGCCGGGTCCGATCCAGCGACCGGACATCCAGCCCGCAGGCTCGTCCCAGAGCGGGCGGCAACCGGACGGCATGCGGATGTAGCCCTTGTCGATCGCTTCCTCGACGACGCACAGCGCCATCGGGATCGGCCCCTGCTCGACGAAGGACGCGACCTTCCGGCGAACCATGCGCCAGGTCTCGTTCAGCACGGTGCGCGAGCTGGAATAGTTCAGCTTCGCGAAGTTCATCAGGACCTGCTGGCGCGACATGCCCATGCGTGCCGCGATCTGGTCGTTGAAGATGTCGTCGAACTCGCCCATGCCGGCGCGCTCGCGGCCTTGGCCGGCCATCGAGATCTCGTCGCCGACCGGCAGGATCGGCACGCGGACGCCTCCGATCTTGACCGGCGCGGCTTCATAGAAGTCGAGCCGCTTGTCCGCATAGGAGTTCGTGGCGTTGTTGAACGCCTCGGGCTCCATCGACGCCGCAACCTCGGCAAAGGGCATGTTGGACTTGATGTAGGTCGCGTACATCGCGTTGACCGCGGCGGCGGCCAGCTCGAGCTCGGAGAGCGTGCCCTTCATCCGCAGGATCGGCATCAGCGCGGCGAAGGGCGAGATCGGCCGGTTCTGGTCTTCGCGCTCTGGCTCGAAGACGTGGCAGAAGACGGGGCGGCCCCAGGCCGTCTCACGCGGCACGCGCTCCCAGTTCACGCCGCTGCCGAAACCGTCGCCCGGATGGCGGTTGCGGATGTGGTAGGCGACAGGCGCGCCATAGCCGTCGATCTCGACGCCACCGCGCAGCGTGTCCGAATCGGACTTCCAGGTTGGATTGCCGAGCCGCTCGGGATCGACAGCGAGGAAGGCGGTCTCGTATGGCCCCTGGCCTTCGCGCCAGGTGGCGACGACACAGGCCTCGTCCAGCTTCACGAAGCTGCGCGCCATCAGTCGATACAGGCCGTTGGCGCTGACCTTGCGCTGCGCATCCCAGCGCTTGCGCGGATCGTTTGCATGGCGGGCGAGCTCGCGCTCGATCTGCTTGCCGAGATCGAGAGCCTGTTCGCGCGTGATGCCGAGCGCCGAGGCGCTGGGCTTCGAGGAGAAGCGCAGGCCGGCGCCGACGATCATGTCGACCAGACGCGTGATCGCCGCGATCGCGATCGGGTTGTTGCGTGCGAGGTCCTCGGCGCGGTTGGCGATCAGGCGCCGCTCGCGCAGCACCGCCTTGTCCGCCGACAGGCCGGGCGGGTTCCAATTCGACAGCGCCTGCGAACGGGTCTCCGCGCCGCGGTGCATCGGCTGGGCGGAGGCGGCGGCCGAGCCGAACAGAGGCGTAACCCCGTCTGCCGCGACCAAAGCGGGGCGGTGCATCAGAACACGAAGCCGATCGCGCCGCGCCGAGGGCGACCTTCGGTCTTGGCCTTCAGGTCCTCGATCCGCGCATCGAGCCGCTTCATGTCGGGGGCAACGAAGTCGGTCTTGTGGCTCGTCGGCGTGACGGTGACGGACGAGGCCCGTTCGCCGAGCAGGACGCGGTCCCGCTCCGCCTCCAGATTGGCGAGGATCTCTTCATCAGTCGGCACGGGGCGGCTCCATCAGTCCTGGTTGTTGAGGGCGGCAAGCCGCGCGAACATGGTGTTGGGCTTCAGCGCCGGCTTGGCCTGCCCGGCCGGCAGCGCATCGAATAGGTCGGTCATGCCCTCTGGCGGCGCGAGGCGCTCGCGCCACTTGGCCCAGCCGGCCGGGCCCATCGTGTCGACGCCCAATGAGAAGGCGAGCGCCCGGCAGCCGACGGCGATGTCGAGAGCCTCGTTGGCCCAGCCGGCACGCTTGACCCAGATGCGGTTGTCGCCGGGCTTCTCATGCAGCTTGCGCCGGGCGTTGCCCTTGGCTTCCTGCGACGGGTCGATGCAGACCTCGGCGGTCAATTCGCGGCAATAGGCCTCGTCGACCAGGTCCCGCGGCAGCCGCAATGTGCCGGGCAGATAAGCCCCGCTTTCGAGGGGGCCGGCCACGAACTGGCGCAGGCCGCGATAGACCGTGTGCTTCAGGTCGAAGACGCCGGTCGGATAGACCAGGGCCTTCGAGAGCGTGCGCCCGAACTTGTCCTTGATCGCAAGCCGTTTCGGGGTGCCCAGGATCGGCGCGGTTTTCTTCTCGGCGCCCTCCATCGCCCAGAGACGATGGCCGCGGCCGGAGGCGACGGCGCGCACCCAGTTCGACCAGTTAGACGAGTCGATACCCCAACGGGCGACCTCGACGACGCCGCCGGTGTTGGCCGGCCAGCTGCGCGAGAGCAGCTCGTCGATGCCAGCCACTGCCTCCGGTGTTTCCGGTGCGTGGGGGATGACGCCACGCGCCATCAGCACGCCCTGTGTCATCGGCCCATAAGCCCAGATGGCCCAGACGAGGCGATCGCCCTGGCAGTCGATGAAGCCGACCCAGACCGGGTGCTCGATCGTGGCGAGGCCGGAGGTGATGTCCTCCAGCGCGCCGTGCAGCCGCTCGTATTCGACTTCGGCAGCACCATCCTCCCAAGCCTCGCCCAGCGTCTGCTGCGTCCAGGTCTTGAGCGTGACGGGCGAGGCCTTGGCCTCCTCCCAGGTCAGCCAGAGCGACTGCCAGGTTTCCGCCGGCGAATAGGCCGTCCAGAGCGCCCAGCTCGGCTCGTATTCGCGGCAGCGCCCTTCGAGCGGCGGGCAGCGGTAGCGATCCATGTCGCCGTCCGGGATGACGTCCGGCACCGCGACAGGCGCGGCCTCCGGATCATCGACGGGCAAGGGCCGTGTCGAGATCCACTCGGCTCGGCTCAGCATCTCGTCCTTGTGGTGCTCCTCCATGATGCAGCCGCAGGACAGGCAGCTGAAGCTCGCCATGAAGGCGGTGCTTTCGGAGGGCGGCTGCAGCGCAGCCAGCGTCAGCACCTGGAAGGTGCCGCAATGCGGACATGGCACGTACCGCCGGCGCCGGTCGCCCGCGTCATAGGACGCGCTGATCCGGCAGGTCGCGCGATGGCCCGGCGTGCTCGAGAGCAGGCGCTTCAGGTTGCCGGTATAGGCCTTCTGCCGGGCATAGGCCTGCTGCAGCGGATCGCCACGGCCATCCGTGTCGAACGGATAGTTCGTGATCTCCTCGGCAATCAGGTAACGGATCGAGATCATCTGCAGGCCCTTCGACGAGGAGGCCGTGACGATCTGATTGAATCCGCCGGAGAAGCGCTTGAACGTCGTCGTCGAAGCGGCCTCGTCGCGGCTGTTCTCGGCCTTGATCCGCAGCCGGAGCCGGGGCGAGGCGTCGATCGTCGGCTGCAGCTTGACGCGGTTGTACTTGATCGCCTCGTCGAGCGAGGGGAGCATCGTCAGCACCGGGCCGGCCGCCCGATCGACGATGAAGGCGAACCAGTTGACGCCGATCTCGGTCTTGCCGAGCTGCGCCGCCCATTTCAGCGTGACGACCTTGGCCGGGTGGTCGGGATGCAGGCAGTCCATCGGCTCGCGCAGATGGGGCATCCGCGACGTCTTCCACTCGCCGGCCCAGGGCGAACCTGATTCCGCCGAGACCACGCGAAAGGCGTCGGCGTATTCGGAGACCGTCAGTTCCTTCTCGGGGCGGGCGGCCCTGACAAGCGCCGCATACAGGATCCGCCCGGCCCGCGAGCTGGCGGCTTCAGCCAGGTCCGACATCGGTCCTCATGCAGGCGCAGTCCTTACGCTGACGGTGTGTCGACCTCCGACGACGGCAGCACCCGGGTCAGGGCGCGGGTGAAGGCTTCCAGGGCGGATCGCTTCAGCGTCCGCAGACCCGGCCTGACATGGCGGGCCTCCGAGCGCGTGCGGCGGGCGATGTCCTCGGCGGCGTCACTCTCCGCTTCGTCGAGCGCCGCGCCGAAGGCCTTGATGGCGGCTTCCGCCGCGGCGGCCAGGTCGGCCACATAGATGATCTCGCCACGCTCCCGGGCGCGCTTCTCTTCCTCGCGCTCGAGCTCGATCTCCGCGATGCGGACGCCGATCTCGCCCTTGCGCTCTTTGGTCGAAGCGACCTTGACGTCGCCCTTGAAGGGCTCGGCAGATCCGCGCTCGACCCGGATGTTGACCTTCCGGTGCTCGAGCAGGGCGTTGACGTCAATCAGGGTCTCGCGGCCCTCGCGCCTGGGAGCGAAGTCCGAGGCGTAGCGCTTGATGTAGCGCGACAGCGTCGAGCGATCGACGCGCTGGCCTTCCGAGGCCGAGACGATCTCCGCCGCTTTTGACACGGACATGAAGCGTGCATCGCCGCTCATATCCGTGACGATCCGTGCACCGCGTCACGCAACCGGGCCACTAGAGAAATCCCGCGGGCATTCTTACCCGCAGGGTGTGGCGCCCCTGGGAAGGACCCGTGAAACATTTTCGTGAAACATTTCGACCGCGCGACCCCGCGCGAGCCGCGCCGGCCATCGTCGCGCCAGGCGGGCAGGCTCACAGCCGCCACGCGCGGCCTGTGCGGGCGGACCGGGCGCGGCTGGCTGCGAGATCGACGCCTTCGGTCACGACCCAGAGCTGATGCGCCAGTTCAGCCGGCAGCTCGGCGGCCACCTTGGCGAACTCGCCTTGCGCTCTGCTGTCGACGAAGGCCGATGGCACCATGACGCCGGCGACGGAGCGAAAGCCCTGCCGCCTGCCTTTGCCGACACCGTAGACGATCCGACCCCCGAGCGTGCCGCGCCGCTTGGCCGCGTTGCCCGGCTGGTTCGCTGGCTTTCCCTTTTTCGCCTGGAAAGCGATCGCCAATTTGTCCTGGCCTTCGACCCAGCCGCGCGGGATGTGGTCGACCTTGACGCCGCCGCTGTCCTGGACAGTGGCGAACTCGTTCAGGCGGATCGTGCCCCGTGCGATCACGGCATAGCTGGCGGCCGCGATCATGCGGCCTGCGATGTGCCGGCGCACCGCCTTGAGCGTGATGCGCAGGCGATCGCGAACGGCCCGGGTCATCAGTCCGCGGGCTTTTTCGCCCTTGCGGCTGACCGCGCGGCGGACGGCGACGGGGGCGCGCTTGCCGGCTGCGGCATAGAGGTTGCCGAGATGGCGGAAGTCCGAACCGTCGCAGCGCAGGAGGATCGGCTTCACCATCCCTGCGCCTCCAATGAAAACGCCGCCTCGGGAGTGACCCGGGCGGCGGACGGAATTTGACGCTTCGAGGGGTATGTCAAGCGAAGGTCGCAGTCAACGGCGCCCGAGCAGCATCTCCCCTCCCTTCCCAGGGTCGAGCCGGGCGGGCTGGAGGCAGCACGCGATGGCCCGCCAGCGCCGCGTTGGCGAGCGTTTCGGTCACGTGCGCCACGGCAGCATGCCATATCTCGTACTCCGCCCGGTCCGCTGCGGCGAAGGCCGGGTCGGGGTCGAGATAGGTTTTCTTGTAGGCGCCAGGCCACGGCCGCCGCGTGCGCTGATTGAAACCGTCCACCTCACGCTCGAACGTTGTCATGCCCTCGGTGACCGTCACCCGCCGAAACCATGCCGGGTTGCCGGTCGGGCCTGTAACGAACTTCGAGACCGGCGCCTGCGCCTCCCAGCATGGCGCGCTGCGCATGATCGCATGATGGCGCACCAGCTCGGCCGGGCGCTGGCGGAAGCGGGCAACGCCCTCGCGGCCGACGACGATGCGCGGCATCGCACGGGCGACCGCGTCACGCCGGTCCGCTTCGCTGAGATGCATGTCGGCGAGCGGATCCCAATCCTCCGGCAGGCCGATCTCCCAGCAGTCCAGCGCCGAGACGGCTTTATGAGCGACGAGCGCGTCAGGATGCGGAGGACCGCAGTCGATCGAGAGCGGCAATACGCCAAAGGCGTTGACCCGGCCGTCGCGAACCGTCTCGGCCATCAGCTCGCCCTGCCGCGAGACTGCGTCCCATCCGCCAGCCAGCGTGCCGCCCAGCGTCCCTGTCAGCGCCTGGCCGGTCCCGGCCTCCGCCTTAGGCAGTTCCTCGCGATAGGCCCACGACAGGAAGGCCTCAATTCCGATCGTCTTCATCCGTTCATTCCCCGATCTGGGAGGCTAGGGAGGGTAGCGAAGCGCAAAACCGCTTGCCTCCCAAAGCCACCGAACCTCTAACCCATTCTTCTCTTTGTTCTTTTTCTCTCGTTTGGGAGGATAGGGAGGCTAGGGAGGGTAAAGGGCTATGAGGCCACAAAAAACACACTTGCCCATCGCTGCGGCCCATCCCCCTTTCTCCCCGCGATACGCGCGTGCGGGCATATCCGATTACCCTCCCTAGCCTCCCTAGCCTCCCGCGCCACTTGCAACCCATTGGTCTGTCGGGGCTTTTCCCCGCGCCCCTTTTGGGAGGGTAGCCGCCGGAGCGAACGCTACCCTCCCTAGCCTCCCGTCAGTCGTCGCGATGGGTGCGCGAGGGCCAGCGGCCGTCATCGTCAGAGGCCTTGAACTCATCGCGGATCTGCACGCCGACATAGATCGAGGTCGACGACTTGGCCTTCTCGAAGCCGAAGTCGTGCGCGGTCTTCGGCAGCCGCCGCGTGATCGTGTTGGGCTTGAACGGGGTCAGGCCAGCCTTGCGGCACCAAACCGTCATGGCCTCGACGAGCGCGCCGGCCGTCTCGGTGTCGTGCGGCTGCTTCGTCACGATCAGGGCCTCGCGGACGAAGGCGCCCATCTGGTCGCTTTCGTCGCGATATTCTTGGCTGGCCGCCTGGATCGCGGCGGGTGGGTCGAGGGCCCCGCGCTGCAGGAAGTCGGAGAGGCCGCCGAGCAGCCGGTTGAGGATGCCGGCGCGCTCGGCCCAGAGCTTGTCGGGCAGCTTCTTGTCGATCTCGTCCTTCGGGATCTGCACGTCGAAGGGAATCAGCACGACGCGGCGCCAGATGCCGTCGTCATTGCCCTTGATCACCGGCTTGCGGTTGGCCGAGATCAGCAGCTTGAACTTCGGATAGACCTCGTTGAACTCGTGGTTGAGCCGGCGCACCAGGATCGGCTCGCCCGACGTCAGGGATTTGATCAGGCTCTCGTCGAAGGCCATGCCTTCCTTCGGCTCGGCCGCGCGCACCAGGCGGGCGCCGGGCGTCCGCACCAGGTCGGGCGTCGCCTCGGCCCCCTTGCGCCGGTCCTCGCCCGTCAGCGTCGCGATCGGCAGCGAGGTCGCATAGTCGCCGGCGATGCGCGAGACGATGTCGACCAGCGTCGACTTGCCGTTGCGCCCCTCGCCGTGCAGCAGCACGAAGACCTGCTCCATGGTGAGCGCGGTCAGGGCGTAGCCGAGATAGCGCAGCATGTAGTCGCGGATCGAGGGCTCCGGCAGGATGCGTGCCAGGAACGCGTCGAAGATCGGGCAGGCAGCCTTCGGATCGTGGCCGACGGGCGCGAGCTTGCAGATCCAGTCGTCGCGCCGATGCTCCTCGAGTGCAATCGAAACCTCGCGGCGATAGCGCGGGTCGGTGGGGTCGGATTCCTCATCCTCGGTTTCGACGACGCGGATCCGCAGCGTCCCGTTTTCGAGGTTCAGCGCCAGCGGGTCGACGTCGAACTCCGCCAGCGGCTTCGAGAGAAAGCCGATCGACTGCTTCAGCATGCCGTCGATCTTGCCTGTGTTGCACGCCGAGTTGGCGAAGCGCCGGCGCTGCGCCTTGCGGTTCGCCACGGCTTTTCGCGCGCGCGAGCCGGCCGCGATCTGCCGGTTCAGCTCGGGCAGCTGCGCCTTGTCGGCCTCGCCGGCCTCGGCCCAGTTGACCGAATCCTTCATCGCCTGCGCGGCGTCGCCGAGCTCGATTGCGGCCGCCTCGCGCTCGGTCGGCTCGATCAGATGCGCCTCAAGCGCGATCGCCTCGACGGTCCTGTGCACCAGCGGCGTGATGTGGACGCCGTCGATATCCTCGATCCAACGGCGCCCGTCATAGACGTGCCATCCGACGTTCTGGATATGGATGACTTCATGCCCGCAGCGGAAGCGGAAGCGCCGGGAATTGCCGATGTCGTGCGTGCCCTGGGCGACGCATTGCTTGATCAGAGCCCATTCGGCCGCGCCGAGCTGCGGCCGTTCGCCCTCGCCATCGTCATGCCCGTCGCCGGCGTCGCCATCGTCGGTACGATCGGGAGAAGGCGCGGAGGAGACGGGCGCCGCGGCCTGGACCGCGCCGAGAATCGGATCGTCTGAGGGCGTGTCGTCGCGGGCTGTCATCGGGCGGAGGCTAGCTCCGCCCGGGACGGGTCAAATGTGACCGTCTCCGCCCGTCGTGTCGGCAGGATAGCGAAGGCCGGCATCACGGAAACCGCACCCCCGTGATCGCGATCGCCCCGGGCTGCTCGGAAGAGCAGAAGAGCATGCCGAACTCGTCGGGCTCGGCAGGGTCTTCGCTGGAATCATAGATCCACAGCTGCTCGGCCGGCTTTCCGGCCAGCCATTCGAACGGATCCTCGCAGCCCATCCGGTCGAGCTCCCGCGCCATGCGCTGGCGATAGGCCGGGCTGATAAAGGCGGCCGTGTCGTGATGGCCATAGACATAGACCGCCCAGGGCAGCCCATCCTCCGTGATGCCGGCTTCCCAAACATGCCCGCCCAGATCGCCGGATCCGGAGGCGCAAAGCGCCATCGCGGTCCGCGCGCAGCGATGCCAGACGGCGATCGCCTCCGACGGGAGATCCTCATAGCGCGTGACGCAGCGCCTCGGCTCGTCAGCGAAGCGCGCCTCGTAGATTGCCCGCGCCAGAGCGTCGAAGGTGACGCGCGCGATCATGACACGATCCCGCGTTCGACAGGGTCGATACCAGGCCGCATGCGCTGATCGATACCACCCAGATGGCGGTGCCAGTTCAGCAACGCGGCTGCGGTCGAGATTGTGTGGTGCTTGGCCTTGGAGGAATCGCCAGCGGTTTGAGCCGCTGCAGCCTTTTGCGCCAAATAGCCGATGAGCCAGAACCAATCCCAAGCCGTCTTGCCCGCATCGTGCTCGGCGCCATAGCGCTCGACCTGATGCGCCGCTTCCAAACGGGCGCCCGTCAACCAATCGTCCGTTTCAGGACTGTTGATCAGCAACTCCAGCTCTGCGATGCGGGCGTTGGCTGCTTCAAGGCGTGCGCTTTCAAGCCCGTCGTCTGCTGACCAGTACTCGCCATACTTGGCTCGGAGAATACTGCAGATAACCGACTGCACGTCGCCCTCGAATGTTTCGCTGGCGGCGTCCCAATTCACAGCCTCAGTCGAGACGCCCAGGACGTTGCAAAGCTGGATCAGCGCTAAATCCACGCCCTCATCGATCGTCTCTTGATCCGCTTGCTTCTTCTCCGCCGTGCTCACGACTGTCCCCTTTCCTGCTGCGCGCATATCCGCCCGCGCTCCCGCACAATCCGAATCCGCATGTCGTTGAAGTCGCCGCCGTCTTCCGGCCAGGCCACGCGAACGGTCAGGCCCGGCCGGGCCCAGCGGGCGGAGGCGCGGGCGACCGTCATCTCGACCGTGAAGCGATCGCTGTCGCCATCGGCGAGGATCAGCACCTGGTCGACACCATGGGGGATGGCGATCGACCGGCTGGGGTCGCTGACATCGGGCTCGGGCCCGCTCACCCGAATCGGGAACAGCCGCCCGGCCTTGTCGGCCTTCTTCCGTGTCGGATGGGAGATGGAGCGCGTCGCCTTGCCGCCCAGATTGCCGAGATCAATCGAGGACCAGAACTCCGTCGTCGACAGGTCCTCGCCGGCCTCGAGCATCGCCGCCCAGACTGAGAGCACTGTCTCGATCCCTTCGCCGATGACGATCCGCGTCACACGGCCTGACGGCGCCGGCACCAGTACGAGGTGCCCGCCTTGTTTGGTCCCGCGCGAGCGCTTGACGTCGAGCCGCTCGCCGTCGACGACCGCGACGAGCTTGCCCTTCGCCTCAGCCGGCAGGCCGCCATCCGCGAGAGCCGGATCCAGCCAGGTCATGTGTAGCCCGATGAAACGGCCGTCATTGCCGGCGATCGGCGCCAGCATCGCCGGTCCGGTCCAGAAGATCGCGCCGTGCTTGCCGGCCGGATGGCGCAGATGGATCTCGCGGTGCAGCCGAAGCTTTGCGCCGACGGGCACACCGGGGATGCAGCGCCAGCGCAGATAGGCCTCGACGAGCGAACCAGGCGCGGATTCGCCTGCGCGCCAGAGCGCATGGCAGCGCCGGCGCTCGTCCTCGCGAAACTGGTTGTTGGCGCGCTCGGTCTTTTCCCGCGCCGCGGCGTCGTCCGCCTTGCGCTGCGCCAGCGCCGCCTCTTGCGCCGCGATCTCCTCCGCCGTCGGTTCGGTCGCGGGCCGTCCGGGCTTGGCTTCGCCGGTCAGGAAGGTGACGGCCTCCAGGAAGCTGGCATCGATCAGGAGATACCGCGCGAGGCTGATCGCATCGGCCCCGCCCTTGCCGGCGCCGCGGCAGTTCCACAGCCCCGTCTTAGCGTTCACCGAGAAGCGGTCTACGCCGCCGCAGCGCGGGCAAGGGCCAGCGATCTCGCCCGTCGGGCGCGTCGTCCGCCCGGCCGATCCCTTCGGCGAGAAGCCGAACTTGAACGCCGCATTGAGCGTCGAGACCGCCTTGGCGCGGTCGACCCAGGCGTCGAACGCGGGATCCGGCTTGTGAGCGGTGGCTGCCATCAGCCCATCCCCGCCACGTCGAAGAAGGCGCCATAGCCGCGCAGGCGCCCGTCCGGACCGCGGGTCTCGGGTGCGCCCAGCAGATCGGCGATCACCAGCCAGTTGTCGACATAGGCCTGGAACTTGCCGGGCGGCAGGCGGTCGCAGGCCCGCCGCAGAAACGCGATTGCGCGATCGCGCTGGCCTTTGCCCGCGATGAGCAGCGCATGGCCGACGATATCCTCGAGCCCCGCGGACGGTCGCGCCACGGTCGTGACCGGCGCCGGCGCCACCTGGACCGAGCGATAGCGCTGGTCGGCATCTTCGCGCGCAGCCTCGAGCTCGCAAAGCCGTCGCAGCGCCCGACGCAGATCCGGCGGAGCGCAGATGAGCTCCGCCTGCAGCGCTGCCGCACTGCGCCCGACATCGCCGGCGGCCTCGATCAGCGCCAGCGCACGGCCGGGCAGGGAGGACGGGTCGATCGCGTCCGGCGGCGGCAATTCACCGGCGAGCCGCAACTTGTAGAGCATGCGCTGCACGGCGGCGGCCGAGCGCGACAGTGCCTGCGAGATCTCGCGCGGCGAAAGGCCCTGCAGCGCGAGCCTTTTCACCTGGGCGCGGAAGGAGAGCGGCGGCAACGTCACGACAGCGCCTCGCTCTGCGGCGCGAAGCCGAGCCCGATCGCCAGATCCGGGTTGCGCGCCAGCGCCAGCGCAATCTCGCTCGCCTTCGCCAGAGCTTCGGCCTGGCGCAACGTCTCGCCGATCGTCAGCCGCCGCAGGGCCGGATCCTCGGAGGGGCTTTGCGCGACCAGCAGCTCGAGCTGGTTCAGCGCCATCGTCTCGCCGAGCGCGGCTGTCCGCAGCCGGGCCGCGATCTCGTCGAAGGAGAGCGGGGCCACACTCATGCGAAGGCCCCGTCACGGCTCAGCTGTTTTGCCCGGCGCGATCGCGCGGCGTTGAGTTCTTCCTGCTGCCGGATCGGCCGCTTTTCATAGGTCAGCTGAGCGCAGGCCGCGCACCAGCTTTGGCCCTCAGCGCGAACCGGCTTGCCGCAATAGAGCCCGCTGCGAGCCTCGATCCCCCATAGGGGCATATGGCAGAGGCCGGACCGGAGCCCATCGAGATCGACAGCTTCCGGCCCGACCGGCTTAGGCCAGGCCTTCGGGGTCGGGTCGACTGCCGGCGCGTCAGGCAGCGGCGCGGCCGGTTTCGCTTTGGCCTTCGCGGGAGAAATGGCACGTGGGACCGTGGGCTTCGGAGCCTTGGGCTGCGCCGGTCGCAGGTTGCGCGCGGAGGCCTCGGCTGGCGTCTCGTGCTGACCCCAGCCGCGCGAGAAGGCAAGGCCCAGCCGGTGCACCTTGCCGATGATGGCATTGCGCGAGACGTCACCGAATTCGTCGGCGATCTGGCCGGCGCTGAGACCGCGCCCCAGCATGGCCTTCAATTGGCCGATGCGCTCGTCGGTCCAGAGCGGTAGGGGCGCCATCAGCCGGCCTCTCCGACCGAGCGCAGGACGGGACGCGAGACTTGCCCGTCCTGCGTCGGCGTCGCAGCCGGTCCGGCCGGCGGCGGAGATGGCGGAGTGGCCCCTGCCACCACCGCCAGCACGGTCCCGATCGCGGCCTGCGCCTTGGCGCCGGCCCGGGCGATCGCATTCTCTTCGTTGGGAGTGATCACCCCGTCGGCCTTGGCGAGCGCGACTTCGCGGTGGAACTCGGCGCCGGCCATCGTGGCCTCGGCGAAGGCCATCGGCAGGCCGCCATCGGCACTGCGCCCCTGGACCGGCCGCAACGCGTGGCCCGAGAGTTCAGCCAGCGCGCGCGTCACATAGGGCTGCCCGCAATCAGCCTCGAGCCGCATGGCCAGATGCACCGGCAGCGTCTCGGGGCTTGCGGGGTCGCCATAGCGGCGCATCTGCTCGTGGCTGCGCCCCGTAATCTCGCCGGCGGCGTGCAGGCCACCAGCCGCCTTGATTAGGACGCGGCTCGCGCGCTTGAGCAGGAGGAAGCCCGGCTCTGCCGTGTCGAGGCTGGAAAAGTCCACGTGAAATCCTCCCTGTCTTTCAAGGCGACGGCAGAGTGAAGGTGCGTCAGGGTGGCGAGGTCAGATCAGGGCGGAGGTCGCCAGTGAGCCAAAACCATCACGCGGCCCTCTCGGCCGCCTCAGCTGAGGCAGCGTCGGCCCTTGCGGGGCGAGGAACGTCGGCTGGCCAGACATGGCCTTCCGGCCAATTGTCTGAGAACCAACGCAGCGCGCGGTCGGACCGCTTGAGGGTGGGCGACGAATGACCGCGATCCAGATCGACAAGCAGCTTCGACTCGTCGAAGGCCCGCCGGCTGGCTACGGAAAGCGTCACGCCGAGGGCCTCGCAATAGGCCTTGGCGACGGTCAGCATCTGGTCGGTCAACGTCAGCATGGCGTGACGCTATGCGGAAATTTACCCTCCAGTCAAGGCGGTATTTCCGCAGAGACGCCCATTGTGCGGCGGGGTATTTTACCCGACATGAAGACACCGCTCGCCCTGAGGATCGAGGAACGCCTCGCAAGCCTTGGCACCAACGCAACGGCTGTTTCGCTGAAGATCAGCGATAACAAGGATTTGCTCCGGGATATTATCAATGGCCGGACGAGGAATCCGCGTGCAGACACGCTTCGCAAGGTAGCTGCGGGCCTTGAGTGCTCGCTTGAGTGGCTGATGGATGGTGACGGTGATCCGGCGCCGCCGGTCTTGGAGGGCCGGCCGATCCCCAACAGCCGGCCAGCCGACGTTGACTACCCGTATCGCTCAGGCCTCATAAAGGACATTGAGGTTAGAGGTACCATTGCCGGATCGATGGCCGGAGCGTTTCAGTTCGAGGGTGGCGTGGTGGATTACGTGGCGCGTCCGCCAGGATTGGCGAATGCAAAAGGGGTCTATGCTCTCTATGTCGAAGGCACCTCGATGGTGCCCGAGCACAAGCCGGGCGAGCTGCGGTTTGTCAGCGCCTTCAAACATCCCAACGTCGGCGACACGGTGGCGATCACGGCGCGTTATACGCCTGATGGCCCCTACGAGTCCTTCATCAAGACGCTGGTGCGCCGATCGTCATCGAAGATCATCGTGGCGCAGCTCAATCCCGCAGCCCAGATTGAATTCGATCCGCAGTATGTCGTCAGCATGCACAAGGTGCTGACGATGAACGAGCTTTTCGGAATCTGAAGAGGTGCCCATGAAGCGAGGCTGGGTTCTATCTCTTGGCTTCGCTGCCCTGTCGCTGGGCGCAGCAGCCCAGCCCTCTACCTCGCCTCTGCAGTCGGCGGTGGCATTGAACGTCTGGGCGGCAGCCGGGGCGCGGGAAGCCGACGAGCCAATCTTCTCACCGCATCAGGTCGGAAAAATCGTCCGGCCCTGCGGCAGCAAACCGGCTGCCCGCTGCAATGAAGAGCGATCGGATCTTCTGGCGGTCGCGAGGTCGCTCGAGATGCACCCTGACCTAATGTGGAAGATCGCCGACTGTCTCACGACCGGCTGCGATGGCGCTATGCCGGTTGCGCGGCGCAATGCCTGCATTTGGTGGACCGCAACAGGAGACCTCTTCCCTGCCAATGCCACAGTGTATGGCCGGGACCTCCAGAAGTTCACCTGCGATCGATCAGGATGGTCGGCCGCAGAGCAGAGCGCGATCTATACGCACTGGAAGCGGGCGTTTCTGGCCGGGCAATGATGCGCAGCGAATCGGATGCCCACCACGGCGTCCGATGAGAGGATGCGGAAATATACCCTCTAACCCTTGACAGGGTAAATTCACCCGCTTAGCGTTCTCCCATCGCAACCCGATGGAGGCGCTGCCATGCGTCACGAACGCCCGCTCCCTGGCCGTCCGACCCCGGTCGAGACGCTCAACTCCGCCCTGATCCGGCAGCGCCTCGAAGGCGCCTATGCCCGCGAGGCGCGAGCCTCGCTGAAAGACGAGCCGCCGCTCGAGCCCGCCGTCCGCGATGTCGTCATCGCCGACATGGTCGAGTTGCTCGACCAGGGCCGCATCGATCGCGGCTACGCCGATATCTTCGATCTCGCCCGGGCCGGCTATCATCCGGACATGGCGGCTTCTCTCGGCCCGCACGCGGCCAAGCTGCTGGCCGCCCGCGTCGCCGAACGCGGTAAGCATGCCACGGGCGACGCCGCCAGCGACATGGAGGCGGCGTAGATGGACGCGCTCTCCCTCACAGCCGGCGAAGCGCAGGCGCGCGTCGTCGCCATTCGCCGCCTGCAGGCTGTCGCCGACGACATGGCCTGGTTTGTCGAAAGGCTGCGCGGGCAACCTCTGCCCGCGACGGTCGCGCAAGGACCGCTCGCGCTGTCGGCCAGGGCTGGCTGGATGCTTGCCCAGGTCGCCCTGATCCAGGCCGATGCCGGCGTCGTCTCTCCGCGCATCGTCGAGCGGATCTGCGATCGTGATGCCGGCCTCGACACGCCGGCGCTCCGCCGTCTGGCTCTCTCGACCCTCGAGGTCAGCCACCGCCGCCTGCTCAGCTTGCGCCCGGGCTACTGCGAACCCGAGCTGCGCGAGGCCGCCCGATGATCCGGTCCAGGGACAATGGCGCCATGGTGCCACGCGAGCAGCCGGACAATCGCGGCCTGGGCGAGGTGCTCGAGCGGGCGGCGGATGGCGGCCCGGCTGAGGCCGAGCTGCAGAGGCAGGAGGCAGATCGCGAGCGGGCCGAAGAGCGGCGCACCGTCCAGGCCACGAAGACGCTCTTCGTCGACGCGCTCTATCGCGCCAAGCGGCTGAACGGAGACGCCGCCTTCGACATGGTCGACATGGCGGACCTCGAGTCGCTGCTGCGGCTTGCGGGGGGCATCACCGAGCGCCGTCTCTCTCGTGGGAGTGACGCCCCATGAAGCCGGCAACCACCGTCTCCGCCGCGGCCGCGCCCTGGCTGCCGCTCGCCTCCGGCCGGGCGCTCACGCTCGGCCGGATCATCGAGCCAGGCACGCTCGACATCCGCCGCGACATCGCCATCCCGCTCGGCAACACCGGCCGGTTCGCCAACCAGTTGCCGAGCGGGATGCTTTATTCGGTCGCCCAGCATTGCTGCATCGGCGCCGACTTCCTCTGGGGGCAGACGCAGGACGACGCGCTGGCGATGGCCTTCCTGCTTCATGATGGCCATGAGGGCCCGCTCGGCGACCAGACATCGCCGTTCCTCGCCGCCCTTCAGCAGGCGCTCGACGAGACGCGCGCGGCCCTCGGCGACGTCTCCGGCCCGCGCCTGTCGATCCAGCGGCTGCGCCGGCAGATCGCCGAGCCGATCGACCGCTATCTTCATGCCGAGGCGGGCCTGCCCTGGCCGTTGCCGCCCGTGCTGCGCGATCGGGTCCACTATGTCGACCTGCAGCTGCTGCTCGCGGAGCGGGATCACCTTCTCGGCCCGCAGCCACGGCGTTGGGACGACAAGCTGAGCACGATCAAACCGCTCGCCCTGAAACACCGGATCAAGGTGCTGCCGCCGGCGAAAGCGGCCGAGGCTTGGGTCACGCGCTTCGAGACCTGGAGCAGCCGGCTTCATGCGGCCCGCGCTCGGGCCGTCAGGAGTCCCGCGAACCTCGCCGACCGCACCCGCGAGGCGGTGTCGTGACATCGCGCACCGTCATTGTGGCGATCGACACGCCGTCCGGCATCCCGGCCATCGATCTCGCGCGCCGCATCCAGTCGGTGCTGCGCAAGGCCTGCCGACCCGAACCCTCCGAGAGCCGCAGCCTGCTCTGGCCCGACCCGACCTCGATCGAGGTGACGGTCGTCGACTGTGCCCGCGATGCGCTCTTCACCCTCCCTCAGAAGGACTGACGGCTCATGAGCCAGGATCTGAACGAGTATCGGCCGGACCAACTCATTCCCGGCACGGCCGTGAACTGTCGCCCAGGCGAAGAGGACGTGTCCGACCTCGTCGCGTCGATCGACGCCCACGGTCTGCTGCAGCCGCTGGTCGGCCGGCTTGTCGGCGACGAGGCCGTCGAGATCATCGACGGGAACCGCCGCCTCAAGGCCATCCATCAGCTGGCCCATGAAGGCCGCTGGGACGCTCTCGTCCCGGTCATGCTGCGCCTGGACGAACCGGACGCCGACGCCTTCGAGATCTCGCTTGCCGCCAACGTGCTTCGCAAGCCGCTCCATCCAGTCGCCGAGTACGAGGCCTTCGTTCAGTTGGCCGAACGCGGCAAGACCAACGAGGAGATCGCCGCCCATTTCGGTATCACCCTGCGCCAGGTGGAGCAGCGCCAGGCGCTCGGCCGGCTGCACGAGGACGTTCGGAAGGCCTGGCTCGAGGGCCGCATCAACGGCGATTCCGCTCGCGCCTTCACGCTCGTCGGACTGGCCGAGCAGGCGGCCTATCTCGCTAAGGCTACGCAGGCCTGGGAGCTGCGCTGGGACACGATCCGCCGCGCCTTCACGCGCGAATCCGTCCCGGGCAACTCACCCATGGCGCTCTTCGTCGGTGAAGAAGCCTATGTGGCCGCCGGCGGCGAGCTGGTTGCCGACCTCTTCGTCGAGAAGCGTGACTTCGCCGATGCGGGCCTGCTTCACCGCCTCGCCGGGGACAAGTTGAAAGCAGAGGCCGAGCGTCTCGCCGCCGAGGAAGGCTGGGCCGAAGGCCTGACCGAGCAGGAGGCCGATGGGCATCACGGCTGGGACCGTCTTCCGAAGCCGGCCCTGCGCGACGAGGACAAGCCCGAGCGCATCCGCGAGATCGAAGCCCGCCTCGCCGCCATTCATGCCCGCCAGCTCGAGATCGAACCGACCCTCGAGGAGGCATGGTCGACCTGCGAAGACGAAGATGACCTGCCAATCGCGGCTCGTGCGCTGCAGGAGGAGAATGATCGCCTCGACGACGAGATCGAGCAGATCGAGAACGAGCGGGACGCCTTCGACGAGGGCGCCGCCGCCTGGCTCTCTCTCCCGGCGGAGCAGCGCGCCAAGGCTGTCGTCATCGTCCGCATCAATCGCGAGGGCGGCCTCGACGTCATCCGCGGGCACCTCAAGAACAAGCGGCTGCCGGCGGCCCCGAAGGCAACCGCGATGCAGGCTCCGAAGCCGCAGCCGACGGCCGCGGGCGAGACACCCGAGGCGCCGGAACCAGCGCGCCTCTCGGCTAATCTCCTGGACGAACTGGCGTTGAGCGCTACCCGCGCGGCAGCGGAGGTCCTCGCGACAGAGCCGCGCATCGCGCTTGCGGCTTTCGTCGCCAGCGCCGTTGCCTACGGCGCCCCCACGAGGATCGATATCAATGGCCGCCATGCCGGGCCCGATCTGCCGTGGCCTCTACGCAGTTGGGAAACCCGCAATCAGTCCTTCGGCGACGCTTTCCGGATTGCATTGGGCTGGGACGAGCTGACGCTGCAGCGCAACGTCGCGGCTGCGATCGCTCACTCGCTGGACTTCACCAGCAAGGCCAACAACACGAACTCGAACGATGCGCTGAGCCCGACAGCCGTGACGGACCTTCGCTGCGCCCTGCCGCTCGACGCGCACCGCGCCGCACTGGTCGAGTGCTTCGACGCGGCCGCCTATTTCACCGCCGCGCCGAAGACCGAGGCACTGGCCGCGATCGCCGACTGCGGCGACGAGCCGGCCAAGCACGCGAAGCTGAAGAAGGGCAACCTGGTCGCCGTCGCCACTCGCCTCGCCACAGCCCATCGCTGGCTCCCGGCGCTTCTGCGCGGTGAGGTCTTCGCGGCGATCGACACGCCGGCCGAACCGGGGACGGAGGCCGAAGATCTCCCGGCCTCGGAAGTCCATCAGAGCGCGGCCGATGCGGCGCTGGCCATCTGGCGGGATCAGGACGGGGGCGCCGACGAGGTCGACGACCCCGCCGGCTTCGACGCGGCCGCCTGGTTCGGTTCGCAGAAGGCGCCGGCGATCCGCGCCGCGCTGAAGGAGATGGAGCAGCCGGCCCCTGTCGGCTGGACCAAGGCCCAGCTCGTCGAGCTCGCCGTGAAGACCGCGGCCGAGAAGGGCTGGCGCCCCGCAGATCTGGCGGAGGCGGCCTGATGGAAACGCTCCGCTCGATCGACGTGTCGGACTATGCCGGGATCTCCTACAGCGAGTCCGTCGGACCCGCGCCGCAGCTGCAATGGATCGAGATCGGCCAGCTCGCCGTCGACGAAGCCTACCAGCGCGGCATCACGCTCTCGGGTCGCAAGCAGGTCCGCGCGATCGCGCAGGGCTTCCGCTGGACGCATTTCGCGCCCGTGATCGTCGCGCCGGTCGAGGGCGGCCGCTTCGCCATCATCGATGGGCAGCACCGCACCACGGCCGCGCGGCTGCGCGGCATGAAGTCGGTCCCCTGCATGGTCGTTCAGGCGGACGGCCCCGAGCAAGCGCGGGCCTTCAGCGCCGTCAATATGCAGCAGACCGCGGTGCGGCCGCCGGCCGTCCACAAGGCGCGGCTGGCCGCCGGCGATGCGACCGCGCTGCGGCTGAACGCTATCTGCGACGAGGCCGGCGTCCGGATCGTCGACAACACGCCTGCGAACCGGATGAAGCGCGGCGATACGGTCGCCGTCATGGTGCTCTACAACATGGAGCGCCTGTATGAGCGTGACGTCCTGGTCACCGCGCTGCGCGCCATCGTCGACGCCGGCGACGGCAATGTCGGGCTGCTCAAGGTCGAGCCGATCTCGGCCTATTGCGACGTCTTTGCTCGCCGCCAGGAGTTTCGCGAGCATCCGGCGATTATCGACAGCCTCGACGACTTCGACCTGACGGCTGCGTTCAACCGCATGCAGCAGGCCCCCCGCGTTGCCGGCCAGCACCGCTGGCGCGTGCTGGCGACCGACCTCGAAACCTTTCTCGATGCAGCCCGGAAAGGGATGATGCCGTGAACGACCATTCCTATGACGGCCCGGGCGGCGAGAACTGCCCGCTCGAGCGCTTCCGGTCCCGCGCCATCGTCTATGGCTTCGGCGCCCTCGCCGTAATGGCCTTCGCGACCCTGTTCGCGGTGGCGGTGCGGGCCGAGGCGGTCGACGGCAACCGCATCGTCGTCATCGACGGCGACACCGTCGCACTGCCCGGCAACCCGGCCGAGCGGATCCGCATCTACAACATTGACGCGCCCGAGACGCGCAACGCGCATTGCGAAGCCGAACTCACGGCCGGCCTGAAGGCGAAGGAACGCCTCGCCCAGCTGCTGCGCGGCGGTCCGGTGACGGTCGATCGCTGCGAGCCCTCGGGCCGCTGCACGGATTTCTACGGCCGCACCCTCGCGCGCCTCTCCGCCGGCGGCCGCGATCTTGGCGGCGTCCTGGTCGCGGAAGGCCGGGCTCTGCCCTGGGCGACCGGAGCCGCGGCCCGCGCAGCCCGGACGGCCTACTGGTGCGGAGCGCAGTGATGACGGACCGAAAGACGCTCGACATCCTGCAGGGCATCGCGGCCGCCATGGACAAGGGGCTGGGCGGCGCCGGCTTCGCCGTCCTCGTCTTCAAGATCGGAGAGCCGAACCTCTGCAACTACGTCAGCAATGTCGATCGCGACGCCATGAAGGCCGCGATGCTTGAGGTCATCGCCCGGTGGGAAGGCCGCGCCCATGACGCGCCGGTTGAGGTGCAGTGATGGCCGAGCGCACTGGCATCGAATGGACCGACGCCACGGTCAATTTCTGGTGGGGCTGCACCAAGGTCGGGCCCGGCTGCGATCATTGCTACGCCGAGACCTGGGCTGGGCGATTCGGCGGCGGGCTCTGGGGAGTCGGGGCGCCGCGTCGCAAGATCAAGGGCGCCGCCGCCATGCTCAACCGGCTCGACAATGACTATGCCTGGTGGGCGGCCGATGCGGAGATAGGCGGCTATCACCCCAATTCACGGCGCCGCGTCTTCATCCAGTCGATGTCGGACCTCTTCGACACCGAGGTGCCGATAGAATGGTTCGCCGAGGCCTGGGGCAAGATCGTCCAGTGCAACCGGCTTGACATCCAGATCGTCACCAAGCGCATCAGCGTGGTCGAGAAGCGCTTGGCCGCCATCGGCGTCACGACCTGGCCGAAGCATGCCGGCCTGCTGGTCACCGTCTGCAACCAGGACGAGGCCGGCCGCGACATCCCGCGCCTGCTGGCGTTGAAAGCCAAGCTCGGCATCCCGTGGGTCGGCGTCTCTGCCGAGCCGCTGCTGGGTCCGATCGATTTCGGAGCATGGCTATGCGGCTCTTACGAATGCGCTACCGAGTGCGGCTGGCGCTCCGGTTCTGCACCCGACCGCGAGGTCTGTCACGCATGCGGCCTGACATCAACTTCGTTCGGTGAGTTTTGCGCATGCGGCGCTCAGGATTTCGGCCATATCTGTCCCAATTGCGAGAGCAACGCCGTCCAGCACCACCCCGACACGACTTTTCTCGACTGGGTGATCGTCGGCGGTGAGAGCGGCCCGAACGCCCGGCCGATGCACCCGGACTGGGCGCGCTCGATCCGCGACCAATGCGCCACCGCCGGCACGGCCTTCTTCTTCAAGCAGTGGGGGGAGTGGGCGCCAAGCGAGACGGCTCGACCGCCGAAGGGCAAACTCGCCGTTTTCTGCCGGGACGGCCAGCTGCTGCGCGGGCAGGCGATGGCGACCGGACGCATCGACGACGCCGGCGCAGAGATCATCGCGCAGTTCGGCAAAGCCCGCGCCGGCCGCCTCCTGGACGGCGTGACGCATGATGCGATGCCGGAGGTGCGTCATGGGTGAGATCCAGGCATCTTTGCCGCTGCCTCAGCCGTCGCACTGGTCCCGGCCGAAGGGCAAGCACGCCTGCGGCCGCGATCCTGCCGCTGGCCCTGGCTCTTGCTATCACTGGTGGGACGGGTGCCCGCGCGCCGAGAAGCGCGGCTGCTATCTGCACTGGCGCAGCGAACAGCAGCGACAGGCCGACGCGAGGGAGGCCAGCCATGGGTGACCGCCTCCGCAAGGCATGGTTCGTCGGCGTGCGCGGCCTCGAAAGCCCGAGCGTCGTTTATGCCCCGACCGCTTCCAAAGCCCGCAGCCAGGTCATCGCAGACCTCAGCGACGCCTGGCAGCTGCGCTGGCGCGACGCGCTCCGGCAGATCGAGCATGTCCGGCGTGCGCCATCGCACGACGTCATGCTGCCAGCCCCACATCCGCTGGCGCCGCAGCTCGATCCCGGCATCCTTCATTGCGTGGTGCACGCTTACGGCGGCACAGGCCTGAAAGCCGGCTACCGCGACCACTTCTACACCTGCGCCGACGACTGGCGGATGCAGGCCGCGCTCTTTCACGGCCTCTTCCGGGTCTATCGCAGAGACCCCGGCCGGCCGGGGCAGCCAGACCAGATCATGTACGAGCTTACCGCCCTCGGCCGAAACGTCGCGCGCGGTGAAGCCGAAACCTATCCGAGGTGGTGATGAGCGCCCCGATCCGCCTCCAGCTCTCCCGCCGAAAGGGCTTCGACCTGCAGGCCGTCTCACAGGCCACCAACGGCCTCGACGCGATCAACGTCGCGCGCCCATCGATCCTTGGGAACCCCTTCATCGTCGGCACACACGGCACCCGCGCAGAGTGCGTCAGGCTCTTCCTCGCTATCTGCGATGGTCTGGTACCGCTGACGCTGGGCGACGGCGTCTTCGAGGCGGCCCGCGCATATCCCTATGTCGTTGAGGCGCAGACGCGCCGGCTGAAGGGCAAGAACCTCGCCTGCTGGTGCACGCGGCCGAAGCCCGGCGAGGCCGATCTCTGCCACGCTGCCGTGCTGCTCGGCTGGGTCAACAATGACGACGTCGAGACCCGCCGCGCAGCGCTGCTGCCGATCTGCGAGGCGGTGCGCTGATGGGAGCCGCAGCGCGAAAACCCGATGCCGGCCTGTTCCCTTGCGAGGCCGAGATCGCGCGCCGGCTCAGCCAGACCCCCGCTGACTGGCGAGCACGCGCGGTCGTCCTGGAGCGCGACGGCCTGCCCCGCATCGACCCGATCATGGGCGGACGCTATTGGCCGGCCGTCCTGGCCTATTTCAACAAGCGCTACGGAATCGCTAGCTTCGGCCCGTCCGCTATGGACGGAACGGAGAATCTCGATGCGCTCAGATGATCACCCCACACCGGGCTTGAAGCGACGAAAGCGCGCCGGCGGCGCCGTTGCGCTTTACTGGGTTGCCCGCGCCGATATCGTCGCAACTGGCTTTAAGCCGGAGACGGTGCGGCTGCACTACGCCGATACACCGGCCGATCTGCCGCTCGTCTCGGCCGCCTGCCAGCGTTTCCAGGCCGAGATGCTGGCTTGGTCGGCCGGCCAGAAGCAGGATTATACGGCCTTCGACGGCACCATCGCTTCGCTGTCACGGCGCTTCCAGATCGACGAGGAGAGCCCGGTCGCTGGCTGGAAATACAACACCCGCCGCAGCCAACTCCACGTCGTCGGCACGATCGAGAAGGCCTTCGGGCAGCGCAGCCTCGCCGCGCTCGGCCTGAAGGACTTCAGGCGCTGGTATGAGGCAGCCAAGGCGCCGAAGAAGCCGGGAGGCGCCGAGCGGATCGACCGCGCCTGCAAGATCATGAAGATGCTGCGGGAGATGCTGCGCTACGGTCTCGCCGCCGAGCTGGCGACCGAGCAGTGCACGCGGCTGCTGACGATCCTCGGCGCGACCGAATTCGCCGGCCCGCGGCGGCGACGCTCCCGCCTCGAGTCGCACCATGTCGAGGCCTTCATTCCGAAGGCGATCGAGGCGGGCCGTCTGTCGCTGGCGCTGGGCACGGCCATCCAGTTCGAAACCGGCATGCGCCAGAAGGACGTGATAGGGGAGTGGCTGCCGGTGCCTGCCGGTGAAGGCGCAGAGGGTTTCGTCCTGCGCGGCCGCCGCGGCAAGGGTTGGCGGCGCTGGGCTAACGGCCTCACATGGGGCGATCTCGGCCGCGACTTCGTCGTCTCGAAGGAGACCACGAAGACGGGCGCCCTCGTCTCGCACGACCTGAAGCTCTTTCCGAGCATCATGGCTCTGATTGAGACAGTGCCCGTGGCCGAGCGGATCGGGCCCCTGATCCGCGACGAGACGGCCGGACGGCCCTATGCTGAGTTCGCCTATGCCCGCGACTGGCGGGTCATCGCCCGTGCGGCAGGGATTCCGGACGCCGTCTGGAACACCGACGCCCGCGCCGGCGCGATCACGGAAGCCGAGGATGCCGGCGCCGATCTCGATACGATCCGCGGATCCGTCGGACACGCCCAGGCCTCGACGACGGCTCGCTACTCCCGCGGCGCGATCGGAAAAAGCAAGGCGATCGCCGCCAAGCGTCAGGCCTACAGGGCCGGCGAGAACAAGCCCTAAACAGGCTTGGGGAACGCGCTGGGGAACGTGGGGAACGCAAGTTCAACGGTAGGCCGTCGTAACAAGCTGAGTTCCAAGGGGTTTTTGGAGCGGGCGATCGGGATCGAACCGACGACATTCAGCTTGGGAAGCTGACGTTCTACCACTGAACTACGCCCGCATGCGTCGGCGCGGCCCGGGGGCGGCGCGAAGCAGCATGTTCATAGCGCCTGATGCGGCGGGTGTCATCCGGGAATCGCGGGCGGCGCCATGCCAGGCGGCGTGCCGCGCTCAGTCGTGAAAATGCTTGGAGAGCTTGAGCGCCTGGCCCTGATAGTTCGACTTCAGCCCGGCGCCATAGAGCGCGGCGGGGCGGCTCGCCATCGCCTCATAGACCAGCCGGCCGACGATCTGGCCGTCCTCGATGATGAAGGGCACGTCGCGCGAGCGCACCTCGAGCACGGCGCGCGCGCCCTGCCCGCCGGCCCCGCTATGGCCGAAGCCGGGGTCAAAGAAACCGGCGTAATGCACGCGGAACTCGCCGACCAGCGCGTCGAAGGGCGTCATCTCCGCGGCATAATCCGGCGGGACATGCACGGCCTCCTTCGAGGCGAGGATGTAGAACTGGCCGGGATCGAGGATGAGCGCGCGCGAGCCGTCGCTGGGGATCGGCTCCCAGAATTCGGAAGCGCGGTAGGCACCGACGCGGTCGACGTCGATCAGCGCGGTGTGGTGCTTGCCGCGATAGCCGATCAGCCCGCCGAAGCCCGAGAGATCGACGCTGACGGCGACGCCGCCCTGGAAGGAAGGCTCGGCCGCCGTGACCAGCGTCTCGCTTTGATGAAGCTCGCCGAGCGCCCGGTCGTCGAGCCGGCTCTCGCCGGCGCGGAAGCGGATCTGCGAGAGGCGCGAGCCCGAGCGCACCAGCACCGGGAAGGTGCGCGGCGAGATCTCGATGAAGAGCGGCCCCTCATAGCCGTCCTCGACCAGATCGAATTCGCGGGCGCGGTCGGTGATGACGCGGGTGAAGACGTCGAGCCGGCCGGTCGAGCTCTTCGGGTTGGCCGCCGCCCGCAGGCCGGCGGGGAGCTTCAGCCCCTCCATCAGCTCGGCGATGTAGACGCAGCCCGTCTCCAGCACAGCGCCGCGAGTCAGGTCGATCTCGTGCAAGGCGAGCTCATCGAGCCGGCGCCTGACCGTCCGGTCCGGCCCCGGCAGGAAGCTGGCGCGGACGCGATAGGCCTTCTCCCCAAGGCGCAGATCGAGGCTGGCGGGCTGGATCTGTCCTTCGGCCGGCGGCTGGGCGAGGCGGATCGCCCCCGCCTCGACGAAGGCCTGGATGCAGTGGTCGGGCTGGATGCCGGGCTGGAAGGTCAGCATGCGAAATCCCGGAAGGACAATCGGTCACGCCTAGCGAAGCCCGACGCAAAGGCCAAGCGCGGACGCCGCCGCGAGGATGCGCGGAAGCGGGTTGTCCACGCGAGATTGACCGGCTGCGGCATTGACCCTTCCGCCCCGGCGTCGCTAACAAGTCTGCGGCCCGCCGGGCCGGGCGCATCAGGGACGGAGCCGTTCGCGATGTATCAGGCTGAGACGCAGGGCGTGCGGGTCACCGCCGTGCCGAGCTTCATGGAGGGCGAATCCTCCCCGGCGCAGGGCCGCTATTTCTGGGCCTATACTATCGAGATCCTCAATCTCTCGGCGCAGACCGTGCAGCTGATGAGCCGGCACTGGTTCATCACCGACGGGCGGGGCGAGGTCCATGAGGTGCGCGGCGAGGGCGTCGTCGGGCAGCAGCCGGTGCTGCGGCCGGGCGAGAGCTACAGCTACACCTCCGGCTGCCCGCTGATGACGCCGGACGGCTCGATGCGCGGCTTCTATGCCATGCTGGCGGAGGACGGCACGATCTTCGATGTCGAGGTGCCGCTGTTTCCGCTCGATTCCCCTTATGTGAAGAAGGTCCTCCATTGACCCTGTCCGCCTCCACGGGCCAGCGCCTGGCGCCGCTCGACATGCTCGCCCGGCTCGTCGCCTTCGATACGGTGAGCCACAAATCCAATCTGGAGCTGATCGCCTTCGTCGAGGACTATCTCGCGAGCTGGGGCGTCTCCTCGATCCGCATCCCGAACGCCACCGGCGACAAGGCGGCGCTGTTCGCCACGATCGGTCCCCCGGACCGGGGCGGCATCCTGCTCTCGGGGCACACCGACGTGGTGCCGGTGGAGGGCCAGGCCTGGAGCCGCGACCCGTTCACGCTGCATATCGAGGATGGCAAGGCCTATGGCCGCGGCGCGGTCGACATGAAGGGTTTCATCGCTCTGGCGCTGGCGCTCGTGCCGGATTTCCTGGCGGCGGATCTCAAGACGCCGATCCACCTCTTCTTCTCCTATGACGAGGAGGTGACCTGCCTCGGCGTCGTCGACGGCATCGCCCGCATGGGCGTGGATCTGCCGAAGCCCCGCGCCGTCATCGTCGGCGAGCCGACCTCGCTCGAACTCGCCGACGCCCATAAGGGCATCCGCACCTTCTTCACCACCATCACCGGCGCCGCCGCCCATTCCTCCAAGCCGCATCTGGGGGCGAGTGCCGTTCATGGCGGCATCCGGCTCTCGGCCGGGCTCGTGGCGATGGCCGACGAGCTGGAGGCCAGGCCCGACGGCAGCGGGCGCTTCGATCCGCCCTACGACACCGTCCATGTCGGCAAGTTCCATGGTGGCATCGCCCGCAACATCCTGGCCGATCGCTGCGACCTCTCCTGGGAGGTCCGCACGCTGCCGGGCTCCGATCCGGAGGACGTGCCGGCGCGCTTCGCCGCTTTGTCGCAGCAGGTGCTGGAGCGCATGCGCAAGACCGCGCCCTCGGCGACGATCGAAACCGTCATGAGCTCGGACGTGCCGGGGCTGGCGCCCGATCCGGGCTCGGAGGCCGAGACGCTGGTGATGCGGCTCGCCGGCCGCAACCGCACGATCGCGGTCGCCTATGCGACGGAGGCCGGGCATTTCCAGCGCGCGGGGCTGCCGACGATCGTCTGCGGGCCGGGCTCGATCGACCAGGCGCATCAGCCGGACGAGTACATCACGCTGGAGCAGTTCGCCGCGGGCGAGGCCTTCATGCGCAAGCTGATGGCGGAGTGCAGGGGGTAGGGTCCGCGCGGCGGCGACCTATCCGGCCGCCGCCTCCGCCTCGATCAGCCCGACCAGTTCGTCGAGCGCCGACAGCCGGGCGAGGCGGCGATAGCGCGGCGCGCCGACCGGCTCTTCGGCATGCTCCAGCGCCCAGGTCAGCTCGTGCGGGATGTGGACGGCCCAGGAGCCGGCGGCAAGCGCCGGCAGAACGTCCGATTTCAGCGAATTGCCGACCATCATCGCGCGCTGCGGGCCGTCGCCATGCCGCTCGAAGATGCGGCGATAGACCTCCGGCGTCTTGTCGCTGACGATCTCGACGCCGTGGAACAGCTCGCCGAGGCCGGACTGCGCCAGCTTGCGCTCCTGGTCGAAGAGATCGCCCTTGGTGATCAGGACAAGGCGATGCGTAGAAGCGAGCCGCTCCAGCGTCTCGCGCGCCTGCGGCAGGGTCTCGACCGGATGGGCCGCCATCTCGCGGCCGGCGGCCAGGATCTCGCCGATGACGGAAGCCGGCACGGTGCCGTCGGTGATCTCGATCGCGGTCTCGATCATCGAGAGCACGAAGCCCTTAATGCCGAAACCGTAGAAGGCGAGGTTGCGGCGCTCGGCCTCGAGCAGCCGCCCGGAGATTTCGGCCGCAGCGCCATGGGCACCAAGCAAAGCGACGAAGCGCTCCTCGGTCAGGCGGAAGAAGCGCTCGTTCTGCCAAAGGGTGTCGTCGGCGTCGAAGCCGATCGTGGTGATGGGGCGCGTCATCGATCCCGCTCCCTTCGGCCGTCGATCAGGCTTCGGCGGACATGCCGTCCTCGACCTCGCCGGGTGTAAAGACATAACGCCGCGAGCAGAATTCGCAGGTCACGGCGAGCTGCCCGTCATCGGCGACCATCGCCTTGCGATCCTCCGGCGAGAACCCGCGGAGCATGCCGAGCACACGCTCGCGCGAGCAGCGACACTCCTCGCGGACCAGAACCGGCTCGAAGACGCGGGCGCCGCGCTCGTGGAAGAGCCGGTAGAGCAGCCGCTCGCTCTCCAGCAGCGGGTCGAGCAGCTCGTGATCCTCGATCGTCTCGACGAGCGAGCGCGCTTCCGTCCAGGCGTCGTCATCGATGCCGTCCGGATCCGAGGCGGTCAGGATCTCGTGGCCCTGCGGCGCATCGCCGGGATGGATGTCGGCGGCCCGCAGCCGGTCGATGGAATGCGGCATGAACTGCACGAGCAGCCCGCCGGCGCGCCATTGCCGGCCTTGCCCGGTGACGATCGAACCGACGCCGAGGCGCACCCGGCTCGGAATCTGCTCGGACTGGCGGAAATACTGGTGCGCCGCCTCTTCCAGGCTCTGGCGCGTCAGCGCCACGAGGCCCTGATAGCGCGTGGCGACGGAGCCCTGGTCGACCGTCATGGCGAGGTGGCCCTCGCCCAGCAGATCGCCCGTCGAGAGCAGGCCTGCGGCCTCGGCCTCCGCCAGCCGCTCCGCATCGAAATGGGCGACGGCGCGGTAGACATCCGGCGCGTTGAAATCGACGACGAGCATCGAGATCGGCCCATCGCTCTTGGTCTGGAGCTGGAAGCGGCCCTCGAACTTCAGCGCCGTGCCGAGCAGGACGGTCAGAGCCGCCGCCTCGCCGAGGACTCGCGCCACGGCGTCGGGATAGCCATGCCGCGCGAGGATGGTGTCGATCGAGCTGCCGAGCCGCACGACACGGCCGCGCACGTCGAGATCGGGCACGGTGAAGGGGACGACGCGATCGTCCAGCGCCGAGACCTCCGCGCCGCTGTCAGTGCCGTCCATCAGGCGGAGACCCCGCCGAAGCACCAGGCGAGGATGCCCTTCTGCGCATGCAGGCGGTTCTCGGCCTCGTCGAAGACGGCCGATTGCGGGCCGTCCATGACGGCGTCGGTGACCTCCTCGCCGCGGCTGGCCGGCAGGCAGTGCATGAAGATGGCGTCCTTCTCGGCCCGGCCGAGCAGGCGCTCATCGACCTGGTAGGGCCTCAGCAGGTTGTGACGCGTGCCTTCCTCGTCGCCCATCGAGACCCAGCAATCGGTGATGACGCAGTCGGCCCCCTCGACGGCGGCCTCCGGCTTCGTGCTCAACGACAGCCGGGCGCCCTGGTCCTTCGCCCAGGCGAGCAGAGCCGGCGGCGGCGCCAGCTCCTCCGGCGTCGCGATGGCCAGTTCGAAATCGAGCCGGCCGGCGGCGTGGATCCAGGAGGTCAGCACGTTGTTGGTGTCGCCCGTCCAGGCGATGCGCTTGCCCCTGATCGGCCCCTTGCGTTCCTCGAAGGTCATGACGTCGGCCATGACCTGGCAGGGATGCTGGCGCTTGGTCAGCCCGTTGATCACCGGAACGGTAGCATGCTCCGCCATCTCGACCACGGCGTCATGGTCGAGCATGCGGATCATGATGGCGTCGACATAGCGCGAGAGCACGCGGGCGGTGTCGGCGATGGTCTCGCGCTCGCCGAGCTCGATCTCGCGACCGGTCACCATCATCGGCGAGCCGCCGAGTTCGCGGATCCCGACATCGAAGGAGACGCGGGTGCGCAAGGATGGCTGTTCGAAGACCATCGCCACGACCTTGCCCTCGAGCAGACGGTCGGCGGCGGCCGCCGGGGTGCGGCGGCGAGCCTTGATCTCCTCGCCGGCGCGCAGGATGGCGCGCAACTCGGTCGCGGAGAAATCGGAGAGATCGAGGAAATGGCGCGTCACGGGCGCATCCTTCGCTTGCCTGATGGGGGCGGGGCCGGAGCGGGCCGGCTCTATTCAGCCGCGGGCCGCTTCAGCGAGGCTTCGACGGCGCTCGCGGCGCGGTCGAGACGCGCGACGGCCTCAGTGACATCGGCCTCGCCGATGATCAGCGGCGGCAGCAGGCGCACGACATTGTCGCCGGCGCCGACGACGAGAAGGCCGGCGGCGCGGGCCTCGGTGACGAAATCGGTGTTCGGCGTGTGCAGCTTCAGGCCGAGCATCAGGCCCTCGCCGCGGATTTCGGCGATGACCTGCGGATGCCTGTCCTTGAGCTCGGCCAGCGACTGCTTCAGACGCAGCGCGATCTGCCCGACCTTCTCAATGAAGCCCGGCGCCAGCACGACGTCCAGCACCGCATTGCCGACCGCCATGGCGAGCGGGTTGCCGCCGAAGGTCGTGCCATGCGTGCCCAGCGTCATGCCAGAGGCAGCCTCTTCCGTGGCGAGGCAGGCGCCCATCGGAAAGCCGCCACCGATGCCCTTGGCGATCGACATGATGTCGGGCGTCACGCCCGAGAGCTCATGGGCGAAGAACTTGCCGGTGCGGCCCACGCCGGTCTGGATCTCGTCGAAGATCAGCAGCAGCCCGCGCTCGTCGCAGAGCGTGCGCAGGCCGCGCAGGCATTGCGGCGGCACCGAGCGCAGACCGCCCTCGCCCTGGATCGGCTCGATCATGATCGCGGCCGTCTCATCGGTGATCGCGGCCTCGAGCGCCGCATGGTCGCCGAACGCGACCTGGTCGAAGCCGTCGACCTTGGGCCCGAAGCCTTCGATGTATTTCTGCTGGCCGCCGGCCGCGATCGTCGCCAGCGTGCGGCCGTGGAAGGCGCCCTCGAAGGTGATGATGCGGTAGCGCTCGGGATGGCCCTTCGCGGCATGGTATTTCCGCGCCATCTTGATGGCGGCCTCATTGGCCTCGGCCCCCGAATTGGCGAAGAAGACGCGCTGCGCGAAGGTCGCCTCGCAGAGGCGCCGCGCCAGCTTCTCGCCCTCCGGCATCGTGTAGAGGTTGGAGGTGTGCCAGATCTTCCCGGCTTGGGTCGTCAGCGCCTCGACCAGATGCGGATGGGCGTGGCCGAGCGCATTGACCGCGATGCCCGCGCCGAAATCGAGATAGCGGGTGCCGTCGGCGGTGATCGACCAGGGACCTTCGCCCCGCTCGAAGGCGACGGGCGCGCGCGCATAGGTCGGCAGCAGGACGGAGGGAGCGGCGGAAGCGGAAACGGGGGCAGAGGCCATGGGATGCGATCCTCGCGACGGCGATGGTGAAAACGGAATGGCGCCGGACTGAAAACGGTGGTCCGGGCGAGACGGCGCCAAAAGGGTGGCGGCCGAACGCGACCCGGCGACGACGTTATCGTCGCAGCCAGAGTCCGGTTTCTCGTCGCGCCGTCATCCGCATCGCTGCAAAGCCCTGATCCGCAAAACATAAGCGCCGCCCGAGAGGGCGGCGGCGTCGTTGCCGAACTATGCTAAAGGGCGCCGCCTCTGTCAATTCCGCAGCGGCCCGGCCCAGATTCCGCTGCCGGGAGGCAGTGTTGCCGAAAGGATTCGGTTTCGGGCGGATCGTCGAATCGACTGGGGAAAAAGCGATTTCCGATTCGCCGACTCTTGTCGCCGAGTCAGGGCATCTTGTAGGGTCGGCTTCGTCAGATACGACATTTCGTGCGGCGACCCCAGTATCCGTCAGTTTCGACTGTCACGGCTCCCGTCTTCGACGGGCGCCGGGGATATCGGATTCCGCCACGATCCGCCCATAGGACGGCTCCGCCAGGGGCCGGCCGAGATGACAGGTGAGCCGATGAACGAAGCCGGAGCATGGACGGAAGAGCGCGTCGAGCTTTTGAAGAAGCTCTGGAGCGACGGGCTCAGCGCCAGCCAGATCGCCGCCGAGCTCGGCAGCGTGACCCGCAACGCGGTGATCGGAAAGGTCCATCGCCTCGGCCTCTCCGGGCGCGCCAAGAACCCGGCCGCCGCAAGCACCCCGCGCGCGGCCGCCCCCCGCAAGGCCCCGACCCGCTCGCCGAGCCATCCGATGGGCGGCCCGTCGTCCAATCCGGGCGCGATGACGCGCGGCGCCAATGCGCTCGCGCCGCAATATGCGCCCGAGCCGGAGGCCCAGGCCGAGCCGGAGCCTGCCCCGTCGGAGGATGTGGTGATCCCCTTCTCCGAGCGCGTCACCATCATGGATCTGCGCGAATATATGTGCCGCTGGCCGATGGGTGACCCGACGACCGCTGAGTTCCGCTTCTGCGGCAGCCGCTCGCAGACCGGACTGCCCTATTGCAGCTACCATTCCCGCATCGCCTATCAGCCGGCGGCAGACCGCCGCCGCGATCGCAGCAAGGTTCGCGCCTGAGCGCAGCGCCTTCGTCTGATGCAGAAAAGCCGGCCTCGCGGCCGGCTTTTTCGTTGCGTGGACGCGGCCTCAGCGATGCTGGCGCCGGCCCAGCATTTCGAGGCGGCGGCTCCAGCGCGAGAGGGCGAAGCAGATCAGCCAGTAGATCGAGCCCGAGAAGACATAGGCTTCCATGTTCATGCCGACCCAGGCGGGGTCGGCCAGCGAGGCCTGGGCGATGCCGAGCAGGTCGAGGATCGAGACGACGAGCACGAGCGTCGTGTTTTTCACCAGCGCGATGAATTCGTTCGTCATCGCAGGCAGCGAGATCCGCAGTGCCTGGGGCAGGATGATCAGCCCCGTCGCCTTCCAGTAGGTCAGGCCGAGCGCGGTCGCGGCCTCGCGCTGGCCGGGAGGCAGCGCCTGCAGGCCCCCGCGCACCGCTTCGGCCATATAGGCCGCGATGACGAGGCCGAGCCCGATGACGGCGCGCGCCAGCCGGTCGATGCCGACGCCGCCGGGCAGGATCAGCGGCAGCAGGAGCGAGGCGAGGAAGATCACCGCGATGATCGGCACGCCGCGCCAGAACTCGATGAAGAGCACGCTGACCAGCCGGACCACCTTCAACTGCGACTGGCGCCCGAGCGCGAGCAGGATGCCGAGCGGGATCGCGATCAGGCTGGCATAGACCGAGATGAACAGGGTCAGCATCAGCCCGCCCCATTCGCGCGTCTCGACCCAGCGCAGGCCGAAGCCGCCCGCGAGCAGCCAGATCCCGAGAGGCGGCAGCACGACCAGCGTTGCGATCGCCAGTTTCAGTCTGAGGCGCTGCGGGGCGAGGACGATAGCCGCAATGGCGAGCACGAAGAGGATGCCGGCGAGATCGGCGCGCCAGCGTTCGCCCTGCGGGTAGAGCCCGTACATGAACTGGCCGAAGCGCGCCTTCACGAAGACCCAGCAGGCGCCCCCGGCGGTGCAGTCGGCGCGCGTCGTGCCGCGCCAGCTCGCATCGATCAGCGCCCAGCGGATGATCGGGATCGCGAGCCAGGCGATCGCCGCCGCCAGCAGCAGGGTGACCACGGCCGTGGCGGGCGTGCCGAACAGGCGCTGGCGCCAGAGGGAGACGGAGGCCGCGCTCATCGCGTCACCAGGGCGATGCGGGCGTTGTACCAGTTCATGAAGGCCGAGACGGCGAGCCCGATGACGAGATAGACGGCGAGCGTCATCGCGATGATCTCGATCGCCTGGCCGGTGTTGTTAAGCGCCGAGCCCATGAACAGGCTGACCACGTCGGGATAGGCGATGGCCGCGCCGAAGGACGAGTTCTTCAGCACGTTGAGATACTGGTTGGTCAGCGGCGGGATCATCACCCGCAGCGCCTGCGGGATGACGACGAGCCTGAGGATGCGGCCCGGGCGCAGGCCGAGTGCCGCGGCCGCCTCGGTCTGGCCGCGGGGCACGGCCTGGATGCCGCCGCGCACGATCTCCGCGATGAAGCCCGCCGTATAGGTGACGAGCGCCGCCAGCAGGGCGACGAATTCGGGGATCACGACGAAGCCGCCCCGGTAGTTGAAGCCGCGCAGCACGGGCACGTCCCAGCCCGTCGCCAGGCTCGCCCAGGTCACGGCGAGCGCCGGCAGAAGCAGCACAAGCCCGACACCGACCGCCACAACCGGCGCGTCCTGTCCCGTGCGCTCCTTGCGGCGACGGGCCCAGGCGGCGACCAGCGCCTGAGCGATCCAGGACAGAAGGATCGCCGCGACCGCCCAGCGGAACACGCCGGGCGCCTCGGGCAGCGGGATGGTGAGGCCGCGATTGTTGAGGAAGGCGACGCCGAAGACGCTGACGCTGTCGCGCGGCGCGGGCAGGGCGGCGATGACGCCGAAATACCAGAACAGCACGAAGAAGAGCAGCGGGATGTTGCGGACGAACTCGATATAGGCGCCGGCGATCGTCGAGAGCAGCCAGTGCGAGGAGAGCCGCGCGATGCCGACGAGGAAGCCGAGCGCGGTGGCGAGAGCGATGGCGACGACCGTCACCAGCAGGGTGTTGGCGACGCCGGCCCAGAACAGGTCCAACACGGTGCTGGAGCGGGTGTAGCCCGTCAGCACGAAGGGCACGTCGATGCCCGAATTGCGCCAGAGGAAGTCGAAGCCCGAGGCGATGCCGGCCTTGACCATGTTCTCCGAGGCGTTGCGCACGAAGAACACGGTCAGGGCCGCGAGCCCGAGCAGCAGCGCGGCCTGATAGACCACGTCGCGCACGCGCTTGTCGTTGAGGAGGGCGAGGGCTCTGGTCAAGAAGCGGCGCCAAGGGATCGTTGGGCGTCATTCTCGGGCGCAGCGTCGCTGCGACCCGAGAAGCTCATGACGCGGAGGCTGGTTTCCGAGATGGTCGGGTCAAGCCCGACTATGACGAGAGGCTCTCACTGGAAGGGCGGGGTGAAGAGCAGGCCGCCCTTGGTCCAGAGCTGGTTCTGGCCGCGCTCGAGCTTCAGCGGCGAGCCCATGCCGACGGTGCGCTCGAAGCTCTCGCCGTAATTCCCGACCTGCTTGATGGCGTTGTACATCCAGTCGTTGGAGAGCCCCATCATCGCGCCGAAATTGCCCTCGACGCCGAGCAGGCGGCGGACTTCCGAGTTTTTCGAGCTCGCCTTCATCTGGTCGACATTGGCGGAGGTGACGCCCAGCATCTCGGCGGCGATGGTGCCGTTCAGCACCCAGCGCACGATGAGCTGCCAGCGCTCGTCGCCCCAGCGGGTCACGGGGCCCTGCGGATCGTTCGAGATCGGCTGGGTCAGGATGATGTGGTCGCCGGGGACCTTGAGCTTGACGCGCTGGCCGGCGAGCGCGCCGACGCCGGCGGTGTAGGCGTCGCAGCGGCCGGCGTCATAGGCGGCGATGGCGTCGTCGTTCTTCTGGAAATTGGTGATGGTGACCTTGAGGTTGCGCTCCAGGAACCAGTCGGAGGCGTTCTTCTCCTCGGTCGAGCCGGCGGCGACGCAGATCGAGGCGCCGTCGAGATCGGCCGCGCTCTTGGCGTTGGTCGCCTTGCGGACGATGAAGGTCTGGCCCTCGTAAAAATTGATGCCCTGGAAGTTCAGGCCGAGCGAGGCGTTGCGCGAGAAGGTGATCGTCGAGTTGCGCGAGAGCAGGTCGACCTGGCCCGACTGCAGGATCGGCCAGCGCTGCTGCACCGAGGTCGGCGTGAACTTGACCTTCTTGGCATCGCCGAGGACGGCGGCGGCCAGCGCCTTGCAATAGTCGACGTCGAGGCCGGTCCACTCGCCCTTGTCGTCGGCGAAGGAGAAGCCGGGCAGGCCGAGATGCACGCCGCATTCGATGTGGCCGCGGGCCTTGATCGCATCGAGCGTCGGGCTCGGGGCAAGCTGCTGGGCGCTCGCTAGGGAGGCGCTCGCCGCCAAAGCGGCGGTGGCCGCCAGAACTGTCTTCATCATCGTCGTCTCTCCCCCGGGCCCGTTGCGGCCTTCGGCTTCTCGAAGGGCGCGACTATGCAACAGCCGGGCCGGCGGCGGTAGAGCGGGCCAAGGCGATTTTCAGCTGCCGAAAACGGTGTTGAGCTGGCTGCCGACCATGATGAAGGTGGTGCGCTTGGGCACCTCCTTGAGCCGGACGGCGCCGATATAGGTCATCGCCGAGCGCACGCCCCCCATCAGCTCCTGCATCGTGCCCTCGACCGGGCCGCGATAGGGCACCTCGACGGTCTTGCCCTCGGAGGCGCGGTATTTGGCGACGCCGCCGGAATAGCGCTTCATCGCCGTGTCCGAGGACATGCCGTAGAAGGTCATGCCGACGGGCACCTTCTCGCCGTCGCGTTCCTCGTAGCGGATGTCGCCTTCGCATTCGTCATGACCGGCGAGCATGCCGCCGAGCATCATGAAGTCGGCGCCGGCGCCATAGCCCTTGGCGAGGTCGCCCGGCACGGTGACGCCGCCATCGCCGCAGACCAGGCCCTTGAGCCCATGGGCGGCATCGGCGCATTCGATGATCGCCGAGAGCTGCGGATAGCCGACGCCGGTCATCTTGCGGGTGGTGCAGACGGAGCCGGGGCCGATGCCGACCTTGACGATGTCGGCGCCGGCCAGGATCAGCGCCTCGGTCATGTCGCCGGTGACGACATTGCCCGCCATGATGACGGCATCGGGATACTCGTCCCGGGTCGCCTTGACGGTCTCGACGAATTTCTCGGTGTAGCCATTGGCGACATCGAGGCAGATCTTGTCGATCGGCGACTGGGCGTGGACCCGGGCGAGCTTGTCGTGGTCCGCCTCGGTGGTGCCGAGCGAGAAGAAGGCGTTGACCGATTCCGGCTCGCGGAAGAAGGCGGCGAGTTCGTCGGGGCCGTAATGCTTGTGCAGCGCCACCATGGCGCCGTGGCGGAACAGGGCACGCGCCATCTGCATGGTGCCGACGACGTCCATGTTCGCTGCGATCAGCGGAAACCCCGTCCAGTCGCGGCCCGTATGGGCGAAGCGGAAGGAGCGGAAGACGTCGACCTCGGCGCGGCTGCCGAGCGTCGAGCGCTTGGGGCGGATCAGGACGTCGCGGAAATCGAGCTTCGGGTCGTTCTCGATGCGCATGGGCGGCTCCTTCGCGTCGGGACTGCACGCGCGCGACTGAGGCCGGATCGGGCCCGCGTGCGCCGATTCATAACCCCGGCGGCGGCTGCCGGGCAATGCAGGGGGCGGGTCTCGTCAGGGTGCGGCCGGCTCGCGCGGCAGGGTCCGGGCGTTCTTGCGGATGGTGTAGAGCGTCGCGCCGATCACGATGGCCGCCCCGATCCAGGTCGACAGCGCGGGAATCTCGGCGAAGAAGACGAAGCCGGTGAAGCTCGCCAGCAGCAAGCGGCTGAAATCGAGCGGGGCGAGCGCTGCCGCCTCGCCGACCTGATAGGCCCGCGTGATCAGCCACTGCCCGGCCGTGCCGAACAGGCTGAGCACGATCAGCCAGAACCATTGCGTGGCATCGGGCGGCACCCACCAGAGCCAGGTCGGGATGGCCAGCGCGACCATCATCACCATGCCCTGCCAGATCAGGATCGTGTCGGTGCGCTCGGTCGCAGCCAGCATGCGGACACTGACGGTGATGCCGGCATTGAGCAGCGCGCCGGCCACCGCGAGCAGGGCGAAGGTATCGAGCCCCTCGCTGCTGGGCTTGAGCATGACCAGCACGCCAAGGAAGCCGATCACGGTCGCGATCCAGCGACGCGCGTCGACGACCTCCTTCAGGACGATGACCGCGGCGATGGTGACGAAGAGCACCTGGCTGAAGCCGATCGCCGTCGCCTGCGCCAGCGGGATCTGGATGACGGCGGTGAAGCCGCAGAGCATGGCGGTCAGCGTCAGGATGCTGCGGATGACCTGCAGGCCCGGCCGGCGCGTGCGCAGCATCGGCCGCAGGCCGCCGCGCGACATCGCGAGCAGCACGAGGCTCATCACGATCTGGCGGATCAGCAGGATTTGCACCAGCGGGATCACCCCGCCGACATGCTTGATGGCGCCGACCATCACCGCATAGACCAAGAGCGCCGCCATCATATAGGCAGAGCCGCGCAGATTGGGGCTGGCAACGCTCCACCAACGCGTCAGGCGGGCCCGCCGGGAACGCACGGCACCCACGGCTGCAGCCGGCTCGAGCGTGGGAGGCGGCTCTCGGCTTGCGACAGGCTCCGCCGTGTCGAGGACGCGCGGGGGTGGCTCGATTTCGGCCGAACCCTCGCCTTGCGCCAGGCGATCTTCGCGCCCGGTCTGCCGTTCTTCGCTCATCGTCCTCGACCGTCGGCAACGGGCGTCGCGGCCCGGCCGGGTGTTTCCCCATGAGAGTGATCGAGGAAATCGCGGAGTCGCGCCAGAGCCGGCCGCACATGCCGGGGTTGTGTCGCGGCGATGCGCCGGAGGGACAGATGCGGCATGTGCCGCCCGGACTTTCGCGCTTCGCGCCTGCGGTCTAGGAGGGCACCGCCTCGCCACCACGCCGGAGCCTGCATGTCGGCCGCTTCCCGATCCGCTTTCCCGAGCACGCGCCCGGCCGTCGCGCCGGGCGTCGCGAGCCGGGCGGGCCGCCTGCGGTGAGGACCCTGCTGAGCGATTTCGTCGAAGGTTTGCGCGGGCTGCATCCGGCGCGCTTTCCCTATCGGCGCTTCGCGCTGGCGCTGCTGATCGGCGGGCTGGGCGGCTATCTCTTCGTGCTGGGGCGGCTGCCTTTGCCCTGGATGCTGGGCTCGATGGTGGCGTGCACGGCGGCCGCGCTGCTGCGCTGGCCGGTGGCGGCCCCCTCCGTCATCCGCCCGCCGATGACGATGGTGATCGGCGTGATGCTCGGCGCCGGCTTCAAGCCGGAGGTGATCGCGCAGCTGCCGAACTGGCTGCCGACGCTGGCCGGGCTCGTGCTGTTCATGATCGCCTGCGCCCTCGCCTGCGTCGCCTATTTCAGAAAGGTCGCGGGGTTCGATCCGATCACCGCCTTCTTCGCCGGCATGCCGGGCGGGCTGATCGAGATGGTGACGCTCGGCGAAGAGAAGGGCGGCGATGCGCGCATCATCGCGCTGATCCACTCCGCCCGCATCCTGCTGGTGGTGATGACGCTGCCCTTCATCGTGCAGTGGATCGGCGGCGTGCCGATCGGCGGCAACCGCGTCGCCGGGCCCTCCGTCTTCGCGACCCCGCTCCTGGCCGAACTCGTCCTGCTCGCCTGCGGCATCGCGGGGATCGTGCTGGGCGAATGGCTGCGTCTGCCGGCGAAGTTCCTGCTCGGGCCGATGATCGTCAGCGCGATCGTCCATGTCTCGGGTCTGAGCGACTCGGTGCCGCCCTTCGAGATCGTCAACGCCGCCCAGTTGATCCTCGGCATCACCATCGGCTGCCGCTTCGTCGGCACGGCGCCGCGCACCATCCTGCGGGTGCTGGCGCTGTCGGCCGGTTCGACCGTGATCCTGCTGTCGCTGACGCTCGCCTTCGCCTGGCTGGTCGCGAAAGTCTCGGTGCATGGGCATGTGCCGCTGATCCTGGCCTATTCGCCTGGTGGGCTGGCCGAGATGAGCCTGATCGCGCTGGCGCTGCACACTGAGGTGGCCTTCGTGGCCGCCCACCACATAATCCGGGTCTTCCTGGTGATGATCAGCGCCGGGCCGTTGTTCGGGCTGCTCATCGGGCGCGGCCCCTCCAAACCGGGCTCTTAGCTCAGGCCCGGGCCGCGGCGAGGCCCCGTTCCAGCCCCTCAGCCAGGGCCTGGCGCTGACGATCCAGGAAAGCCGCCCCATTGAGGCGCTGGCGATCGCCGGCCCGGATCGCGGCGAGCCGGGCGACCAGTTCATCCGCAAAGGCGCGGGGATCCTCGGCCTGCGTGACATTGGCCGGCATGTCGGAAAAACCACGGCAGGAGAGCGGCGTCGCGACCGCGGGCAATCCGAGAGCGAGCGCTTCCACCGTCTTGAGCTGAACGCCGGTGCCGGCGCGGCTGGTCAAAGCCACGATCCGGCAGGAGCGCAGGAAGGCGTCGGCGGCCGGGACGCGTCCGAGGAAGCGCACGCCAGGCGGTGCCGTCACGCCCGGCGGCAGCCGGCCCGCGACCGCGACGGTCACATCCGGCGGCAGGAGCGGGCAGACCTCGCGCAGGAACCAGTCGAGGCCGATGAAATTGGGCGTCCAGGTCCAGGTGCCGATGAGCCCAACGTCGTGAGCCGGCTCCGGCTCGGCGACCGCGGGCGTCTCCGGCGCCGCCGCGACAGGGAGCAGGGGCAGCGCGGCCGAGCGGGCCGCCAGCGCGGGGCCGAGGGCGGCGCGATCCTCCTCCGCCAGCGTCCAGACGAAGCGGCAGTCGCGCCAGAGCCTGCGCTCGATCTGCTCCAGCAGGCGCGCCTCGCGCCGATAGAGCCGCTTCAGCACGGGATTGCGGGCATGGTTGGCGCTCTGGCCCGCCGAGACATATTCGATGTTGTGCTCGACCAGCAGGCAGGGGGCGAGACGGAGCAGATCCGGAAAGGCGCCGGGCAGCATGACCGAATTCAGCACGATGGCGTCGAAAGGGCCTTCGGCGCGGACCGTCTCGACGAGGCGGCCGGCGCCCGCCAGGCGCAGCTTGGCGCAGGCGACGGGCAGGCGCAGGCGCAGGGCGGCCGCGATCCAGCGCAGGCGCAGGCCGGGGGACGCCACGGCGTTTTCGATCTCGGTCCTGGCGATGATGCGGGAACGGTCCGGATCGGCCGGCTCCTCGCCCGGCCGCAGGAAGCCGAAGGCCGTGACCTCGTGCCCGGCGCCGCGCAGGGCGTCGAGGATCGCGGCATTGGCGATCTCGAAGCCGGTGTCGGGCCGGGCGACGGGAACCAGTGCGGTGAGGAAGGCGAGACGCAAGGGAAGAAGCCCGGCCGGAGAACCATCTGCGGCGCACACCGCAGTCGCAGCAAGGCCTCGCCCGCGGGCGCGGGTCAAGCGCGGCGCGCGAGCATGATCAACGCTTCATGGCCCGGTCCACCGCCGATCCAGCCATCGCGATCACGGAACCTTAAGCGCGGCGGGCGATGATGGACGCGATGAATGCCCTCGACCCGATCCGCAACCGCGCCGCTGCGCTCTTCACGACGCCGGAGCCCTTCAGCGTACTCGCCAGCTCTCCCGAGGCTACGCTGGCGGGTGTCGAGAGCGTCGTCTGCGTACCGACCTTTCGCCGGCCCGACCTGCTCGAGGCGACATTGCGCTCGCTCGCGGCCCAGCAGGGCGGGCATGATGTCGCTATCATCGTCGTCGAGAACGAAGGCATTGAACAGGCTGGTGCGCAACGCGCCGCGTCCCTGCTCGCGCAGGGGCTGTTCAAGGGGTTCGTCATCGTCGAACCGCGTCAGGGCAACTGCAAGGCCTACAACGCCGCCTGGCGCTGCGCGCTGACGCGCTTTCCGGCGCTGAAGCAGGTTCTGGGCATCGACGATGACGAGACCGCGACGCCGCTCTGGCTCGACGCCTTCCTGAAGGCTGCGCGTAGCGCCCCGGCCGAGTTGTTCGGCGGCTCGGTGACGCCGGACTTTGAGGATTCCTCGCGCGCCTGGCTCTCCGCCCACCCGGTCTTCCGCTCTCATTATGCCGCCTCAGGCCCGATTCCGATCCTGTTCTCGAGCGCGAATTATTTGATCCGGCGAGAGGTGCTGGAGCGGCTCGGATACCCGTTCCTCGACGAGCGTTTCGACTTCACCGGTGGCGGCGACAGCGATTTCTTCACGCGGGCGAAAGCGGCCGGCTTCCGCTTCTGGTGGGTGCAGGAGGCGGCGCAGCGCGAGACGATGCCGGCCCGGCGCAGCGAATTCGGCTGGATCCAGGCCCGCGCCCTGCGCAACGGCGCGATCTCCGCGGCCATCGAGCGGCGGCTGCGTCCGGGAACCTCCGGCCGGCTGCGCGTGCTGGCCAAGTCGCTGGCGCTCCTCGGCGCCAGCCTGCCGCGCGGCCTCGCGCTCGGCCTGAAGACGGGGTCTGCCGTGATCGGCCTCTATCACGCACAGGTGGCGGCCGGACGCCTGCTGTCGGAGTTCGGCGTCGCCAACGAGCAGTACCGCAAGCCGGAAGCGAATTGAGGCCGGTGCTCAGGCCTCGTTGACGACGAAGCCGCGCAGCTTGTCGGCCTGTTCGCCGAGCGCCGCCGTCGCGCTGGCGAGATCGCCCTCGCCGACCGCGCCCTCGCGCAGGACGAGGACGATGTCGTCCGCGACCTCGGCGAAGCGAAGCGCGAGACCGTCCGTCCCGACCGCGCCGCCATCGATGATGATCGGGCCGAAACGGCGGGCCTTCTCTAAGAAGCCGCTCCCGATCTGCTCGACGCCGACCAGATCGGTCCGGCCGACGCGGGGCAGGAAGAACAGGCCGGTGCCCTCGTCCTGCAGCGCCGCACGCACGAGCCCGACCTTGCCCGTGACGATGTCGTGGAGCCCGAACTGAGCCTCCGGTGCATAGATACGGGTCAGGGATTCCTCGCCCAGGCTCGCATCGACCAGCATCGCCGGCAGGCCGGCCTGCGCCGCATCGAGCGCGAGATTCAGCGCGAGCGTCGAGGCGCCCGCATGGGGACGCAGGGCGAGCACCAGAACCCGCCGATGGTCGCCGCCGGAAGCTTGCGCCGCGAGGGCGGAGCGCACCGTCCGCACCGCCTTGGCGAAGCCGGCATTCGGCTTGTCGAGCACATCGACCAGATGCGTCTTCGCCTGGAAGACCGAGCGGATCTCGCCATCATCACGGCGCCAGCGGCGGTGGCGGACGGCCGGCAACGTCGCCAGCAGCGGGGCGGCGGCGGTCCGCAGCAGATCGGGCACGCGCTCGGCCTGCCCACCGTTGATCGCGACGAGGCGACGCCAGCCGGCCTTGGCCGCCGCAGGACGCGGCGCGACGGCCACGGCCGATGGCACCGCCATCAGCGGGGCCGGGACGGGCTTCGCTTCGGCTGGAGCGGCGGCCGCAGGCGGCTGGGCCGCTTCGCTCTCCTCCGCCTGTCGGACGGGGCGCCGCGGAAGGGGCAGCGGGCCGAACAGAGCGAGCCCGAGCGCCAGCGCGACACCGGCCCCGCCGCCGGCGATGCCGCCGAGCAGCGCCAGCGTGCGCCGGCTGATGCCGCTTTTCTCGAGCGGCGGCATGGCGGCGCCGATGACGCGCGCATTGGTGGTATCGATGCCGGCGAGCTCGCCCGTCTCGCGGGCGCGACGCAGGAAGGCGTCGTAGACGACGCGCGAGGATTCGACCTCGCGCTCGAGCTCCCGCAGCTCGACCGAGGCGCGGCTGGCGGCATATTGCGAGGCCGTCAGCTGATCGACACGGCGCGCGATCTGGCGCTCGGCCTCGACGGCGCGATCCAGCTCGACCTTGGCGGACCGAGCGATGCGGGAGAGTTCGTCCGAGATCTGGCGCCGCGCGTCGCGGGTCTGGGCCTGGGCGGCGGCGAGGGCGGGGTGGCGGGCGCCGAGCGAGGCGAGCAGGTCGGCCTCCTTGGCCAGGGCCGCGCCGAGCTGGGCACGCAGCGCCGTCATGGTGTTGGAGGCGACGGCCTCGGGGATCGCGCCGGCCTCGATGCCCGCCGGACGGGTGGCGATGATCTGGTCGTATTTGGCGCGCGCCTCGGTGACGCGGGTGCGCGACGCGACGAGCTGGGCGTTGTTGAGCGCGAGCTGCTCCTCCGTCATCGAGCGGCCGGCGCCGACTCCGACGATGTTGTTGGCCTCCTTGTAGCGCTCGGCCTTGTCCTCGGCCGTGCGCAGGCGGTTGCGCAGCTCCTCGAGGCGCGAGGTCAGCGAGGCGGTGGCGCGCTGGGCGGCCTCGGCCCGGACCTTGGCCTGGTTTTCGAGATAGGTCTCGGCCAGGGCATTGGCGATGCGGGCGGCTTTGGCGGCCTCGCGCGAGGTAACCGAGATGTCGATGACGAAGGTGCGCTCGCCGCGGCGGACGCTGACGTTCCGGTCGAGGGCCGCCAGCGCATAGACGAGCCCGTCATGATCGGGCGCGCCGCTCTTCGGCCACCACTCGGCGATCAGGCGGCCCAATCCCGATTTCGGGGCCTCGCCACCGAATTCCGGGTCCTTGTCCAGCCCCTCGCTCCAGACCACCGGCGTCTTGATGCTATCGGAGGCGATAATGCGCGCCTGGCTCTCGAGATAGCTGGTGATCGAGGTCGGGTCGCCACCGGTCGCGTTGGGCGAGACTTCGTTCTGGAGCACGCGCAGGTCGCGCGGGTCGATGAAGAGCTGGGCGGTCGAGACGTATTTCGGCGGCAAGAGCAGGCTCGCCAGAGCGGCGAGCACGAGGCCGAGGACGGCGCAGAGCAGAATGAGCCCCTTGCGCGCCCAGAGGGTCCGGACAACCCAGGCCGGATCGGTGAGCTTCGCCATGACGGCCGGCACCGCCGCGGGCGCGGCCCGGCGCTCGCGGCGATCACGCCTCGGCTCCGGCTCGCTGACGGCGGTCTCGTTGGTGAACATGACGCTACGCTTCACTCTTCCAGTCCTCGCCGGACGCCGGGACGGGAGCGTCTCGGCACGGGCAACATCGTCTCGCTCGCTCTGTCGCGGCGGGCGCTAACTCTGGCCTCGGCGATAGCGGTCGAGCACCGCCATCATCGGTTTGGGCCGGAAATCGGCATCCAGCGGCAGGGGTCGGGCTCTAGCCTTGTCCTGACGCGGAAAGGTCTCGTGGATCCAGGAATAGCGGTCGCTCAGGCCCCAGGTGACGATGGCCTTGGGCCGGCGGACGGAGGCGATGGCGTTGAGGAACGTCCCGACCAGGCTCGCGGCGGCCCGGTCGCGCGTCGCGGCATCGGCGGGGAGCTTCCAGTCGATCACGTCGAGTTCGGTGATCTCGACGTCGAGGTCGAGCTTGCCGAGCTCGACCATGAAGTTTTCCAGCCCGTCGATGTCGAGCGGGCGGTCGGCATAGAGATGCGCCTGCATCCCGATGCCGTGGACGGGGATGCCCTTGTCCTTGAGCCGGCGGCAGAGATCGAGCGCGATGCGGCGGCGCGCCGCCGTACCGGCGCCCGGCTCCTCGAAGTTGAAGTCGTTCAGCACGAGCCGCGCCTTCGGATCGGCCGCGGCCGCGGCGCGGAAGGCGATCTCGACATGGGCGGGCCCGAGCAGCCGCTGCCAGATCGTGTCGCGCATCGGTTCACCCGGCAGCGGCTCGAAGCGGATGACCTCGTTGACCACGTCCCAGGTCGCGATCCTGCCCTTGTAGCGGTCGACGACCGTGCTGATGTGCTCGACAAGCTCGCGCTCGGCCTCGGCCCGGCTGGTCATGTCCCTCGCCCAGGGCGGCAGCGCCTCGCCCCAGAGCAGGGCATGGCCACGCAGGGCCTGGCCGTTGCGCTCGGCGAAAGCGACGATCTCGTCGGCGCCCGAGAAGTCGAAGCGGGCGCGGTCGTGGCGCAGCGCCTCCCATTTCAGGTCGTTCATCGGGACGATGACGTCGCAATAGCGCTTCAGCGCCTCGCGATAGCGCGGATCGGCCCGGAAGGTCTCGATCTGGGCGGCCGACCCGATGGGTATCGGCCGCGCCGCGCTGACGCCGGCGGCTTGCGCGAAACCGGTCGCGGCCAGACCCGCGGCGGCGGCCAGCGCAGCGCGCCGGGTCAGGCCGTCGATGTGTCGATCCGGATCGGGCTGTCGCATGAGCGGGGACGGTTCCGTTTCGTTTAGGGTCGTTCAACGCCTGTCGGCTAGGGTGGCGCCTCGACGCCGTCCGGATGAGGCAGAAGCCGGGCCAGACGGGCCCACGCGCATCCTGCGCGCCGCGAAAACGGACCTCATGCTGCCAGACCGCGCCGCCATTTTCGCCTACCTCACCATCCTGAGCGGCTCAGCCGGCCGGCTCGTGATCTCGCTTGTCTACTTCCTCATCGTTGCGAATACGTTGACCCTCGGCGAATTCGGTCTGTTCGCAACGGCATCGGCCACCGGCCTCATCCTGTCGCGCATGCTCGCCTTCGGCTTCGTCTCGCCGGTCTACCGGGTCGCGACGGTGAAACCACGGCTGCTGGGGGCCTATCTGGCAGGGTTTTCCGCTCTCGCCCTGCTCTCGCTGCCAGCGATCGCCGCGGTCGCCGCCCTGGCCTATGTCTTCCTCTTCGCGGAGCGGCTCGCGGCGCTGCCCTTCGCGCTGATCCTGGTCGCGGAAATCCTGTGCTGGCGGCTCGTCGAGGTCGTCGCGATCGTCAACAACGGGCTGCGGCGCTTCCGCCAGGCGGCCCTGCTCGTCATCCTCGGCTCATCGCTGCGCACGGTCGCCGCGCTGCTGTTTGCGGCTTTCGGCCGGCACAGCCTCGAGATCTGGGTCTTGGCCTATCTGGCGGCCACGACGGCGACGCTGAGCCTCGCGCTGATCTTCTTTCTGCCACCGCTGCGGTTGCGCTTCGTCCGCCGGCTCTATCCGCGCCGAATGGCGGACGCCGTCTATGCCGGGGCGGCCGAAATCGTCTTCTATGTCCAGGCCGAGCTCGACAAACTGCTGATGCTGGCGCTGGCCGGGGAACGCATCGCCGGGCTCTACGCCATCGCCATGCGCGTCATCGACCTCACCGCGATGCCCGTGCGCAGCTTCAACCAGATGCTGGTCCAGAAGATCATGAAGGACCGGGGTTTCGCCGGCGGGGCCGGCCGGCTCGCGCTGGTCGAGGCCGGCATCGCCACCATCTCGATCGGCGGGCTGCTGGCGGTGATCATTGCGCTCTGGCCCTTCCCGGGGCTGCTGGGCCGGAACGTCAGCGAAGCGGCCTATCTCTTCCTGCCGCTGCTTCTGGTCCCGGCCTTCCGCAATCTGGTCGAATACCATGCCGAGCTGCTCTATGCGCGCGAGCGGACCGGCTCGCGGATCGCGCTCCTGCTGGCGATCACCGGGCTGAAGGCCGCCCTGCTCTCCTGGGTGATGCTGCGCTTTCCGGCAGACGACGCCTGGGCTCCCTGGCTCAATCTGGTCTTCGGCGCGGTGTATGTCCTGTCGGCGGCGGTGACCTACAGGCTGCTGGCGCAGGCGGGGCGCGGCGTCACTGCGTCTCGAACAGGGCCCTGATCGCCTCGACCGGCTCGCCGATGAAGGACTGCACGCCGACGGCGACCTGCCAGGGCTCCAGCACTTCCTCGAAGGAGCGCAAGCCCTCGATCGCCCCGGCCTCGCCGCCCCAATAGACCTTGCAGAGTTCGCGCGGGTCCGGCCAGTGACGCGCCCGGTCGAGCCCCAGCACGCGTTCGACGAAATAGCCGTAGATCACATATTCCGAGAAGCCGCGGCGCGAGGCGATGGCACTGACCCAGTCGCGCCCGCTGGTGCTCTCGATATGGTCCATGAGCGCGCGGACGTTGTCGCGGCGCCAGCTCACCATGTTGTTGATGTAGTCGGGGCTCGGAAAATCCGGCGCGGGCAGGCCGAGCAGACCCGCCGCGCTGTCGCACCAGCCGCGATGTTCGCGCATCTCCGCGGCGATGCCGTCGGGCTTGCGGTAGAGCCGCACGCCGTCCTGCGTCGCGAGGCTGGCGACGTCGAAGGGCCGCAGGAAGAGCATGTCAGAATCGGCGAAGAGCACGACATCCTCGTCGCTCTTCAGCGGCAGGGCGAATTTGCGCAGCTGCTGGGCATGCCAGCCGCGCAGCGGCGGGACGCCGCGCAGCAGGGCGCGGGGGCCGGTCCAGACGCGACGGCGACCGAGGCTGAGCGGATCGGGCCAGGATTTCAGCCAGACCGGCAGCAGCTCGAATTCGGCGATGACGCGGCGGCGCGGGCCTTCGAGCGGGCGAAACAGGGCGACGTCGGCATCCTCGACCAGCAGATAATGCGCGGCGTGGCCGGTGACGAAGCGGTCGATGCTGGCGCAGAGCAGCCGGCAGCGCTCGACATCGCCGGCATAGCTCGGCGTCGCGATGGCGAAGCTCTGCGTCACGGCTGCGGCCTGCCGGTCCGCAGGCGCTGGCGCAGGATGCGCAGCAGGAAGAGCGGGTTGCCGAGGATGTAGCGGCGCCAGAGCCGGGCCGGCTCGCACCGGAGCCGGTAGAGCCATTCCAGCCGCGCTCGGCGCCAGGCTTCCGGCGCGCGCGGCACCTCGCCTGCGAGGAAATCGAACAGCGCGCCGACACCGGCCGCGACCGCCGCATGCTGCGGGCCTAGCGTTTCGGCGATCCAGCGCTCCTGGCGGGGATTGCCGAGGGCGACGAGCAGGAGATCGGGCGGGGCGGCTTTCAGGGATGCGAGCAGTACGGCTTCGCCTGCGGCGTCGAAGAAGCCGTCGCCGGCGACGCGGAAGCAGTGACGGGGATAGCGCTCGGCCAGCTTCGCAGCGGCCCGCTCGGCCACGCCGGGCCTCGCGCCGAGCAGAGCGATGGTCAGCGCGCGGGTCTCGGCCTCGAGCAGGGCCGGGATGAAGTCCGTTCCGTTCAGATTGGCCGGGAAGCTGTCGCCATGGAGCAGGCGGCTCCCCAGATCGACTCCGATTCCGTCCGGCAGGACGAGGAAGCCCGCAAGCTGCCGCAGCAGAGCCGGATCGGCCGCTGCGATGTTGACGAGGTTGGCGTTGCAGAAGGCGAGCTTGACGTGTCGGCCGCTGCTCATCGCCTCCGACAACTCCGCCAGCGCCGCGCTGCGAGACAGCAGCGCAACGGCAATGCCGCCGATGTCGCGCTGCGCGATGCCGGCCGGCCGCGCCGCCGGCATCGGAGTGTTGCGAGGGAGGGTGAGGCTGGCGGGCAAGGCTCGGGCGATCCTGGAGGAGGTCAGTCGGCGGCGTCTCGCGCCGATGGTCGGCGCCTCTTGGTCATGACGCAATGCCGGCGGGAATCAAGGCGAAGACGGCGGGGTGGTGAACGGCCTCTTCAGCCGATGCGCGAGGCCGGGTTAACCGGCAAAGCCCCTGAAATCACGCGATGTTCCGGAACGGGGCGGCGGCGCGGCGCCGGCTCGCGGAAGATCTCGCGCCCTGTGCGGGATCGGCACGGGAACAGGCCGCGCGTCCCGCTTCGGAACAGCCCAGGCCACAACAGCGGATCGGCGATCATGGTAAACGAATCGTTGCGGCCCGGCACCAGCAAGGCATCGACGCCGCCCGCGCGATCTTGTCCCTGCGGCCTTCGACCCCCTAGGGTGCGCCTCCAACGAGTCAGGGGCCGACCATGAACCAGATCGATCTGCAGGGAAGAACCGCCATCGTCACCGGAGGCGCGCAGGGCATCGGCCGCGCCGTGGCGGAGCGCTTCGCCGCCAGCGGCGCCTATGTCGCGATCTGGGACCTGGACGGCGCCCTCGCCGCCAAGACGGCAGCGGAGATCGGCGGGACGGCGACCGGGCTCGGGATCGACGTCACCGACGCGGCAGCGGTGAAAGCCGCCGCCGACGCGCTGGAGGCCAAGCAGGGCAGCGTCGACATCCTCGTCACCAGCGCCGGCATCGCCGGGGCCAATCTGAAGACCTGGGAGTATCCGCTCGACGAATGGGCGCGGGTGATGAAGCTCAATGTCGACGGCACGCTGCATTGCTGCCAGGCGGTGATCCCCGGCATGATCAAGCGCAACTACGGGCGTCTCGTGCTGGTCGCCTCGATCGCCGGCAAGGAGGGCAACCCCAACGCCTCGGCCTATTCGGCCTCGAAGGCGGCGGTGATCGCGCTGACCAAGTCGCTCGGCAAGGAGCTCGCGACGCAGGACATCGCGGTGAACTGCATCACACCCGCCGCCGCCCGCACCCGCATCTTCGACCAGATGACCGAGGAGCATATCGGCTACATGCTCGCCAAGATCCCGCGCGGGCGCTTCCTGCTGCCCGAGGAGGTCGCCTCCATGGTGGCCTTCCTCGCCTCGGCCGAGAACAGCTTCACCACCGGCGGCGTCTTCGACCTGTCGGGCGGCCGGGCGACCTACTAGGACCACATGATGGCAGCCTCGCTTCCCTCCGCCGCCGTCCTTGGCGCGCGCGCCTTCGCCGCGCTCGAAGGCCTCGCCCGCTTCTCCGACGAACCCGGCAAACTGACGCGGCTCTATCTGTCGCCCGCCCACCGGCAGGCGGCCGAGTGGACGAAAGGCGCGATGGAGGTCGCGGGGCTGACCGCCTTCATCGATGCGGCGGGGTCGGTCCAAGGCCGACGCGAGGGTCCGGTTCCTGGCGGGCCATCCGTCATGATCGGCTCCCATATCGATACGGTGAAGGATGGCGGGCGCTTCGACGGCAATCTCGGCGTCGTCGCCGGAATTCTCGCGGCGCAGGCGCTGCGTGATGCGGGAATCGTCCTGCCCTTCGCTCTTGAGGTGGTGGCCTTCGGCGACGAGGAGAATGTCCGCTTCCCGACGCATCTCTCCACCTCGGGCGCGCTGGCGGGCGATTACGACCCGGCCTGGCTCGAGGCGCGCGATGCGGACGGCGTGCGGCTCGCGGATGCGCTCGTCGCCTTCGGCGGCGACCCCGGCGGCATCGCCGGGCTGGCGCGCAAGCCGGGATCGGTGAAGGCCTATCTCGAGGTCCATATCGAGCAGGGGCCGGTGCTCGAGGTCGAAAACGAGGCCGTCGGCATCGTCACCGCGATCAATGCCCAGAGGCGCGCCCGCGTCCGCGTGACGGGCGAGGCCGGACATGCCGGCACCGTGCCGATGGCGCTGCGCAAGGACGCGCTGACGGCGGGGGCCGAGATGGCGCTGGCGCTGGAAGGAATCGCCGCCGGGCACGAGCAGGCGGTCGGCACGGTCGGCGTGTTCCAGGTCGAACCCGGCGCGACCAATGTCGTGCCCGGTGCGGTCTCCTTCACCGTCGACATCCGCTCGCCCCGCGACGAGACGGTCGCGGCAATGGAGGCGATCGTCAGGGAGCGCTTCGCCGCCATCGCGGCGCGGCGCGGCGTGGGGCTCGACATCACCACCTATGCCAAGGCTTCCGCGGTGCCGATGGATCCGACGCTGCAGGAGGCGCTCAGCGCCGGGATCGCCCGAATGGGCGTCAATCCGACCCCGCGACGTCTGCCCTCGGGCGCGGGTCACGACGCGATGGCGATGGCCGCGCTCTGCCCGGCCGCGATGCTGTTCGTGCGCAACGAGAAGGGCATCAGCCATTCGCCCCTGGAGGCCATGACCGAAGCCGATGCCGGCATCGCGATCCGGGCGCTGCTGGAGGCGATCCTTGAACTGGCGCGGCGCGAAAACTGATCGAGGTCAAGACGGGGCGCGACACCGCGTGCCATTTCGCCTGTCCGGCCCTAGGCTTTAGAAAGCGCGCGCCGCAGGAGGCAGGCGATGGACCACGAGACTTTCTTCCGCGAGGAGCTGGACGGCCTGCGCCGCGAAGGCCGTTACCGCGTCTTCGCCGATCTGGAGCGCCAGGCCGGCCGTTTTCCGCGCGCGACCTATCATGGCGAAGGTGGCCCGCGCGAGATCACCGTCTGGTGCTCCAACGACTATCTCGGCATGGGCCAGCACCCGGCCGTGCTGGCGGCGATGCACGAGGCGATCGAGCGCTGCGGCGCCGGCGCCGGCGGCACCCGCAACATCGGCGGCACCAACCACTACCACGTCCTGCTGGAGCAGGAGCTCGCCGACCTGCACGGCAAGGAAGCCGCGCTGCTGTTCAATTCCGGCTACATGTCGAACTGGGCCTCGCTCGGCACGCTCGCCTCGCGCATCCCCGGCTGTGTCGTGCTGACGGATGCGCTCAACCACGCCTCGATGATCGAGGGCATTCGCCATTCGCGGGCGGAACGGCACATCTTCGCCCATAACGACCCCGACGATCTGCGCCGCAAGCTCGCCGCGCTCGATCCGGCGCGGCCCAAGCTGATCGCCTTCGAATCGGTCTACTCGATGGATGGCGACATCGCTCCCATCGCGGACTTCTGCGACATCGCCGAGGAATTCGGCGCGATGACCTATATCGACGAGGTCCACGCGGTGGGCCTCTACGGGCCGCGCGGCGGCGGCGTCAGCGAGCGCGACGGCCTGGCCTCGCGCCTGACCGTGATCGAGGGCACGCTCGCCAAGGCCTTCGGCGTGATGGGCGGCTACATCACGGGCTCGGCGGCGCTCTGCGACTATGTCCGCAGCTTTGCCTCGGGCTTCATCTTCTCGACCTCGCTGCCGCCGCCGGTCGCGGCCGGCGCGCTCGCCGCGATCCGCCATCTCAAGCAGAGCCAGGAGGAGCGCGAGCGCCATCAGGAGCGGGTGGCGACGCTGCGCCGGCGCCTCGACGCCGCCGGGCTGCCGCATCTCGCCAACCCCAGCCACATCGTCCCGGTGATGGTCGGCGACCCCGTGCTGTGCAAGGCGGTCAGCGACGAGCTGCTCGAACGCTTCGACATCTATGTCCAGCCGATCAACTACCCGACCGTGCCGCGCGGCACCGAGCGGCTGCGGATCACGCCCTCGCCGCTGCACTCCGATGCGGATATCGACCATCTCGTCTCCGGGCTGAGCGCGATCTGGGGCCGGGTGGGGCTGCAGCGGGCGGCCTGAGGGCTGCTGCCGACCGCAAGGCGTTTCACGTGAATCGCCGCGGCGGCCCGTGTCGCCTGCGGGCGCAAGCGGTGCCACCCCTTGATACCGCGGGCGCCGCTGAACATGTTGGCGGCTCCCCTCCCGCGAACCGCCGAGGCCGAATCGCGATGTCAGACGCTTCCTCCGCCCCGACGATGCACGCGACCACCATCCTGATGGTGCGCAAGAGCGGGCGGGTCGTGATCGGCGGCGACGGGCAGGTCTCGCTCGGCCAGACCATCATGAAGGGCAACGCCCGCAAGGTGCGCCGGCTCGCCAAGGGTGCGGTGATCGCGGGCTTCGCCGGCGCGACCGCCGACGCCTTCACGCTGTTCGAGCGGCTCGAAAGCAAGCTGGAGCAGTATCCGACGCAATTGCTGCGAGCCTGCGTCGAGCTCGCCAAAGACTGGCGCACCGACCGCTATCTGCGCCGGCTAGAGGCGATGCTGCTGGTCGCCGACAAGGAGGTTTCGCTGCTGATCTCGGGCACCGGCGACGTGCTCGAGCCGGAGGCCAGCGAGCATGGCTCGGTGATGGCGATCGGCTCCGGCGGCAACTACGCGCTCTCGGCGGCACGCGCGCTGATCGATGTCGAGCCCGACGCCGAAGCGATCGTGCGCAAGGCGATGAAGATCGCCGGCGACATCTGCGTCTACACCAACCATTCGCTGGTGATCGAAACGCTGGAGGCGGCGTGATCCTGGAAGAGGACCTCGACGCCGCCGTCGAGGCCGGCGTCATCGACCGGGCCCAGGCGATCCGCATCGCCCATCTGGCCCGGCTGCGGCTTGCTTCGTCGCCGGCCTCGCCCGGCGCCGAGAGCCCATCCCGGCCGGACCCCGACGACGAGCGCTTCCGTCTGATCGGTGGGTTCAACGACGTTTTCGTCACCATCGGCGTCGGGCTTCTGGCGGCCGCGGTCCTGGGGCTTTCGAGCGTCCTCGGCTTCGGCCAGGTCTTCGCCTTGACCTCGCTGCTCGTCTCCTGGGGACTGGCCGAGTGGTTCTCGCGCCGGATGCGCCTCGCTTTGCCCTCGATCGCGCTGGCGCTGATGTTCGCCGCATCCGGCGGCTTTCTCGGCGTGGTCGCGATCGGGCTTGTCGCAGGAGACGGCTTCTCCGGTGCAAGAGCGGATGGCTGGGGCTATCTCGGGGCCGGGCTCGGCACGGTCCTGGCGGCCGCGCTCCACCATTGGCGCTTCCGCGTGCCGATCGACGGCGCGATCGGCGGGCTCGGAGGGCTGGCCATCGCAGCCGGGCTGATCGAGCGGGCCTCCCCAGGCTTCGTCGGCGGCCATCTGTATCCGCTCGCGCTCGCGGCTGGCCTCGCAATCTTCCTGGCGGCGATGCGGCTCGACCTCAGCGATCCGCTGCGTCGAACCCGCCGCTCGGACGTCGCCTTCTGGCTGCACCTGCTCGCTGCGCCGCTGATCGTCCACCCGGTCACGCAGGCTGCGATCGGCGATGTCGGCCGCATGGGAACGGCCGCCGCCGGCGCCACTTTGGCGGTGTTCGCGCTGCTCGCGCTGGTGGCGCTGGTGATCGACCGCCGGGCGCTGATCGTCTCCGGGCTGAGCTATGCCGGCATCGCGGTGGCGCATCTGATCTCGCGCGGCGTCTCCGGAGATCTGCATTTGCCGCTGACGCTGCTCGGGTTGGCAGTGGTGGTGCTCGCGCTGTCCGCAGGGTGGCGCAGCCTGCGGCGGCTCCTGCTGCCGCGCGTGCCGCTCGGTGGGCTGCGGGCGAAACTGCCGCCGGCGGAGCCCGCGTGAGCGCGCCGGTGTCCCATGACATCGCCTTCCGCCCTGTCGAGGCCGGGGATCTGCCTTTGCTCGCGCGCTGGGTTGCGCAGCCGCACTGGCAGGAGTGGTGGGGCGATCCGAAGACCGAAGTCGGCTACATCCGCGACATGATCGAAGGTCGTGACGACACCTGCTCGCCCTTCCTGATCATGCTTGATGGCGAGCCGGCGGGCTATATCCAGGTCTGGCGGATCGGTCCGCACCAGATCCCCGCATGGACCGCCGAGAGCCCCTGGCTCCTTGAGGTCCCGGCCGAGGCCGTCGGCGTCGATCTCTCTCTGGCCGATTCGCAGCGGCTGTCGCAGGGGATCGGCTCGGCCGCGCTGCGCCAGTTTGCGGTGAACCTCCTGGCCCAAGACCACGAGACAATCCTGATCGATCCCGACCCGGATAACGGGCGCGCCGTCGCCGCCTATCGCAAGGCGGGCTTCCGAGCTGTCCCCCATCTCGAAGGCCGGACGCCCGGCGTCCTCATCATGCAGTTCCAGCAGGATTCAGACCTGACATGACCTCTTTCTCCCCCCGCGAGATCGTTTCCGAACTCGACCGCTTCATCGTCGGCCAGAACGACGCCAAGCGCGCGGTCGCGATCGCCTTGCGCAACCGCTGGCGGCGGCAGCAGCTCGAAGGGCCGCTGCGCGAAGAGGTCTCGCCGAAGAACATCCTGATGATCGGGCCGACCGGCTGCGGGAAGACGGAGATCGCGCGCCGCCTTGCCAAGCTGGCGAATGCGCCCTTCCTCAAGGTCGAGGCGACGAAGTTCACCGAGGTCGGCTATGTCGGCCGCGACGTCGAGTCGATCGTGCGCGATCTGGTCGAGATCGCGATCGCGCTGGTACGGGAAACGCGGCGCAAGGACGTGGAAGCCAAGGCGCATCTGGCCGCGGAGGAGCGCGTGCTCGACGCGCTGGTCGGCGTCAATGCCAGCCTCGCCACCCGCGATTCCTTCCGCCGCAAGCTGCGCGCCAACGAGCTCGACGACAAGGAGATCGAGATCGAGATCGCCGCCGGTGCGGGCCCCAGCGCCCCGATGTTCGAGGTGCCCGGCATGCCCGGAGCCTCGATCGGCGCGATCAACCTCTCCGAGATGTTCGGCAAGGCTTTCGGCCAGAAGGGCAAGCCCCGGCGCGTCCTCGTCAAGGATGCCTATGGGCCGCTCCTGACGGAAGAAAGCGACAAGCTGATCGACCAGGAGGCGATCGTGCAGGCGGCGATCCGCGAGGTCGAGAACAACGGCATCGTCTTTCTCGACGAGATCGACAAGATCTGCGCCCGCGAGGGCAAAAGCGGGGCCGATGTCTCGCGCGAAGGCGTGCAGCGCGACCTGCTGCCGCTGATCGAGGGCACGACGGTGGCGACCAAGCATGGCGCGGTGAAGAGCGACCACATCCTGTTCATCGCGTCGGGGGCCTTCCACGTCTCGCGCCCGTCCGACCTCCTGCCCGAACTCCAGGGTCGCCTGCCGATCCGCGTCGAGCTCTCGCCCCTCGACGTCGACGATTTCCGGCGCATCCTGACCGAAACCGAGGCCAGCCTGATCAAGCAGAGCGTGGCGCTGATGGCGACCGAAGACGTGCGCGTCGATTTCACGCCGGATGCGATCGACGCAATCGCGCGCATCGCCGTGGATGTGAACTCCACCGTCGAGAACATCGGCGCGCGGCGGCTGCAGACGGTGATCGAGCGGATTCTCGACGAAATCTCCTTCACGGCGCCCGACCGCTCCAGTGAGACGGTGACGATCGACGCAGCCTATGTGCAGTCCCGCATCGGCGATCTCGCGAAGAACGCGGATCTGAGCCGGTTCATTCTGTAACCCACCGTTGAAGGAAGGGCGGCGATGCCGGCGGAACCCGCGAAGCTCGCCCGCAACTCGCTCGTCGTCGGGCTGGCGACGGTCTTGTCGCGCCTGCTCGGTTTCGCGCGCGACATGCTGATCGCGCGGATGCTCGGCGCCGGGCCGGTGGCGGACGCCTTTCTCGTCGCCTTCCGCCTGCCGAATCTGATGCGTCGCGTGCTGGGCGAGGGCGGGCTGAACGCGCCCTTCGTGCCGGTTTATCTCGATCTTCGCACCATGGAGGGCGCGCAAGCCGCGCGGCGCTTCGTCGGCGAGGCCTTCGCCTGGCTGGCGCTCGGCGTCGGGGCCGCCACGGGACTCGGCCTGCTGCTCGCGCCCTGGCTGGTGCTCGCCATCGCGGGCGGCTTCCATGACGCGCCCCAGACTCTCGCGATGGCAACGGCATACACGCGGATCGCGCTGCCCTTTCTCGCCTTCACCACGCTCGCTTCGCTGCTCGCCGCGGTGCTCAATTCGGAGGGACGCTTCCTCGTCGCCGCACTGGCGCCGTCCCTGCTCAACCTTGTCCTGATCGCCGCCCTGATCGTCGCGCTGACGACCGGCATGCCTTCGGTGCAGGGGGCCGCGCTGATCGCCGCCGCCGTCAGTCTCGGCGGCGCCCTGCACCTCCTGATGATCATCGTCGCGCTCTGGTACGGCAACATGCCGCTGGTCCGGCCGCGGCTGAGCTGGTCGCCCGCGATGACACGACTGCTGCGGCTGGGCGGCCCGGCCCTGCTGGCGGCATCGACTTCGCAGCTCGTGCTGCTGGTGTCGACCCAGATCGCCTCGGTTCAGCCGGGCGCAGTGTCATGGCTCTACTATGCCGACCGGGTCTTCCAGCTACCGCTCGGTTTCGTGGCTGTGGCGATGGGCGTGGTGCTGCTGCCGGCCATTGCCGTCTGCGAGACCAGCGGCGACGCGGCCGGCCGACGCGACATGATCAACCGCGCTCTGGTGCTGGGGCTGGCGCTGGCGATCCCCGCCGCCGTTGCCCTCGGCTGGCTGGCGGAGCCGATCATCTCCGTCCTGTTCGAGCGCGGTCGCTTCACCGAGATCGACCGCATCCGAACGGCCGCTGCGATGCAGGCCTTTGCCGCCGGCCTGCCATTCGCCGTCATCGCCAAGGTCTTCGCCCAGGTCTATTTTGCCCGCCAGACGCCGCGCTTGCCGCTCTATGCCGGGCTGGCGGCACTCGGCGTCGCGATCCTGGCCGGGCGGCTGTCGGTGCTCCCCATGCCTGCCACCAATGCCGCCGCGGCCGCGACGCTCGCCTTCGTCACGCAAGCCTGCGTGCTCGGAAGTTTCCTCGCGCGGGACGGACTCTGGCGACCGCGCCTGCCGCTGCTCAGGCCGATCCTGTCCGTGCTGGCTGCGAGCGTTCTCATGGTGGCGGCGCTCGCGGCGCTGATGCCCTGGCTGGAGGAAGCTCTCTCGACCCGGTCGGCGCTGCTGTGGCGCGTGGCCGCGCTTCTGACCCTGTGCTGCGCCGGCGGCCTCGTCTATGCGGCAGCGGGACGGATGCTCGGCGCCTTCCGCCTGCGCGAGCTCAGCCGCCTCGGCAAGCCCATCTGACGCCAGAGGCCAGGCTTGCCCTTGCGCCTCGGGCGGGCTTCGGCCAGAACGCGGCACTCCAGACGACCCCACCCTTGCGGGAGCGCCCCGATGGCGACCTTTCACCAGCGCGTCTTCTCCGGCATGCAGCCGACCTCGACGCTGCATCTCGGCAATTATCTCGGCGCGCTGACCAACTGGGTGGCGATGCAGGAGACGCATGAGTGCATCTATTGCGTCGTCGACATGCACGCGATCACGCAGGGCCTCGACGTCTGGGGCGGTCCGGCCGAACTGACGCGCGCCACCCGCGAGGTCACGGCGGCCTATGTCGCGGCCGGCGTGGACCCTCAGCGCAGCATCATCTTCAATCAGAGCCAGGTGCCGCAGCATGCGGAACTGGCCTGGATCTTCAACACGGTCGCCCGGCTCGGCTGGCTGAACCGGATGACGCAGTTCAAGGAAAAGGCCGGTAAGGATCGCGAGAACGCCTCGGTCGGCCTCTACGATTACCCCGTGCTGATGGCCGCCGACATCCTGCTCTACAAGGCGACGCATGTGCCGGTCGGCGAGGACCAGAAGCAGCATCTCGAACTGACGCGCGACATCGCCCAGAAGTTCAACAACGATTTCGGTGCGCAGATCGCGCAAAAGGGGCTCGGCACGGGCGAGCTCGGCTTCTTCCCGCAGCCCGAGCCGATGATCCAGGGGCCGGCGCCGCGGGTGATGAGCCTGCGCGACGGCACCAAGAAGATGTCGAAGTCCGACGCCTCGGACAATTCGCGCATCAACCTCACCGACGATGCCGAGACCATCGCCCAGAAGATCCGAAAGGCGAAGACCGACCCCGACGCGCTGCCATCCGAGGAGAAGGGGCTGGAGGGCCGGCCCGAGGCGGAGAACCTCGTCGGCATCTATGCCGGGCTCAACGGCCAGACCAAGGCGCAGGTTCTCGCCCAGTTCGGCGGCGGGCAGTTCTCCGGTTTCAAGGCGGCACTGGTCGATCTCGCCGTGGCGAAGCTCGCGCCGATTGCCGGCGAGATGCGCCGGCTCCTGGCCGATGTCAGCCATATCGACGGCATTCTCGGCGCGGGCGCAGAGCGGGCGGAAGCGATCGCCGCCCCCATCATGCGGGACGTCAAGGACATCGTCGGCTTCGTGCGGCGCGGCTGATCGGTGCGGCCCGACCTCAAGGCGCGGGCTTGCGCTGACGTTGCGGCGCGAGCCACCATGTCCGTTCCCGAAGCGGCGGCAGGGCGAGATCGATGGTAAAGCGACGGCGGTCCTACGAGACGGGCCATCGCCCGAAATTCCTCGCGGTCGTTGATGACAGCGTCGAATGCGCCAAGGCGGTCCGCTTCGCGGCGCGCCGCTGCGCGCGGCTGGGCGCCGCGATCGTGCTTCTGGGCGTCATCAAGCCGCCCGAGCACGAGACCTGGCTCGGCGTCGGCGAGGTCATGCAGGCGGAGGCCGAGGCCGAGGCCGAAAAGCTGATCGACGCCGCTGCGGAAGCGGTGCGCACCTTCGCCGGGCTGGAGCCGGAGCGCGTCGTGCGCACCGGCGACAAGGCGGACGAGGTGGTCAAGCTGATCGAGGCCGACGAGGACATCTCGCTGCTCGTCCTTGCCGCCGGTGCCGGCCGCGACGGCCCCGGACCACTGGTCAGCGCGCTCGCCGGCAAATCGGCCGCCAGCTTCCCGATTCCCGTCGCGATCGTGCCCGGCCACCTCGAAGACGAGGAAATCGACGCGCTGGCATGACGGTGCGCGCTGCGGCCCACCCGCTTCGCGCTGGAATGATTCGCGACAGGCGCCTATATCTCGCCGATGGAACGGCGGCCTTGAACCGTCCGGGACCGGAGACTCCAGCATGTTCATCCAGACCGAAGCCACGCCGAACCCGGCGACCCTGAAGTTCCTGCCCGGCCGCACCGTGATGCCGGACGGCACGCTCGAGTTGCGCGACGCCGAGCAGGCCGAGCGCTCGCCACTGGCGCAGCGCCTCTTCGGCGTCTCGGGCGTGTCCGGCGTCTTCCTCGGCGCGGACTTCATCACCGTGACCAAGGCCGGCGGCGAGTGGCCGCATCTGAAGCCTGCGATCCTCGGCGCGATCATGGAGCATTTCATGTCCGGCGCACCGGTGCTGGCGAGCGGCTCGCAGGCGGACGTTACGGAAGAGGGCGAGTTCTTCGCGCCCGAGGACGCCCAGACCGTCGAGACGATCAAGGATCTGCTCGAGACACGCATTCGGCCGGCGGTGGCTGGCGACGGCGGCGACATCACCTTCCGCGGCTTCAAGGACGGCACGGTCTATCTCGCGATGAAGGGCTCCTGCTCGGGCTGCCCCTCGTCCACCGCGACGCTGAAGCACGGCATCCAGAACCTGCTGCGCCACTTCCTGCCGGATGTGCGGGAAGTCGAGGCGATCTGATCACCTAGCCGCCTGTCGAGAATGACGTCCCGCGTGCAAGATTACCCGACAGGCAAGGCCTAGGCTGATGCGCATTCTCGCGATCGACACCGCGCTCGGCGCCTGCTCGGCTTGCGTGCTGGAGGCCGGGGCGGCCGAACCCGTCGCGATCGAGCAGGTCGCGATGGAGCGCGGCCATGCCGAGGCGCTGATGCCGCTGATCGAACGCGTGATGAAAGCTGTTCCGGGCGGGTTCTCGTCGCTCGGGCGTGTCGCCGTGACGGTCGGACCGGGCAGCTATACCGGCCTGCGCGTCGGCGTCAGCGCGGCGCGCGCGATCGCTTTCGCCGCGAAGATCCCAGCCGTGGGCGTGACGACGCTCGCCGCCTGCGCCGCGCCTCTGGTCGGCCGCGAGAGCGGGCGGGTGATCGCCGCCGCGCTCGACGCCAAGCACGGCCAGGTCTGGTTCCAGGCGCTGAGTTCGGAGGGCCGGCCGATCGTTGCCTTACGTCAGGTGAGCTATCGCGATGCGGCGCGCGCCATCGGGGCCGGTCCGGTCAGCCTCGTCGGCTCGGCTGCGCTGGCCGTCGCCAACGAGGCCTGGGCGATCGGGCTCGATGCGCTGGTGATCGACGATTCGCGGGCGCCCGACGTGACCTGGGTCGCCCGGCTGGGGTTGATCGCGGATCCGGAACAGGCACCGCCGCGGCCGCTCTATCTGAAGGCCCCGGAGACGACGCCGCAGGACCGCGCGCGCCTGCCGCGGCGCTGAGAAGGGCGAAACGCCCCGATGACGCAAGGGTATTTGCCGCGCCCCCGGGCTGTGCCATCAAGCGCCATGGACTGGCTGCGGCGACTCCTCCATCCCGAATCCTGCCCGGCGCGCACGGCGCGGCTCGACGCGCGCCACGCCCGCGACGTGGCGGCGCTGCATGGCCAGGGCGGCTTCGCGCGCGGCTGGGAGGCGGGCGAATGCGCCGCCCTGCTGAGCGACGCCAGCGTCGCGGCGGACGGTGTCTTCACCGGTCACCAGACTCGACCGGCCGGCTTCGTGATGTCGCGCCAGGCCGCCGACGAGGCGGAGATCCTCTCGATCGTGGTCGCGCCCGCCCATCGCGGCAACCGTCTGGGCGCCAATCTCTTGGGCGCCCACCTCTCCCGCCTGGCGGGGAACGGGGTCGCGCAGGTCTTCCTCGAGGTCGAGGATGGCAATGTCGCGGCCGAGCGGCTCTACCGCCATCTCGGCTTCCGCGAGGTCGGCCGGCGCAAGGGCTATTATCCGAAGCCCGACGGCAGCAGGGCCACCGCCGTCGCCATGCGGCTCGACCTGGCGTGACCCCGCCGCTGACGCCATGATGTCGCTGCCGCCCGGCGCGCTCCTGCGGGTCGCGGTTTTCGCCGCCGGCACGGTCGCGCTGCTGCCGGTGCAATGGCTGGTCATGCGGCTGGCGCCCGCCCGCGCCACCGCCATCCCGCGCCTGTTCCACCGCATGACCTTGCGCTGCCTCGGCGTAAGGCGGCGCGTGCGCGGCACGCCGCCGCCGAAGGGCGCGGCCGGGCTGATCGTCTCCAACCACGTCTCCTGGCTCGACATCTGCGTGCTCGGCGCCGAAAGGCCGCTCAGCTTCGTCGCCAAGAGCGAGGTGGCGGGCTGGCCGGTGATCGGGGTTCTCGCCAAGCTTCAGCGCACCGTCTTCATCGACCGGTCGCGGCGGGCGGCGACCGCCGACGTCGCGGCGACCATGGGCGAGCGGCTTTCCGCCGGAGAGGCGGTCGTGCTCTTCGCGGAGGGCACGACGGGCGACGGCACCCGCATCCGGCCGCTGCGTTCCTCGCTCCTCGGGGCGGCCCATGAGGCGCTGGGCAAGGGCGAGTCCGATGCTGAGGCGGACGTGGCCGTCTATCCGCTGACGATCAGCTATACGGGCTTTCACGGCATCGCGGGCGGACGCTTCGAACGCGCGGCGCTGGCCTGGTATGGCGACTCCCCGCTCGTTCCGCATCTGCAGGCGATCCTGCGCGCCGGGGCGATCGACGTCGAGCTCGCCTGGGGCGAGCCGATCGCGATGGGCCGTTCCACCTCGCGCAAGGAAGCGACCCGCCGGGCGCAGGAGACGATCCGCAAGGCGCGCCAGGAAACCGTCAGCGGGCGGCCGCTGCCGTGATGCCCGCTGCTGGCCCGGTCGTTGCTTGGCCCCCGGAGCCGTGCCGGGCGTTCCCTCGCGGCGCGATCCGGAGTAAGGAGACGGTTTGGAGACCAGACCCGGCGCGATGAAGAAAGTTCATATCAAGTCCTTCGGCTGCCAGATGAACGTCTATGACGGCCAGCGCATGGCCGACATCCTGGGCGAACAGGGCTTCGAGGAGACGGCGACGCCCGAGGGCGCGGACCTGATCCTGCTGAACACCTGCCATATCCGCGACCGGGCGGTGCAGAAGGTCTATACCGAACTCGGCAAGCTCCGCGACATCAAGAATTCGCAGAAGGCGGAGGGGCAGGACACGCGCATCATCGTCGCGGGCTGCGTCGCCCAGGCGGAGGGCGCGGAGATCCAGCGGCGGCAGCCGGCGGTCGATCTCGTCGTCGGGCCGCAGGCCTATCACCGCCTGCCCGAGCTTCTGGAGCAGGCGCGCGCCAGGCGCGTCGTCGATACCGACCTGCCGATCGACGACAAGTTCGGCCATCTGCCCGCGCCGCGGCCGCAGGCGATACGCCAGCGCGGCATCTCCGCCTTCGTCACGGTCCAGGAAGGCTGCGACAAGTTCTGCGCCTTCTGCGTCGTGCCCTATACGCGCGGCGCCGAGTTTTCGCGGCCGGTGGCGCAGATCATGGCCGAGATCGAGCGGCTGGCGGCCTCGGGGGTGCAGGACGTCACGCTGATCGGCCAGAACGTCAATGCCTATCACGGCGAAGGGCCGGATGGTCGCATCTGGGGCCTGGCGCGGCTGATGCACCGTGTCGCCGAGGTGCCGGGGATCGCCCGCATCCGCTACACCACGAGCCATCCGCGCGACATGGACGACGATCTCATCGCCGCGCATCGCGACCTGCCGCAGGTGATGCCCTTCCTGCATCTGCCGGTGCAGGCCGGCTCCGACCGAATCCTCGCCGCGATGAACCGCAAGCACAGCGCCGAGGATTATCGCCGGCTCATCGACCGAATCCGGCAGGCGCGGCCCGATATCGCGCTGTCCTCGGATTTCATCGTCGGCTTCCCTGGCGAGACGGATGCCGATTTCGAGGACACGATTCGTCTCGTCGACGAGATCGGCTTCGCCTCGAGCTATTCCTTCAAGTATTCGCCGCGCCCGGGCACGCCGGCCGCCGAGCTCGACGACGCCGTCCCGGCCGCGGTGATGGACGAGCGGCTGCACCGGCTGCAGGCCCGGATCGAACATCATCGCCAGGCGTTCAACCATGCGATGGTCGGACGCACCGTCGACGTGCTGCTGGAGCGGGCGGGGCGCCATCCCGGCCAGCTTGCCGGGAAATCGCCCTACCTTCAGGCTGTCCAGATCGAGACGGAGACGAATCAGATCGGCGAGCTCGTGCAGGTGGTGATCGAGCGGGCGGGCTCCAACTCGCTGTTCGGCCGCAAGGCCGAGGCGACCGGCGCTGCCGCAGGCAAGCCCTCCTCCGAGGATATCGCCGCGTGAGCCCCGTTCCGTTGCGTTCCACGCGTCCCTGTCATCAGCCTGCCACCGTCGCACCGGCTGATATGATCGTTGCACAGGGTAGACGACCCGGCCTCACGCTCCTGTCCGGCCGGAACAGGCGCCAGGGAGACGACGCCATTGGCACAGGCTGACACGACGACACCCCGCCCGGACCGCAGCCCCCGCCGCGAGGCGACGCCGACACGCATCGACGGGCTGACGCGGGATGGGCTGCCGGCGACCGAGGTGCTGCTCTCCTTCGACGACAACCGCCTCGCCAGCCTCGTGTTCGGCCATTACGACCAGAACCTCGCCCATCTCGAGCGGCGGCTGGGCGTGGTCATCAGCCCCAACGGCAACCATGCGACGGTCAAGGGGCCGCGCGAGACCGCCGAGCAGGCCGGGCGCGTGCTGAAAACGCTTTACACACGCGCCAAGGCCGGCGCGCCCGTGACCCTGGGCGAAGTCGACGGCGCGATCGAGGAAAGCAACGTGCAGCGCTCGCTGTTTCCGGCGGCCGATGCCGGCAAGGCCTCCTTCGACGCGATCGTCACGCGCAAGCGCGGCCCCGTGCGGGCGCGCAATGCGGCGCAGGACGCCTATCTGCGCCAGCTCAAGCGCAACGAGCTCGTCCTCGCCGAAGGGCCGGCCGGCACTGGCAAGACCTGGCTCGCGGTCGGCCATGCGGTGTCGCTGATCGAGCAGGGCGTCGTCGAGCGCATGGTCCTGTCGCGCCCCGCCGTGGAGGCGGGTGAGCGGCTCGGCTTCCTGCCCGGCGACATGCGCGAGAAGGTCGATCCCTATCTGCGGCCGATCTACGACGCGCTGAACGACTTCATGGAAGCGCGCCATGTCGAGCGCGCGCTGCAGACCGGCATGATCGAGATCGCGCCGCTGGCCTTCATGCGCGGCCGGACGCTGACCAATGCCGTGGTGCTGCTGGACGAGGCGCAGAACGCGACCTCCGTGCAGATGAAGATGTTCCTCACCCGCCTGGGCGAGGGCTCGCGCATGATCATCACCGGCGACCCCTCCCAGATCGACCTGCCGCCGGGCCAGCGCTCGGGGCTGATCGAGGCGGTAAAGCTGCTCTCGGGCGTCGAGGGCGTCGGCTACGCCAAGTTCGAGGAGGGCGACGTCGTCCGCCACGACCTCGTGCGCCGCATCGTCATGGCCTATGAGACTGCTGCCCGGCGCGAGCGCGAGGAGCGCGAGGAGCGCCTGCGCGCGCCGCTCCCGCAGGCGCCGGTGGAGGACGAGATGGATGGCCTGAAGCGGACCCTGTCGCGGGAGCGGCCGCGATGACCGATCGACCTCGCGCGCGGCGTTCGGCGCCGCGCCCCGAGATCCGTTCCGACAAGCCTCCCGTGCCGCCCGCACTCGCCCTGCGGGCGCAGTCGCGGCAATGGCGCGCGCTGGGCGACCTGCCGGCGCTGCGGGCCCATGCTACAGAGGCGATCGAGGCCGCGCTGGCCGTGGCTCCGGTCAAGCCCCTTCCTGGCGCCGAACTGAGCCTGCTGCTGACCGACGACCGGCGCATCCGCATCGTCAACCGCGACTGGCGCGGCTTCGACAAGGCGACGAATGTCCTGTCGTTCCCGGCCGCTCCGGCAGACCGGATCGGTGCGAGCCCCGTCCTCGGCGACATCGTCATCGCCTATGAAACGGTCGCGCGCGAGGCGGAGGCCGAGGGCAAGGCCATCGCAGATCATTTCAGCCATCTCGTGATCCACGGCCTGCTGCATCTGCTTGGCGAAGATCACGAAACCGAAACGGAGGCCGAGCGGATGGAAGGGCTCGAAGTCGCGGCTCTGGCCCGCCTCGGAATCGCCGACCCCTATGCCGACGGCGAACTCGTCACCCCGCCCGCCCCCGCTTCACCCGCGCCTGTTCCCACCCCGGACCGACCCTCACGATCATGAGCGACGACAGTCGACAGACCCAGCCCGAAGCCGCCGGACGCGGCCTCACCCATTGGCTCAGCCATTTTCTGGACAGGCTCGGCCTGCGTGGCGGCGGAACCATCCGCGAGGAGATCACCGAGGCACTGGCCCAGGGCAGCGGACAACTCGCCGATCTGAGCACGCAGGAGCGCGCCATGCTCTCCAATGTTCTCAGCCTGCGGGAGCGGCGCGTCGGCGACGTCATGATCCCGCGCGCCGACATCATCGCCGTGCCTGCGGATGCGACGCTGGACGAGTTGCTGGCGCTGTTTCGAACCGCCGGCCATTCCCGCCTGCCGGTCTTCGACGACTCGCTCGATGATCCCCGCGGTATGGTCCATATCCGCGACTTCCTCGAATTCATTGCCGGCCAGGCCAAGGCCGAGCCGAGCGCGGGGCTGTCCCAGCCGGCGCTCCACGATCTCGGCGCGGTCGATCTGACGATGACGCTGGCCGCCACCAAGATCATGCGGCCCGTCCTCTACGTCCCGCCCTCGATGCCAGCCGTCGAACTCCTGGTGCGGATGCAGACGACACGGACCCATATCGCCCTCGTGATCGACGAATATGGCGGCACGGACGGGCTCGTCACCATCGAGGATCTGATCGAGATCGTCGTCGGCGACATCGAGGACGAGCACGATCTCGAGGAGGCGCCCGCCATCACGCCCGATGGCGAGGGGCGCTACAGCGCCGACGCCCGCGCCACGCTGGACGAACTGCGCGAGGCCACCGGGATCGACCTGTCGCAGAACCCGATCGCGGAGGAGGTCGACACCGTGGGCGGGCTGATCGTGACGCTGGCCGGGCACGTTCCTGAACAGGGTGAAACGATCGAGGGGCCCGAAGGGCTGATCTTCGAGGTGCTCGAAGCCGATAGCCGCCGGGTCAAGCGCCTCAGCATCCACCGCCGCCCGGCCGGCGAGGACACAAGCGCGGCGGAAACGGTCTGATGCGGTTAGCGTCTCTGGCCGACGGCGTCATTCTCGCCTGGGGATGGCGCAGGCGAGCGATCGCCTGTCTCGCCGGCGCCAGCGGCGCGCTGGCCCTGCCCCCGCTCGATCTCTGGCCGCTGATCGTCGTGCCGATGACCGCAGCCGTCTGGCTGGTCGATGGATCGGTCGGCGGGAGCGTTCTCGCCCGCTTCCGTGCGGCCGCCGCCGCAGGCTGGTGGTGGGGCTTCGGCTTCTTTCTGGCCGGGCTGTGGTGGCTGGGTGCGGCCTTCCTCGTGGAGGCCGACAAATTCGCCTGGGCGATGCCGCTGGGCGTCGTGGCACTGCCGGCGCTGCTGGCGTTCTTCCCCGCACTCGGCTTCGGCTGCGCGCGGCTGCTCTGGTCGACCGGCGCCGGCCGCATCCTCGTTCTGGCGGTCATGCTCTCGCTCAGCGAATGGCTGCGCGGCCATGTGCTGACGGGCTTTCCCTGGAACGTCTACGGCATGATGCTCGCCGGCCAGGCGCAGATCGCGCAGGCCGCCTCCCTCGTCGGGCTCTACGGGCTGACGCTGCTGGCGGTCGCGATCGGGGCGGCGCCGGCGACGCTCGGCACGTCGGAGGGCGCGTTCGCGCGCTGGCGGATGCCGGTGCTGGCGCTTCTGGCCGTCGCCGGCCTCTTCGGCTTCGGCCTCTGGCGTGTCCCTGCCGATCCGGTGCCGCTGGTCGCCGGCGTCAAGCTGCGGCTGATGCAGCCGAACCTGCCGCAGGACGCCAAGTTCAACGCCCGCAATGGCGAAGCGATCCTGAACCAGTATCTGACGCTCAGCGACCGGGCGACGAGCCCGAGCACGCCCGGCGTCCAGGCCGTGACCCATCTGATCTGGCCGGAATCGGCCTTCCCCTTCCTGCTCGGACGGACCCCGCAGGCGCTGGCGCGGATCGCCGCCCTGCTGCCGCCCAACACCACGCTGATCACCGGCGCCGCGCGGGCCGGCGAGGTGCTGCCGGGCGAGAGCCGGCCACCGATCTTCAATTCGATCCAGGTCGTCGACGACGAGGGCGCGATCGTCTCGAGCTACGACAAGGTCCATCTGGTGCCGTTCGGCGAGTATCTGCCGGCGTTTCTCGAGCGGCTGATCCGCAGCGTCGGGCTCTCGGAGTTCGTGTCCGTGCCGGGCGGTTTCGCCGCCGGAACGCGCCGTCTGCCGCTGACGATCCGCGGCCTGCCGCCGGCCGCGCCGCTGATCTGCTACGAGGTGGTGTTCCCGGGCGAAGCCATGCCACAGGGGCCGCGTCCCGGCTTCCTGCTCAACCTGACCAATGACGGCTGGTTCGGGCAGACGAGCGGGCCCTACCAGCATTTCGCCCAAGCGCGGCTGCGCGCGATCGAGGAGGGGCTGCCTCTCGTGCGCGTCGCCAACACCGGCATCTCGGCGGTGACCGACGGCTATGGCCGGACGCTGGCGAGCCTGCCTCTCGGACGCGAGGGCGTGCTGGATGTCGGGCTGCCGCGCGCCGGCCCGGCCACGCTCTACGGCCGCATCGCGGACTGGGCCTATGTCGCCCTTTTGGCTGGCTTCTTGCTGCTGGCGCGAATGCTGCCCCGTGACTAATCCCATTTGGAACTTGTAAACCGAGGGGATAGGGTGCCGACCTCCACCGCCTCAAACCAATTGACTATGCTGCCGCCGGAACCCATGCATCCGAGCCAGCGCGAAGAGCCAAGGCAAACCTATGTTAAAAAAAGTCCCCAACCCGATCGACCGCCATGTCGGCAGTCGCGTGCGGATGCAGCGCATGCTCGCGGGCGTTAGCCAGGAAAAGCTCGGCGATGCGCTGGGGCTGACCTTCCAGCAGGTCCAGAAATACGAAAAGGGTTCGAACCGGATCAGCGCCAGCCGGCTCCAGCAGATCGCCAAGATGCTCGACGTGCCGGTGTCGTTCTTCTTCGAGGGCGCTCCGACCGGCGACATGCCGACCGGGGGGTTCTCCGATTCAGCCGCGAATGCCTATGTCTCGGACTTCATGTCGAGCAGCGAAGGCGTGCAACTGACGAAGGCCTTCGTGCGGATCAAGAGCGCCAAGGTCCGGCGCCGCATCATCGACCTTGTCGAGACCCTCGCCGAAGAAGAGCCAGAAAACACCTGAAAACGAGCCCTGATCGTTCGCCCTGTCGAACGATTCTCCCGGTAAACGGTTCGGCGTGCTTGACGCCGAACACGTCCGCTGCAAAGAGGTTGGCCGTTTTTCGTCGGCCGGCTCTGGTCCCAGGGCCGGCCTCCTGCCATCGCTGACCAAGGGTTGTCCCACCGTGTCACGCCAGAATTACCTGTTCACCAGCGAATCCGTCGGCGAGGGCCATCCCGACAAGATCTGCGACCGTATTTCCGACGAGGTCGTGGACCTGTTCTTCAAGGAAGCCGCCAAGGCGGGGATGGACGCCGCGCAGGTGCGCGTCGCCTGCGAGACGCTGGCCACGACCAATCGCGTCGTCATCGCCGGCGAGGTCCGCACCTCGCTCGACGAGAAGGCGATGAAGAGCAAGGTCAAGTCGGCCGCCCGCCGCGCGATCAAGGCGATCGGCTACGAGCAGGACGGCTTCCACTGGAAGAAGTGCAAGATCGACGTGCTGCTGCACGCCCAGTCCGCCGACATCGCCCAGGGCGTCGACGCCTCCGGCAACAAGGATGAAGGCGCGGGCGACCAGGGCATCATGTTCGGCTATGCCTGCCGCGAGACGCCCGAGCTGATGCCGGCGCCGATCTATTATTCGCACAAGATCCTCGAGGTGCTGGCCAAGGCCCGGCACGCCAAGGAAGGCGGCGCCGCCAAGCTCGGCCCCGACGCCAAGAGCCAGGTCACGGTCAAGTACGAGAACGGCAAGCCGGTCGGCGTGACGCAGATCGTGCTCTCGACCCAGCACACCGATGCGAGCCTGTCCTCGGCCGATGTCCGCAAGATCGTCGAGCCCTACATCCGCTCGACCCTGCCCGAGGGCTGGATCTCGAAGGACACCGTCTGGCACGTCAACCCGACCGGCAAGTTCGTCATCGGCGGCCCGGACGGCGACGCCGGCCTGACCGGCCGCAAGATCATCGTCGACACCTATGGCGGCGCGGCGCCCCATGGCGGCGGCGCCTTCTCGGGGAAGGACCCGACCAAGGTCGACCGTTCGGCGGCCTATGCGGCGCGCTATCTCGCCAAGAACGTGGTCGCGGCCAAGCTCGCCGAGCGTTGCACGATCCAGCTCTCCTACGCCATCGGCGTCGCCAAGCCGCTGTCGATCTATGTCGACCTGCACGGCACCGGCAAGGTCGACGAGGCCAAGCTGGAGAAGGTCCTGGGCGAGGTCATGGACCTGACCCCGCGCGGCATCCGCACCCATCTCCAGCTCAACAAGCCGATCTACGCCAAGTCGGCAGCTTATGGCCATTTCGGCCGCAAGGCCGGCCGCGACGGCAGCTTCTCCTGGGAGAAGACCGATCTGGTCGACGCGCTGAAGAAGGCCGTCGCCGCCTGACGCAGACGCAGCCGACCATTCGATCGGGCCGGAGCATGTCGCTCCGGCCCTTTTTGTTTGCTAGGCACGCCGTTCGACCGCCACGCCATCCAGCCAGAAGACCGTCCCGATGACCCATGACCACGATCCCGACCGCGCCTTTTTCGGCCGGCGCAAGGGCAAGGCCCTGCGCGAGGGCCAGAGCGTGATGATCGACACGGCGCTGCCGCGGCTGCGCCTGCCGGAGGGCGAGATCGCCGACCTCAAGGCGCTGTTTCCGCGGCCGGTCGAGGCGGTGCGGCTCGAGATCGGCTTCGGCGGCGGCGAGCATCTGTTGATGCGCATGCGCGAGAGCCCGCAGATCGGCTTCATCGGCGTGGAGCCCTTCATCAATGGCATGGCCAAGTTCCTGGCCGTGATCGAACGCGAGCGCCTGGACAACATCCGCATCTGGGACGGCGACGCGGCGCTGCTCCTGCCGCGTCTGCCGGCGGGCTCGCTCGATGCGATCGACCTTCTCTATCCCGATCCCTGGCCGAAGCGGCGCCAGCGCAAGCGCCGTTTCGTCTCCGACCGCACGCTGACGCTGTTGGCGCGGACGCTGCGTCCGGGCGGACGCTTCCGCTTCGCCAGCGACATCGACGACTATGTCGGCTGGACGCTGGCGCGGCTGGCCCGCTCGCCCGATTTCGACTGGACCGACGAACGGGCCGAGGACTGGCGCCAGCCTTATCCCGGCTGGATCCGCACCCGCTACGAGGCCAAGGCGGTCGCGGCGGGGCGGGTATCGAGCTATCTCACTGCTGTGCGTCGCGCATCCTGAGGAAGCCGAGGACGCGCTGCGCCGTCGGCTGGGCGATGGTGCGGAAATGCTGCCGTGCCCGCTCGATGGCGGCTTCCGACTTGCCGAAATCCTTGCGCAGGCCGATCAGCGCCGCGGCCGTCTCCCAGGACCAGCCGAGCCCCCTCGCGACCAGCAGCACCGCGTCGCGGTCCGGCCCCAGCACGGCCTGCTCGGCCGCCGGCAGGCTCAGCTCGGCCAGCACCGCGACGGCACAGATCGCGTATTCGGTGGCGCCCGAGCTGGCGAAGCGGACGATTGCGGCTTCGTCGAGCTGGTTGGCGTCGCGGAGGCGGTTGATTTCGACCAGCGCCTCGTTGGCGGCCCCCAGATCGCTCTTGATCTGCGCGTCCGCGGCCACGGCGAGCGCGCCGCGCTCGACGGCATCCCCGACGACCTCAGCCATGTCAGGATCGAGCCCGGCCGACAGCCGACGCCGCGCCGAGTTCTTCGCCGCCGCCATGAGCTGGCTAGCGAGTTCGGCCGGCAGATCCTTGCGTTCGCCGAGCGCGGACTGCAGCGCATCGTCCTGATTGGCCCGCATGACGAGGACGCCCATGCCGTGATGGGAGAAGCGCGCGCCCGGATTGGCGGCGATGGCGTGGGTCACCAGGCGGCCGCCGCGCAGGATCAGGAAATCCGTCACGGGCTCGCCGAGCGCGGCGCGCTCGGTGATGGCGAGCATGTGATCGCGCCCCTTCGCCGCGGAGATGGCGACGAGGTCTTGATCGGTCAGGCGGGGCGAGGCGACGAGGACGGGCCGGGCGACGGCGATCTCGTCGAGCGCCAGCTGGCGCACCACGCCGGCCGGTGCATTGGGCACGGGCGCCAACCGTTCAGAGAGTTCGATGCGGGCCCTGAGTTCGATCGCGCGCGAAAGGCGGCCGATCACGACATCGAAAATGCCGACCTGGTCCTCGTCCATGACCGCGGCGGTGCTGAGGAAGAGGTCGGTCAGACGCGACAGGATCTGCGTGCGCTCGTCGGCGGAGCCGCGCACCATCGTCGTCTCGAGATCGCGCAACAGCGAACTGACAGAACTCATACTCATCCCCAAGCAACGCGCAGCGGCATCACCATGACGCAGAAGGATGACCAGCGGGTTAGCGGAATGCCGCACCGGACTTTGCGGGGCTCCCCTGCCGGAGAGGACGCTTGCCAGCGGGGCCGATGCAGACTAAATAGGCGCCAACAGCTCTGGTTTCGGTATCAGCCGATGATCAAGAGCGGGCCGGAAGGTCCGCTCTTTTTTGTTGGCCGCAGCCCAGCCGGGGCCGAGCATGACGCCGATGGCCGGCGGCCCCCGCGCGGCCGCTCCCGGCGCTCCATGCACCATCCTTCGGTCGAAGCCGGGCGCCAGCCCGGCCGAGAGGCAGGCAGCCAGGGCATGAACGAGCCGAACGCCAGCGAACAGGACAACGACCCCCGCCTCGTCGTCGAGAGCGGCGTGGCCGCGCGCGTCGCCGCGATCATCGAGCCCGCCATCGTCGATCTCGGATACCGGCTGGTGCGGGTTCGCGTGACCGGCCAGAACGGCTGCACCGTGCAGATCATGGCCGAGCGGCCGGACGGCACGATGAATGTCGAGGGTTGCGAGGAGGTCAGCCAGGCCGTCTCGCCGGCGCTCGATGTCGACGACCCGATCCAGGTCGCCTACCATCTCGAAGTGTCGTCGCCCGGCATCGACCGGCCGCTCGTCCGCGCCGGCGACTTCGCGCGCTGGGCCGGCCATCTCGCGAAGATCGACACCGAGGCCCCCGTGGCTGGCCGCAAGCGCTTCCGGGGCATCCTGCTCGGAGTCGAGGGCGGCAACGCTCTGCTCGCCCGCGACGACGCCAAGACCGAGGAGGAGCGCCATGTCGCGATTCCGATGGGGCTGATCGCCGATGCAAGGCTGGTGCTGACCGATGCGCTGGTGACCGAGTCGCTGCGCCGCGGCAAGGCCGGGCTGCCGCCCGCGATGCCGCCCGCGGAGGATATCGCCGCGCCGCCCAAGGGACGCAAGAAGTCGCTGGGCCCGCGGCCCGACAAGATTCGCGGACAGACTCCGCCCGACACAACCGAAGAGGAGTGAGCGCCATGGTGGTCGCAGCCAACAGGCTCGAATGGCTTCAGATCGCGGACGCCGTCGCCCGCGAGAAATCGATCGACCGGCAGATCGTGCTGGACGCGATGGAGGACGCCATCGCCCGCGCCGCCCGCTCGCGCTACGGCGCCGAGACCGACGTCCATGCCGAGATCAGCACCAAGACCGGTGAGCTGCGCCTGGCGCGCCATCTCCAGGTGGTCGACAGCGTCGAGAATCCGGCCGTCGAGATCACCGTCGACGAGGCCAAGCGCCACAACCCGGCCGCCCAGGTCGGCGACGTGATCGCCGATCCGCTGCCGCCCTTCGATTTCGGCCGCATCGCCGCCCAGGCCGCCAAGCAGGTCATCGTGCAGAAGGTCCGCGAGGCCGAGCGCGATCGCCAGTACGACGAGTACAAGGACCGCATCGGCGAGATCGTCAACGGCGCCGTCAAGCGCGTCGAATACGGCAACGTCTTCGTCGATCTCGGCCGCGGCGAGGCGATCATCCGCCGCGACGAGATGATCCCGCGCGAGACCTTCAAGGTCGGCGACCGCGCCCGCGCCTATGTCTACGACGTGCGCCGCGAGCCGCGCGGGCCGCAGATCTTCCTCTCCCGTACCCATCCGCAGTTCATGGCCAAGCTCTTCGGCCAGGAAGTGCCGGAGATCTATGACGGCATCGTCGAAGTGAAGGCGGTGGCCCGTGATCCGGGTTCGCGCGCCAAGATCGCCGTGATCAGCCGCGATTCCTCGATCGACCCCGTCGGCGCCTGCGTCGGCATGCGCGGTTCGCGCGTGCAGGCCGTGGTCGGCGAGCTCCAGGGCGAGAAGATCGACATCATTCCGTGGTCGCCCGACGTCGCGACCTTCGTCGTCAACGCGCTGCAGCCGGCGGAAGTCGCCAAGGTCGTGCTCGACGAAGAGGCGGACAAGATCGAGGTCGTGGTGCCCGACGAGCAGCTCTCCCTCGCGATCGGCCGCCGTGGCCAGAACGTTCGCCTGGCTTCGCAGCTCACAGGGTGGGACATCGACATCCTGACCGAGGCCGAGGAATCCGAGCGGCGCCAGAAGGAGTTCGTCACCCGCACCGACATCTTCATGAACGCGCTGAACGTCGACGAGACGGTCGGCCAGCTGCTGGCCTCGGAAGGCTTCCGGACGGTCGAGGAGGTCGCCTATGTCGATCCCTCCGAGCTCGCCTCGATCGAGGGCTTCGACGAGGAGACCGGCGCCGAGATCCAGTCCCGCGCGCAGGAGTATCTGGCCGCGGTCGAGGCCGAGTTCGACGAGAAGCGCCGGGCGCTGGGCGTCGAAGACGGGCTGCGCGAGGTCGCCGGCATCACCACCGCGATGATGGTCGCGCTGGGCGAGAACGACGTGAAGTCGGTCGAGGATCTCGCCGGCTGCGCCACCGACGATCTCGTCGGCTGGACCGAGCGCAAGGACGGCGAGACCACCCGCCACTCCGGCTATCTCGACGGCTTTGACCTCTCGCGTCAGGACGCCGAGGCCATCATCATGGCCGCCCGCATCCAGGCCGGCTGGGTCGAGGCTCCGGCGGAGGAAGCCGAGGACACCACCGAGGCAACAGCCGAGGCCTGAGCCGGGAGCGCGCCATGAACGCGGCTGCGGCGCGCGGTCCGCGCGAAACGCCCCAGGCCCGTCGCGACGGGCCGGAGCGCAGCTGCGTCGTGACGCGGGCGGTCAAGTCGCCGGACGATCTGATCCGCTTCGTCGTCGGCCCCGATGGCGTGCTGGTGCCGGATCTGCGGCGCAAGCTGCCGGGGCGCGGCGTCTGGGCCAGCCTCAGCGCCGCGACCGTCGCCGAGGCGATCAAGCGCCGCGCCTTCGAACGCTCGCTGAAGACCAAGGTCGTCGTGCCGCCCGATTTGGCTGCGACGATCGACCGGTTGATGCACAAGGACGCGCTGCAGGCGCTGGCCATGGCCAACAAGGCCGGGCTCGTGCAGGCGGGGTTCGCCAAGGTCGAGGCGATGATCGGCTCCGGCCAGTGCGCCGGCGTGATCGAGGCACAGGACGGCGCCGAGGATGGGCGTCGCAAGATCGGCCAGGCGCTCCGCCGGGCCGAAGTCGCCCGCGAAGAGGCCGGTCTGAAGGCGCGAAAGCTGCCTGTCGTGGCAATTTTCGCGAGCGAAGATTTGGAATTGGCGTTAGGCCGCCCACATGTGATACATGCGGCGCTTGCTCCGGGACCGGCGGCGGAGGGTTTCCTCTCCCGCTGGCGTCGGCTCGTTCGCTATCGGACGGGCGATGCCGGCGCAACCGACCCGGATAAGCCGACCGGTGCCAACCCCGCAGGCGACGATTCCGTAGACCAACGAACGACCGAACCGGCTGGACCGAACGCGGCAGGACCGAGCACAGAATGAGCGATACCAAGACCCCGGGCGACAAGACCTTGACCGTCAGCCCCCCGAAGACCCTGAGCCTGAAGCGTCCCGTCGAGCAGAGCACTGTCCGGCAGAGCTTCTCGCATGGGCGGTCGAAGCAGGTGGTCGTCGAGGTCAAGCGGCGTGTCGCCGGCCCGGACGCCAAGGAGGCCCCCGCGCCGCGTCCCGCCGCGCCGCCGGTGCAGCAGGCCGCTCCGCGTCCGGCTCCGGCCGCGCCGACGCCGCCGGCCCGGCCCGCCTCCGGCATGCTGCTGCGCACCCTTTCAGAGGACGAGAAGGAAGCGCGCCAGCGCGCCCTCGCCGACTCCCGCGATCGTGAGGCTGAAGCCCGCCGCATCGCCGAGGAGGAGGCCCGCGCCCGGGCTCTCGCCGCGGAGCGTGAACGCCAGGAGCGCGAAGCCGCGGCTGCGCGCCAGCGCGAAGAGGAAGAGCGCCGCCGCCAGGAGGAAGACCGCAAGCGCCGCGCCGAAAGCGCCGCCCGCCAGCGGATGGACGAGCCGCAGGCTCCGCGTGCGCCGCAGCCGCCGCGCGATGTCGCGCCCGCGGCTCCCTCGCAGGCGCCGTCCTCTCCGCCGCCCGCCGCTGCCGGCTATGCGCCGCGCCCGGCCGCCGCAGGCCCGCGACCCGATTTCGCGCCCCGTGCCCCGATGCGGGATGTCGGCGCGCGTCCGCCCCGGCTCGATTCCCGTCCGCCGCGTCTCGACACGCCGCGCCCCCCGCGCGTCGATGCCACGGCTCCGGCAGAGCCCGCCATCACCCGTCCGACGCGTCAGGCGCCGTCTGCCGCCACCCCGCGCAGCCGTCCCGATGATGGCGAGGCGAGGCCCGCTTTCCGCCGCCCCGGCGGTGGTGCGGGCGGCCCGCCGCGAGGCGCCCCGGCTCCGGCTCCGAAGACTCCCAAGGTCGGCGAAAAGCCGCGCGGCCGCCTGACGCTGTCGACCGCGACCGGCGGTGACGACGAGCGCACGCGTTCGGTCGCCGCCTTCCGCCGCCGCGTCCAGCGCATGACCGGGCACCGCGCCTCGGACGTCGCGAAGGAGCGCGTGATGCGCGAGGTGATCATCCCCGAGACGATCACCATCCAGGAACTCGCCAACCGCATGACCGAGCGGGGCGTCGACGTCATCCGCCTGCTGATGAAGCAGGGCGCGATGCACAAGATCACCGACGTGATCGACGCCGACACCGCCCAGCTCGTCGCCGAGGAAATGGGCCACACCGTCAAGCGCGTGGCGGAATCGGACGTGGAAGAGGGCCTGTTCGACACGCCCGACACGGACGAGACGCTGCTGCCGCGCCCGGCCGTCGTGACCATCATGGGCCATGTCGACCACGGCAAGACCTCGCTGCTCGACGCGATCCGCCAGACGCATGTTGTCTCGGGCGAGGCGGGTGGCATCACCCAGCATATCGGCGCCTATCAGGTGACGACGCCCTCGGGTGCGAAGGTGACCTTCATCGACACGCCCGGCCACGCCGCCTTCACGGCGATGCGCGCCCGCGGCGCCAAGGTCACCGACGTGGTCGTGCTGGTCGTGGCGGCCGATGACGGCGTGATGCCGCAGACGGTCGAGGCGATCAACCACGCCAAGGCCGCTGGCGTGCCGCTGATCGTGGCGATCAACAAGATCGACAAGTCCGACGCCAGCCCCGAGCGGGTCCGCGCCGAGCTGCTGCAATACGAGATTCAGGTCGAGTCGCTGGGCGGCGAGACGCTCGAAATCGAGGTTTCGGCCAAGACCGGCAAGAATCTCGACAAGCTGCTCGAGGCGATCGCGCTGCAGGCCGAACTGCTCGAGCTCAAGGCCAACCCCGAGCGGGCAGCCGAAGGTACCGTCATCGAGGCCAAGCTCGATCGCGGCCGCGGCCCGGTGGCGACCGTGCTCGTCCAGCGCGGCACGCTGCGCACCGGCGACATCGTCGTAGCCGGCTCCGAATGGGGCCGCGTGCGCGCCCTGATCGGCGACACGGGCGCCCAGATGAAGGAGGCTCCGCCCTCCATGCCGGTCGAGGTGCTCGGCTTCAACGGCACGCCGGAAGCCGGCGACCGCGTCGCGGTGGTCGATTCCGAAGCCCGCGCCCGCGAGATCACGGATTATCGCGAGCGTCAGCGTCGCGACCGTCTCGCCGCGCGCGGTGCTGCGTCGGGCGCCGGCCGCTCGCTCGCCGAGATGATGCGCGAGCTCAAGGAAGGCGCCGGCCGCAAGGAGTTCCCGCTCGTCATCAAGGGCGACGTCCAGGGTTCGGTCGAGGCCATCGTCGGCTCGCTGGAGAAGGTCGGCAACGAGGAGGTGCGCGCCCGCGTGCTGTCCTCCGGTGTCGGCGCCATCACCGAATCCGACGTCACGCTGGCCCAGGCCTCCGGCGCGGTGGTGATCGGCTTCAATGTCCGTGCGCATAAGGAAGCGCGCGAGGCGGCGGAGCGCACCGGCGTCGAGATCCGCTACTACAACATCATCTACAACCTGATGGATGATGTGAAGGACGCGATGTCGGGCCTGCTGGCACCGACGCTGCGCGAGACCATGCTCGGCAACGCGCAGATCCTCGAGATCTTCAACGTCTCGAAGGTCGGCAAGATCGCCGGCTGCCGCGTCACCGACGGCACGATCGAGCGCGGCGCCAATGTCCGCCTGATCCGCGACAACGTCGTGGTTCACGAGGGCAAGCTCGCCCAGCTCAAGCGTTTCAAGGACGACGCCAAGGAAGTCGTGGCGGGCCAGGAGTGCGGCATGTCCTTCGAGAACTACCAGGATATGCGCCCGGGCGACGTCATCGAGTGCTACCGCGTCGAGGAGATCAAGCGCACGCTCTGAGGCGTCCGCTTCGACCCAGGCTGATCATGGCCGGGCTTGCCCGGCCATGATGCTTTTATCGACCGTCCGTCCGGTCCGATCCCGGAGAACGAGAATCATGGCAAGACCCGCAAAACCCTCCGGCCCCAACCAGCGCCAGCTGCGCATCGGCGAAGTCATCCGCCACGCGCTGGCGGAGCTTTTGTCGCGCGGCGATATCCATGACGAGGTGCTGGCCCGGCACGTCATCACGGTCCCGGAGGTGCGCCTCTCGTCCGACCTCAAGCTCGCGACCTGCTACATCATGCCCCTCGGCGGCGGCGACGTGAAACCGGTGCTGAAGGCGCTCAACGACCACAAGCGCTATATCCGCGGCGAGATCGCGCATCGTGTGAACCTGAAATTCGCGCCCGATATCCGCTTCCTGGCGGATGAGAGCTTCGCCGAGGCCGAGCGCGTCGATGCGATCCTGTATTCCGACAAGGTGCGTCAGGACATCCTGAAGCAGCCGCTGCGCATCCAGACCGACGAGCAGGACGATGACTGAACCGGCCGCACCGGATCTCCTCGAACCCCAGGGTCAGAGCTTCGCGCCGCGTCCGAAGAAGCGCGACGTGCATGGCTGGGTCGTGCTCGACAAACCCGTCGGCATGACCTCGACGCATGCGGTGGCGGTGGTCAAGCGGGCTTTCGCGGCCAAGAAGGCCGGCCATGCCGGCACGCTCGATCCGCTCGCCTCGGGCCTGCTGCCGATCGCGCTCGGCGAAGCCACCAAGACCGTTCCCTTCGTGATGGACGGCCGCAAGGCCTATGAGTTCACGGTGGCCTGGGGCAGCCAGACCGACACCGACGACACCGAGGGCAAGGTCATCGCGACATCCGAGGCGCGCCCCGAGGAGGCCGCCATCGCGGCTCTGCTGCCACGCTTCACCGGCACGATCAGCCAGGTACCGCCGCGCTTCTCGGCCATCAAGATCGCTGGCGAGCGCGCCTACGATCTCGCCCGCGACGGCGAGGAGGTCGTGCTCGAGGCGCGACCGGTCGAGATCGACGCGCTGCGCATCGTCTCCCATTCAGCGGAGACGACGACCTTCGAGGCGGAATGCGGGAAGGGCACCTATGTGCGCGCCATCGCCCGCGATCTCGGTCTGGCGCTCGGCTGCCTCGGCCATGTCGCGCATCTGCGGCGCACACGGGTCGGCCCCTTCGGCATCGCCGACGCGACCTCCGTCGACGCGTTGCGCGAGAGCGCGGACAGCGCTGCCGGCGCCCTGCGGCCGGTGATGGCAGCATTGTCGCTGATCCCGGAGATCGCGATCAGCCGCGATGCGGCGATGCGGCTCAAGCGCGGACAGAGCGTATTGTTGCGTGGACGCGATGCGCTGCCGGCGAGCCCTGCGGTCTACGCCACCTGCGGCGGCGTGCTGATCGCCATTGGCGCGGTCGAGCAAGGCGAATTCGTGCCCCATCGCGTCTTCAATCTCTGATCGCGACGCCCCCAGAACCGCGATTCGAAAGCTCGCGTTAACGGCCGGGGGCCTATTTCTCGGACGACAACGCTCCGATTGGTGCGGGTCGAAGCCGTCTCAGAACGGCGCGACCTGCCAACCGGATTCGAGGCGGCGGCCGTCGGGGATTGAGCGCCATGCGCGTCACGCATTTTCTCATCTGCACCATCGCGGCCGGCGGCGCCGCCATCCTGGCGAGCGGCTATGTCGCCTACCAGCAGATGCAGGCCCTCTCGACGGCGCGGGAGACCCGCAGCCTCGTCGTCGCCTCCGAGGCGATCAGCCGGGTGATCGAGCGCGCGGCGATCGAGCGTGGCGGGATGACCCAGGTCATCCTCTCGGCCGATCCCGACGGCAAGATCGCCGCCACGGCCAAGCAGTCGGCCCAGGACACCGATGCGCGCGTCGCCCAGATGCAGCAGAGCGTCGCAGAAACGAGCTTCGGCAAGCGCTCGGAATTCGCCGGGCCGGTGGCGCAGATCGCGCCTCGCCTCACCGAGGCACGCCGGATCGCCATGGCGGAGGGCAGCAAGCCCCTGCAGCAGCGCGACCCCAAGGTCGCCCAGCAGTTCAGCGCGACGGTGCTCGAATTGCTCAACCAGCAGACCGCGCTGCAGCGCCAGATCGGCGCGCGGATCGGCGACATCAATCCCGAGGTCAGCAACACCGTCTCGCTCGGCGAGTTCGCCACGACGATCCGCGAGGCGGCCGGCAGCCGTTCGGTCCATTTCACCCAATATGTCGGCAGCGGCGTGAAACTGACGCCGGCGGCGACCTCGCAGGTCGACCGCTTCAGTGGCCGCATCGAACAGCTCTGGGTGCTGATCGACCAGGCGGTCGCCCAGATGGAGGTGACGCCCCAGCTCAAGGCGGCGCTCGCCACCGTGCAGACCGGCTTCCGCGAGGAGGAGGCCAAGACCTACCGCACCATGTATGAGGCGGCGCGCGACGGCACGCCGCCCGGCATGAGCCTGACCGACTGGCGCGCCTGGACGCAGAAGTCCCTCGCCACGATCCTCCAGATGCGCGACGCCGCCTTCAGCCAGGCCACGGCCGAGATCGATGCCGGCATCACCAAGGCAGGCTGGCAGCTGGCCCTATCGCTCGTGGCGATCCTCCTGGTGACGGGCACCGTCATCGGCATCGTGTGGCTCTTCCAGCGCGGCGTGGTCCGGCCGCTGGGGCAGCTCGCGGAGTCGGTCGGGCTGATGCTGTCCGGCGCTGACGATGCGCGGATCCCGTCCAAGGTCGGCATGGTCGAGGTCGATGCGATCAGCCATGCGCTGGGCGATTTCCAGGAAAACATCAAGCGCATCCGCGCGCTCGAGCAGCAGGAGCAGGCCGCGGCCGCGGCTCGCCTTGCCCGCGCCCAGTCGATGGAAGCTGTTGTCTCCGATGTCGGCGAGGTGGTCGCGGCTGCGGCCGCCGGCGATTTCTCGGCGCGGCTGCAGATCGACCAGGCCGACGCGCAGATGCAGAAGCTCGTCGCCGGCATCAACGAGATCAATGCGGTGG
>NZ_JBHSLU010000011.1:0-59169 GCF_042655245.1 Allobosea massiliensis | reverse complement strand
GCTTCACCCGCACAAGGCGCTGGGATACCGTTCACCGCGAGAGTTCATCGCTGACCGTTCAACCGCGGAGGACGTGTCCGGTCTTTGAGGGGCAACAACAGTCTGAACTGTCGAGATCGTTGGCGGCTGGCGGCTGTGGCTTGGAGATCGTGCGAGCGCTTCCGGTGGGGGCGACGCCGCTAAAAAGGATCCAGATCTCCACTCGTTCCAACGCCCTAGCGGGCGAAGAGGGAGTTGCGAGAGAGCGGTCTAGACGATGACGTCGGGCGACCCTTGTCCGCTGAAGACTCCCCTTTGAACCTGAATTGGATTATTTTGCACGAGCGTGGTCGAGCGATTCGTGCTCGTGGGTGATGTGGAAGCCCTCCGTCCTATGACGTAGCCAGGCCGACAGGGGTTGGACGCCTCGCCGTGAGCGGGCGTGGCCATCTTACGGCGATCAAGCCGGATAGATGGACGTGAAAGCTTATTACAAGCCATTTCAGAGTGGTTGTAACCGGACTGCGGTCGACGCCGCAGTGCAAACCGCATTGAGGGCCATCAAGAGTGATATGTATGGCTTTAATCGTCGGACGACCGCCCTGGCGCCGTTCACGGACGTCAAGGCCTTCCACCGCTACGCGTCGAGGCGGCGCGGCGAAAGAGCCATCGGCAGGCTGAAGGCCAAGCTCCCAGGATGCAAGATCTACAGACTGACCCTCACGGTCAGCACTGCCTTGTACTCCTGCCGGGTCCAGCATGCGCGGGCTCTCCGGCGGGCTGCCAGGGTCATGTTCTGTGAGATCCGATCCTCCTGCGTCGGCTTCGTGGGAGCGCTCCATGTGGATGAGCACGATTACCTCCACTGGGATGTCACGGTTCTCGTGCGTGACACTGACAGCGGCTCATTCAAGCACGCCGTGAGGGCGCACGTGCACGAGACGGGGTGGCGGAGGACGGGTATGCGGCGAGCCTATTCGTGCTACATCAAGGCTCAGGGGCTGACTGCTCGCGATCTTGAACGCAGCGTGGACTACACGCTCAAGCATGATCGCTACAAGCGGCATGCCACCCGCACGGACGCCTCCATCAGAGCGCTGGGTGTCGCCAGGGCCAGTGGATTCACCCAGGTCACCAAGTCCTTCTTCGGGTCGAGGACGCATACCCAATCGAAGTGTCTGAAAGCGAATAGGAATCAGGCTTGGAAATCCGACTCGGTCGGTGCCCAGGGAATCCCCATGACCAAAGGGACATTCGTCAGGGTATCAAGCCCGAAGCAGGGAACGGTTCCGACGAAACCTCGGCCACGGGGGAGGCCTCGGAAGATCGCTGGGAAGGCCTACCGTCGTGATCGGCTGACGCGCGTGCATCAGGCTGGGCGGAACGATATGACAAGGGCCGCGCCCAAGAGCCCCCTCTCGCCTCGGCTGAGGGCTATGCAGGCCGTCATTGGAAGGTGTGCCTGGCAGCTGTGCTCGAGCGCGACCTTCCCGCCACGCGTCGCTCTGTCGCCTCGTGAGGTAGCGTATGGGCTGACGCTGCTGCCTTCGACACAAAGCTGCAAGGGATATTGCGGTGTCTCAACTACAAATATTCTGGCTTGGCCGTCGTTTCGGCGGCGTCTGAGGAGGGCGAGCCTGGATGGCTGTGAGGTCGCCGTCGTCGAAGCACTAGGCGTGCCGACCAGTGCCCTGCGGAGAGACATCGCCTTCAAGATGGTAGATCGGGATCATGCTGTGTCAGCGGGACGCCCTTCAATCTCGCAAGATGCGCAACCATCACAGGTGAGATTGCTGGCCGGCTCGCCGCCCTGCGGAGGAGGCGATTGTGGGCCTTGGCCGACCGTTCTAGCAAGGTCGGAACCTCGATTTGCATCACGCGCTGTCGACCCCCGACACGACCTTCAGCGACATCGTGTATCCCAGCGAGCGCCTGCCGAACCTCGTGACAGAACGCTCATCTTGGAGTGGTGCTAGCCGCCATGTATCTCCTTGCCGCGACCAGCAGGGGCAAGGGCTCGGCCAAGATTGCCCAACGTCTCGGCGTGTCGCGAAATGTTCTGCGTGGAGATAAATAGATGCCAACTATCCCCGCTGTTTCGGGTACGCCCGCAGCGAACGGGACATGGAGCGGAAGGAGAAGATGCTGCGAGAGGCCGGGTTCGCATCAGCGTGGTCGCGGAACAGGGTTTCGCTGCCCGAACCCACGTATTCGAACCGCACCTGGCCTTCCTCGCGCATGAGGTTTCGCGGGAGGTCGGCGATGTAGCGCGCGGCCTGGTCGGAGAAGCCCGAGAGGGTCACGCCCGCCGACTTCGCCTCGATGGCGCCGCAAAGGCGCCGGCCGACGAAGAGCGCGTAGTCGACGGGACCGGACGCCGTCTGGAATTCGCGGATCGCAACACCCAAGCCGGCGCCGAGATTCATGTCCGCACGGGACTGGACCACCCAGCCGCAAAGCGCCAGCCGACGGTCGATCGCAGACCGCGCCACATCCTCCGGGTGAAATGCCGACTCGTTCATGGAGGCAATCTACGCGTGTAGATGCCGCTTTGAGAAGATCAAAGCTGGTCATCCGGAGTAGCTCACGGCACTGCGGGTCGCCGACCAGAGGCAAGGCATCCCGTCGAACGCCTCATCATTCGACAGAGGGTTGCTCTGCGCACTTTCGACGCAGCAGCGTCCGACGATCGAGCTGGCGCGTCGCCGCCGCCCCCTCGCGTGCCGCGGTGGCGATGTCCTCGAACAGATCGGACAGTTCCAGGTAAATCGAGGAATCGGCTTCGTTCCAGCCGATCTCGTCGAGGTCGGCGAGCAGTGCCATGAGTGCGCCGATACGGTGCCGGTGGTTACGGGCTTGGGCCAGCGCATGATGGGCTTGGCGGGTGTCCTCAAGCGTCTCGAAGCGGGCGATCGCGTCGCGAACCCGGCTTCGGCACTCACAGCTGAGGTCGATCTCGGTCAGGACATTGGAGATGCGAGCGATCAAACTGGCAGACTCGGCGAGAGCGGACATGGCGGGGCGATCCATCGGTCAGAGATACGCGTCAAGGCCATGTCGCAGGCTCGGGCCGATGAGCCAGGCGTGGCCGTAGAGGACGAACCAGGTGTAGATGACGGCAGCTGCGGCTGCCTGGACGGCGAGCACCCGGCCGGCACCGGGCACGGCCCGGCCGGCCAGCATGGCGGCAAAGGGCAGGATTGAGGTCCGGCCCGCCGCCTCGGACCAGCGCTCCGGCCCCATCCTTCGCCTCGCCTTGGTGTCGAGCCGGTGGAAGCCCATGGCGGCGAGCGCCGCCATCGCACCGAAGAGCAGGACCGGTATCAGCCGGCCATTCGGCGGCAGATGCGCGAGAGCCCACAGCAACAGCCCCCACAGCACCGGATGGCGCGTGACGGCTGCGATCGCGGGAATGTCGGCGCCGCTCCGCAGGCTCAGTGAGAGCGGATTGGGCTGGATCACTCCAGCGATGATGAGGAAGAGCGCGAAGGGCATCACGACGAAGGGCGTCAGATAATGCCAGCGTCCGGTATTCCACAGGATGACGTCGTCAGCTTGGCGCGCCGCCACAACGACCCAGGCCAGCAGAACGAGCGAGAGGATGGAATAGGTCGTGAGGTAGCCGCTGCGCCCCATCATCTCGACGAGTCGACCGCGGATCGCCGGGGCGGCCGGCAAGAGATGGAACAGCAGGAAGGCCGACAGCGCGGTCAGAAACGAAGGCATGGCAACCCGCCCCTTGTAGCGTCGGCCACGCGATGCCGGCGACTTGGACGGGTTCACCCTAGGCGATCCGGACGACAGGTCCTTGTCCCGGCGCAAAGACGAGCGTCGCGGACAGCTTACGGTGGGAGCCAGCAGGGGATATCACCGTGCCGAGCATCCAGCCCGAAACGCTGGTCGACGACGTCATGCGTCAGTGGCCCGAGACGATCCGAGTTTTCCTCCGACACCGATTTCTCTGTGTGGGATGCCCGATCGGCCGTTTCCATTCGGTGCGGGACGCCTGCCGGGACCACCGACACAACCTCGCCTCTTTCGTTCAAGCCCTTGAGGCGGCGGCCGGGCGAGCCTGTGGCGAGCGGGAAATGAGATGAGCGTTTACGCCTTGGCGGTTTCGGCGATGGCGAAGAGCCCGTGCGGATCGCGCACCACGATGCGCTGGCGTTCACTTTCGACAAGCCCACGCGCCTCCCAGCGGCTCAGGATCCTGCTGACCGTGTGCAACGTCGTGCCGGTCATCTGTGCGACGTCCTCTCGTGTGATCGGGAATGCCACTTCAATGCCGTCATCGACCTTTCGGCCCGCTTGCTTGAGAAGCCGCAAAAGGGCGTGCGCCACGCGGCGTTCGACCTCTTCGGTGGCCAACTCGACCACCCGGACATGGGCCTCGTCCAATCGCGTGCCAACTATGTGCAACGCGCTCTCCGCTAGGGCAGGGCAGCGGGCGACGAGGGTCGGCCAGGCTGAGGACGGCCAGACGAGCGCGAGACTGTCCATTACCGCTTGGGCCGTGGCCGGATAGCTCTGACGTCCGATCTGGACGGCGATGCCGAACATTTCCCCTGGCACGACATAGCGGATAACGACCTGCTGGCCGGCAGGGGTGAGCTTCACGACCTGGAGATGGCCGTGGAGCAGCACGAAGAAGCTGTCCGCCGCTCCCCCCTGTTCGAAGACCGTGGTGCCCTTCGGGTATCGCAGTGACCTTGCCTGCGCGAGAACGATGTCGATCTCCTTGCCCGTCAGCGCCGCGAAGGCGGGGACCGCGTCGAGGATGGACCGATCAAGCGCGCTCATAGCTGCATTCCTCTTCGTCGGCGCCGGTCTCCGGCTCGGTACCGCCAGCGTTGGCCATCTCGCCGCTCCGCAAGGTCTGGAAGTGCCGATGCCTGGCTGATGTCCTGTGGCTTCGGTTACTTAGGGTACATCGCCGGGCGCGATGCGACTGAAGCCCGTTGCGTTTGCCGTGCTAGCGCAACCGGGCCAGAGCCGCCATCGGCAAGCTGTCCGCCGTAGAGTTTGCGCTTGGACAAACTGTCACTTTGCGGGCGGCGCTATGGAGAGTTCCTCGCTCCCGAGGCCGCCAGGGGGCAACGCCCGTGATCGGGTTTGAGGTCGCCGCTTCGGCCGCGGTGCAGCCTGAAGCTCCACTGCACTCGTGTCGCCTACAGACCGGCTGCTGCGGGACGCTCGGCGCCAGACTTGTTGAGGATTGCCCCATGGCTCCCATTCCCCGGCTACGCGACGAAGGCGGCCACCCGCTCTGGTCTTATGGCTTTCGGCCCTTCTTCCTGTTTGGCTCACTGTTTGCCACCGCCGCCATGCTCGCCTGGCTGCCCTTCTATCACGGGCAGATCACGATCCCGACGGCGATGACGCCACGGGATTGGCACGCCCACGAAATGATCTTCGGCTTTCTGCCGGCTGTGGTGGCAGGCTTCCTGCTGACCGCCATCCCCAACTGGACGGGACGGCTTCCGCTCCAGGGCCGGCCCCTCATCGTCCTCGTCGTGGTCTGGGTGGCCGGACGTGTGGCGATCGCCACCTCGGCAGCGACGTCCCTGACTTTCGCGGCCATCGTGGATCTCGCCTTCCTCGCCCTCCTTGCGGCCGCCGCGACGCGCGAAATCGTCGCCGGCAGAAACTGGCGCAATCTCAAAGTCATCCTCGTCGTCGCATTGATGCTGGCTGGTAATGTCGTCTTCCATGTCGAGGCGGCTCGCGAGGGCTTCGCCGATGTCGGCGTCCGTCTGGGCATCGCCGCCACGATCTTCCTGATCACGCTGGTTGGTGGGCGCGTCGTCCCGAGTTTCACGCGCAACTGGCTCGCGAGGGAAAATCCAGGACGCCTGCCCTCGCCGTTCGGCAAACTGGATATGGCCGCCCTGGTCGCCAGCGGGCTTGCCTTGCTGCTCTGGACGGCCGCCCCGGAGGGTGCCACGACGGGCGTGCTTCTGATCGTTGCTGGAGGGCTCCAGACCATCAGGCTGATGCGATGGGTGGGGCACCGGACCTGGCGCGACCGCCTCGTCTTGGTCTTGCACCTCGCCTACGCCTTCATCCCGCTCGGCTTCTTCCTCGCCGCGACTGCCGCCTTCGGCCAGCTGTCAGTATCCGCAGGCAACCATGCCTGGACCGTCGGCGCGTCGGGCCTGATGGTGCTCGCCATCATGTCGCGCGCCAGCCTCGGTCACACAGGCCGCGCGCTGGTCGCTTCGCGATGGGTCGAAGCCGTCTACCTCCTCCTCATCGGCGCTGCGGTCCTGCGCATTTGCGCAGCGCTCTATCCCTCTTTGCCGGCCCTGCTTTCGCTTGCTTGGCTTGGTTGGATGGGAGCATTCGCGTTGTTTGCGGCCTCCTACTGGCGTGTCTTCACTGGGCCGCGGCAGAGCGCATAGGCCTGGGCGTCCACGGCACCTTCGCCTGTTGCCCCACAACCCAGCCACAACGCCGAGCACTGCCGCGCCATCGACTGCAAATAAACGGGGAGGGCAAAGCGGCTCTGGGCCTGCGCATTCTACCTTGAGCGATGGCCGCTGCACGTGTCGCAGCCCAGATCATGGACGACTGGCAGACACCGCTCATCGAATGGCATGGTTCGTGAATGGATCTGATCTCAGCCCAAACCCAGTGCGCAGCGGCATGGTGCCCAACCTCAGGATCCTGATCGTCGACGCCAACGAGGTGCGGGCTGCGATCATCGAAGAAGGGCTCCGCGAGGCTGGCTATCGCGAGCTCGTGCGCGTTTCCGCGACAACCGGGCTGGTCGCTGCCATCGAGCAACACGACCCCGACGTCGTCGTCATCGATCTCGAGGATCCCAGCCGCGACGCCCTCGCAGATATGTTCCTGGTCAGCCGCCATATCCGGCGGCCGATCACCATGTTCGTCGACCAGTCGGACTCCGCCTCGATCGAGGCCGCGGTCGAGGCGGGCGTCTCCGCCTATATCGTCGACGGGCTTAAGAAGGAGCGCATGCAGCCGATCCTGCAGACCTGCATCAGCCGCTTCAATGCCTTCAGAAAGCTGCGCGAGGAACTCGACGAGGCCCGCTCCCAGCTCGAGGAGCGCAAGCTCGTCGATCGCGCCAAGGGCATCGTCATGCGCATGAAGAACCTGTCCGAGGATGAGGCCTATGCCCTGTTGCGCAAATCCGCGATGAACGAAAAGCGCAAGCTCGTCGATATCGCCCGATCCATCATCACGGCAGCGGAGGTGCTGAAATGAGCACGCTGCATTTGCGGGTGGGCTTCATGCCGCTCGTCGACTGCGCTCTCGTCGTCCTCGCGAAGGATGAAGGCTTCGCCGAGACAGAGGGGCTCAACCTCGAACTGGTGCGCGAGGTTTCTTGGTCGAATCTGCGCGACAAGCTCAATGTTCGCCTGTTCGACGCTGCCCATGTGCTGGCGCCCATGGCGCTCGCCTCCACGCTGGGGATTGGTGGGGTGCGCGCTCCGATGGCGATCCCGATGGCGCTCAATCTCGACGGCTTCGCCGTCACCGTCTCGCTCCGGCGCTTCGAAGAACTGACCCGGCTGGCGGAAGGGGACCTCGCCGACCCCGACGTTTCGGCGCGGGCACTCGCCGCGCTGGTGGCACGCCGCAGCGCCGCCGGACTGCCGCCGCTGACCTTCGCGGCGGTCTTCGGCTATTCCAGCCACACCTATCTGCTGTGCGAATGGCTCGGCAAGGCGGGGCTCGTGCTGGGCGAGCATATCCGCTTCGAGGTCGTGCCGCCGCCGCAGACGGTCGAGGCTCTCGCCAGCGGCCGGATCGACGGTTTCTGCGCCAGCGCGCCCTGGAATTCGGCCGCCGTGGCCCGCGGCATCGGCGCCATGGTGCTGGCGAATGTCGACATCCGCCGCGACTGGCCTGACAAGGTGCTGGTCTGGCGGGCGGATGATGCCGAACGCCGCGCGGCGGCGGTCGCGAAGCTTGGCCGCGCCATCCTGAAGGCGAGCGACTGGGCAACCGACCCCGCGAACGTCCCGCGCTTCGCCCATCACCTCTCTGCGCCGGACCGGCTCGCGCTGCCGGTGGACGTCCTCGAACCGATCCTGCGCTTCGAGATCCGGCAGGGGGCTGGCCGGCCGCCGCGGCAGATCGAGCGCTTCGTGCGGTTCGACCGCGCGGCGCTGCGGCCGGAGCCGGCCCATGCGGACAGGATCCTCGACGGAATGGCCATGGCGGGCCAGGCCGTTCCCGACGAGGAGATGCGGGCTCTGGCGCGGCAGGTCTTCCGACCCGATCTCTTTCCTGTTGGAGCGGGCTGAAACGCTCCCTCTGCCCAGTTGTTGGGCCGATGCGCATCATTTGCGCGGCGCCGCATGGCGCGACGGTTGGTCACCATCACCGCCTGAGGCGCCACAAGCTCTTGTAAATACGGCCTCCAATCGCGCTGCGTCAGGTTGGCACGAAGTTTGATTGAGTAAAAACAACGCGGCCAACGCTGCCCGCGTCATCCTCCGAACCGGAATTGCACAGCAACGCCGCTGTCGAACGTGCCCACGGGTGCATTCGCGCGGCGTTTTTCGTGTTCGGCGGCAGGCGGGCCTTCCTTCGCAAACCGAGAGGCGATCGATGACGAACACAGTCGAGATAAGCAAGAAGCCCGCATCCGTGAATGTCGGCCGCCGCCGGCTGCTGAAGCTGTCGGGCACCGCCGCGCTGCTGAGCGCCGCCCGGCTCGCATTGCCCTCGGGCGCCTTCGCGCAGGGCGCGGGACCGGAGGTCAAGGGCACGCGTCTCGGCTACATCGCCCTGACGGATGCCGCTCCCCTGATTATTGCCAAGGAAAAGGGCCTCTACGCGAAATACGGCCTGCCCGACATGGACATCGCCAAGCAGGCGAGCTGGGGCGCGACGCGCGACAACATGGCGCTCGGCTTCAAGAACAACGGCATCGATGGCGGCCACATCCTGCGCCCGAAAACGCATCTCTATTCCACCGGGAAGGTGATGCAGAACAACCAGCCGCTGCCGATGTACACGCTTTTGAACCTCAATGAGGACGGCCAGGGCATCTCGGTGTCCAACGAATACAAGGACCTCAACGTCCAGAAGGATGCCTCGCCGCTGAAGCAGGCCTTCGAGCGCAAGAAGGCGGCCGGCAAGGAACTCACCGCCGCGATGACCTTCCCGGGCGGCACCCATGACCTCTGGATCCGCTACTGGCTCGCGGCCGGCGGCATCGACCCGGACACCGACATCAAGGTCATCGTCGTGCCGCCGCCGCAGATGGTGGCGAACATGAAGGTCGGCACGATGGACTGCTTCTGCGTCGGCGAGCCCTGGAACGAGCAGCTCGTCAACCAAAACATCGGCTACACGGCGCTCACCACCGGCGAACTCTGGTCGCGTCACCCCGAGAAGATCCTGGGCATGCGCGCCGATTTCGTCGACGCCAATCCCAAGGCGACGCAGGCCATCCTGATGGCGGTGATGGAAGCCCAGCAATGGGCCGACAAGCGCGAAAACCGACAGGAGCTCTCGGAAATCGTCGGCAAGCGCCAGTGGTTCAACGTCCCCGTCAACGACATCAACAAGCGCCTGCTCGGCGACATCAATTACGGCAATGGCCGTGAGGTGAAGGGCACGAATCTCCAGATGAAGTTCTGGGGCGAAGGCGGCTCGACCTCCTACCCCTGGAAGAGCCTCGACACCTGGTTCGTCACCGAGAACATCCGCTGGGGCAAGTTCGAGCCGACGATCGACATCAAGGCGCTGGTCGACAAGACCAACCGCGCCGACCTCTGGCGCGAGGCGGCCAAGACGCTCGGCGTCGCCGGCGCGCCGACCGCCGATTCCCGCGGCGTCGAGACCTTCTTCGACGGGGTGAAGTTCGATCCCGCCGCGCCGATGGACTACCTCAAGGCCCTCAAGATCAAGCGGATCGCCTGAGCCGATGGCCGAGCCCCTCGTCATCGTCGGGAAGGGCATGGCAGCGACGCGGCTGGTCGAGGAACTCGGCCGGCGCGCGCTCGGCCGCCATGCCATCGCGGTGATCGGGGAGGAGCCGCGGCTGGCCTATAACCGCGTCCTGCTCTCCCCGCTGCTGGCCGGTGAGATCACCGAGAGCGAGATCGAGCTGAAGCCTGCCGCCTGGTGGCAGGCGCGTGGCGTTTCGACGTTCTACGGACGCAGCGTCACCGCCATCGACCGCGCCGCCAAAACCGTGACCCTCGTGGACGGCGCAACGCTGCCCTATGGCCAGCTCGTTCTGGCCACCGGCTCGAAGCCGGTCAGACCGCATCTACCGGGCATCGACCTGCCGGGCATGATGACCTTCCGCGACATGGCCGATGTGCGGACCCTGCGCGAGGCAGCCCACCACGGCGCGCGCATCGTCGTCATCGGCGGCGGCCTGCTCGGCATCGAGGCGGCTTATGGGCTGTCGCGCAGCGGCGCGCGCGTAACGCTGCTTCATCTGGTCGACCGGCTGATGGAGCGCCAGCTCGACGCCGAGGGCGCGGCCTTGCTGGCCGAGGCCGTCGCGCTGCGCGGCATCGATCTGAAGCTGGGCGCAGCCACGCGAGCCTTCATCGGGCGCGATCATGTCGAGGCTGTCGAACTCCAGGACGGCACCGTGCTGCCCGCCGATATCGTCGTCATCGCCATCGGCGTTCGGCCCAATACCGCACTCGCCGAAACCGCCGGGCTCAGCATCGACCGGGGCATCCTCGTGGACGACGCGATGACGACCTCTGACCCTGCCATCTTCGCCATCGGCGAATGCGCCCAGCATGACGGCAGCGTCTACGGGCTGGTCGAGCCGGCCTATGAACAGGCCCGGGTACTGGCGCGGCGTCTTGCGGGCGAGCCGGCAAGCTATCGCGGCTCGCTGCTGGCCACCAATCTCAAGGTCAGCGGCATCGGCGTCTTCTCGGCCGGGGCGTTCGAAGCGCACGAGGGCGCGCAGACCATCGTGCTGCGCGACCGCGCGACTGGCCTCTACCGGAAGTTCGTCATCCGCGACGGCCGGCTCATCGGCTGCGTCCTCGTCGGGGACACGCAGGGCGCGCTGTTCTACCTCCGGCTGATCCGCTCGGGGCAGGACATTTCGGCGATCCGCAGCGAACTGCCCTTCGGTGAGCCATACTGCCTGGCGGAGGCGGCTTGAGATGCGCCGCGACGTCGATCAGCCCGGGCCGCCCATGCCCCCCGCAGCCATCCGCACGACCTGCCCCTATTGCGGCGTCGGCTGCGGCGTTCTCGCAACGCCGGATGGGCGCGGCGGTGCGGCGATCGCGGGCGATCCGTCCCACCCCGCCAATCTCGGCCGGCTCTGCTCCAAGGGAGCCGCGCTGGGCGAAACGCTCGGCCTCGGCTCGCGCGTGCTGCATCCGCTGCGCCGCACTGCATCCGGCAGCTACGAGCGTATCGGCTGGGAGGCGGCGCTGGATGCGGTCGCCGACGGGCTCAAAAGCGTCATCGCCACGCATGGGCCGGACGCCGTCGCCTTCTATTTATCCGGGCAGCTCCTCACCGAGGACTATTACCTCGCCAACAAGCTGATGAAGGGCTTCATCGGCTCGCCCCATGTCGACACCAATTCGCGGCTCTGCATGGCCTCGACCGTCGCCGGCCAGCGCCGAGTGTTCGGCTCCGATACGGTGCCGGGCAGCTATGAGGATCTCGACTCCGCCGATCTGATCGTCCTCGTCGGGTCGAACGCGGCCTGGTGCCACCCGGTCCTGTTCCGCCGGATGCAGCAGAACCGGGCGCAGCGCGGCGCCCGCATCGTCGTCATCGACCCGCGTGCGACCGCCACGAGCGAGGATGTGGATCAGGTGCTGAGGCTGGCGCCCGGCTCCGACACGCTGCTCTTTGCCGGTCTCCTGGTCCATCTCGCCGATCGCGGCCTGACCGACGCGGACTACCTCGCCCGTCATGTCGAGGGCTATGAGGCCGCCCTCACCAATGCCCGCGAGATCGCGCCGTCGCTGGAGGCGGTCGCGCGCGGGACCGGGCTGGATGCGACCGAGATCGCCGCCTTCTACGCGCTGTGGAGCGAAACGCCCGCCGTCGTCACCGCCTGGAGTCAGGGCGTCAACCAGTCGGCGCAAGGCACCGACAAGGTCGCGGCGATCCTGCACTGCCACCTCGCGACAGGCCGCATCGGCAAGCCGGGCTGCGGACCTTTCTCGCTGACCGGCCAGCCCAACGCCATGGGCGGGCGCGAGGTCGGCGGCCTTGCCAACATGCTGGCCGCCCATATGGGCTATGCCCCGACCGAGATCGACCGCGTCCAGCGTTTCTGGAAGGCGCCCCGGATGGCGCAGTCCGAGGGCCTGAAGGCCGTCGCGATGATGGAGGCGGTCGAGGCCGGGCGCATCCGCGCCCTCTGGGTCATGGCGACCAACCCGGCGGTCTCGCTGCCGCGGGCCGACCGGGTGCGGGCGGCGCTCGGCAGCCTCGACCTCTTCGTCGTCTCGGAGAACGTGCTCTCCAACGACACGCTGGCGGCCCGCCCGCATCTCATCCTGCCGGCCGCCGCCTGGGGAGAGAAGGACGGCACCGTCACCAATTCAGAGCGCCGCATCTCGCGCCAGCGCGCCTTCCTGTCGCTGCCCAGCGAGGTGAAGCCGGATTGGTGGATCATCGCGCAGGTCGCGCAGCGTCTGGGCTTCGCCGACGCCTTCGCCCATGCCGGCCCGGCCGCGATCTATGCCGAGCACGCCGCGCTCTCGGCCTTCGAGAACGAGGGCCGCCGCGACTTCGATATCGGCGCCCATGCCGGTCTGACGAAGCACGCCTATGACGCGCTCCAGCCGGTGCAGTGGCCTGCTCCCGCCGCGCGGCCGCTCGGCACGCCGCGCCTCTTCGCCGAGGGCGGCTTCTTCACGGCGAATGGCCGCGCCCGGATGGTGCCGCTCGCCGCGCCGGCGCTTGCCAGTGCTGCGAGCGAAGCCCTGCCGCTGCTGCTCAATACGGGGCGCCTGCGCGATCACTGGCACACGTTGACGCGGACCGGCCTCAGCCCCCGGCTCAGCGCCCACTGCGCCGAACCATCGGTGCAGATCCATCCCGAAGATGCGCGCCGCTACGGTCTGACCGAGGCCGGTTTCGCCCGTATCGCCAACGACCATGGCAGCGTCGTGCTGAAGGTCGCGCTCGATCCTGGCATGACGCGCGGCTCGCTCTTCGCACCGATCCACTGGTCGGCAGAGACCGCCTCGCATGCCCGCATCGGCGCGGCCGTTCAGGCGATGTGCGATCCCTGGTCCGGCCAGCCGGAGATGAAGGCGACGCCCTCCTCGATCGAGCAGGTGACCTATGCCGCGCAGGGCTTCGTGCTGTCGCGGGACGCCTTCCTGCTCCCCGAGGGCAGTTGGTGGTCAAGGCTGGCGGTCGAGGGCGGAGAGGCTCGGCTCTTCGCAACGGATGCCGGACCGGCCGAATGGATGGCCGCCGTCAGGGCCCGCTTCGAAGAGGCGGACCTGACCGAGTTGGTCGACATGGCCGGTGGCGCCTATCGCTGCGCCGTCATCCGCGATGGCCGGCTGCTCGCGGCCCTGTTCCTTGCCCCCTTCGGCGGCTTGCCGCTCTGGGACAGCGTGAAACGCGCCTTCGCCGACCCAGCTGCGCTGCCGGACAATCGCCTCGCGCTCCTGGCCGGCCGCAGCCTCGACGGCGCGTCCGATCCCGGCCCGACCGTCTGCGCCTGTTTCGGCGTCGGCCTCGCGGCGATCCGCGCCGCCTTCGCGGGTGGCGCGGCGAGCCCCGATGAGATCGGCCGTCAGCTCAAGGCGGGGACCAATTGCGGGTCCTGCCTCCCCGAAATCCGCCGCATCGGCGCGCAGGCGCGCGCCACGGTCGCGGCATGAAACCCCTGCGATGCGACAGCCAGAGGAGAATCTGATGGGTCGGGCCGTCCTGAAGGAAGTGGAGACGGGAGCGACGGTGGTCGCGCTCCCCGGCGCCAAGCCCGGCGTGGTGCCGCTGCCGGCGCCCGCGCGCAAGCCGCTGTCGTCGAGGCTTTTGCCCTGGCTCAGGGCGATCCTGGTCAATGTGCTGCCGCCGCTGGTGACGGTCGCGCTGATCGCGCTGTTCTGGCAGATCGCCGCCTCAGGCCCGCAATCCTCGCTGCCGCCGCCGACCAAGATCTGGGAGGAGGCGAAGGACCTGATCGTCGAGCCGTTCTACTGGGCCGGATCGCAGGATATCGGGCTGGGTTGGCGCATCCTGGTCTCTCTCCAGCGCGTCGCCATCGGCTTCAGCCTGGCAGCGATCGTCGGCGTGCTGCTCGGCGCGCTCGTCGGCCAGTCGGTCTGGGCGATGCGGGGGCTCGATCCGGTCTTCCAGGTGCTGCGCACCGTGCCGCCATTGGCCTGGCTGCCGCTTTCGCTGGCGGCCTTCCGCGACAGCCAGCCCTCGGCGATCTTCGTGATCTTCATCACCGCGATCTGGCCGGTGATCATCAACACCGCGGTCGGCATCCGCAACATCCCGCAGGACTACCGCAATGTCGCACAGGTGCTGCGGCTGAATCAGGTCGAGTTCTTCTTCAAGATCATGGTGCCCTCGGCGGCGCCCTACATCTTCACCGGGCTTCGCATCGGCGTCGGCCTGTCCTGGCTTGCCATCGTCGCGGCCGAAATGCTGACCGGCGGCGTCGGCATCGGCTTCTTCATCTGGGACGCGTGGAACTCCTCGCGCCTCTCCGACATCATCGTGGCGCTCGTCTATATTGGCGTAGTCGGCTTCCTGCTCGACCGCCTGGTCGCCTTCGTGGGCGCGATCGTCACCCGCGGCACGCTCGTGAACTGAGGAGGATCGACCGATGAGCTATCTCAAGATCGACCATGTCGACAAAACCTTCCAGCGCGGCGCGACCTCGACCCCCGTCCTCAAGGACATCAGCCTCGAGATCGAGAAGGGCGAATACGTCTCGGTCATCGGCCATTCCGGCTGCGGAAAGTCGACCCTGCTCAACATCATCGCCGGGCTGACGCCGATCACGAGCGGCGCGGTCCTGCTCGAAGGCCGGGAGGTCCGCGACCCAGGCCCGGAGCGCGCCGTAGTGTTCCAGAACCACTCGCTGCTGCCCTGGCTGACCGTCTACGACAACGTCGCGCTGGCGGTGAACAAGGTCTTCGGCGGCCGCAAGTCGAAGGCCGAGCGGCATGACTGGATCATGCACAATCTCGACCTCGTGCAGATGGGACACGCGAAGGACAAGCGCCCCGCCGAGATTTCCGGCGGCATGAAGCAGCGCGTCGGCATCGCGCGCGGCCTCGCGATGGAACCGAAGATCCTGCTGCTCGACGAGCCTTTTGGGGCGCTCGACGCGCTCACCCGCGCCCATCTGCAGGATTCGATCATGCAGATCCACGCCACGCTCGGAAACACGATGATCATGATCACCCATGACGTGGACGAGGCGGTGCTGCTCTCGGACCGCATCGTGATGATGACCAACGGACCCTCCGCCCGTATCGGCGAGGTGCTCGACGTCCGGCTCGCCCGCCCGCGCAAGCGGCTCGATCTGGTCTCCGACCGCACCTACATCGCCGCGCGCGAGGCGGTGCTGAAATTCCTCTACGAGCGCCACCGCTTCGTCGAGGCGGCGTGAGCCCTTGATGCCACCCTCCGCGTCATCCCGGACGCAGCGAAGCGCAGCTCCGGGACCCATCAGAGAGCGCCGTCGAGCCCTGCGATGGATCCCGGGGCAAGCCCGGGATGGCGGCTCAGTGTGGGGAGACGGGATCACCCCACGACCCGGAAAAGCAAAGCCATGAGCGACGACTTCACTCCCGAGCAGAAGCGCTATCTCGAAGGCTTCATGTCCGGCATGCAGTCCGCCCGCACGGCGCGGGGCCTGGGCCCGCTCGGTGGCGGGGCGACGCCGACGGCCGCCCCGTCAGGCCCCGATCGCGAGCATCTGGAGGCGCAGGCCAGGACCGTCGCGGCCGGCGGCAAGCTCGCCGAACAGGAGAAATGGAAGGCGGCCGAGCATCCCTTCGATGCCTATGCCCGCTTCAAGCAGCAGGCGGGGGCCGGCATCTATCCCAAGCCGGACGACAATTTCCGCTGGCGCTATCATGGGCTGTTCTATGTGGCGCCTGCCCAGAACAGCTATATGTGCCGCCTGCGCATCCCCAACGGCATCCTGACCTCTTGGCAGTTCGAGGGCGTCGCCGATCTCGCCGAGCGCCTGGGCGGCGGCTACAGCCATGTCACCACCCGCGCCAATCTCCAGGTCCGCGAGATCAGGGCCGAGAACGGGCCAGCCTTCCTCGAAGGCCTCGTCGATCTCGGCCTGACGGCGAAGGGCTCCGGCGCCGACAACATCCGTAACGTCACCGGTTCGGCCACCGCCGGCATCGACCCGCTCGAACTGCTCGACACGCGCCCCCATGCTCGGGCCTGGCACCACCACATCCTCAACGACCGCTCGCTCTACGGCCTGCCGCGCAAGTTCAACGTCGCCTTCGACGGCGCCGGCTCGATCGCGACGCTGGAGGACACCAACGACATCGGCTTCCAGGCTGTCGAGGTGCTGGACGGCGCCAGCTTCGAGGGACAGCCCGTGGCGCCCGGGATCTGGTATCGCCTCGCGCTCGGCGGCATCACCGGCCACAAGGATCTGGCCCGCGACACCGGCGTCGTCGTCGCGCCCGCGGATGCGATCGCCGTGTCGGACGCGATCCTGCGCGTTTTCATCGCCAACGGCGACCGCACCGACCGCAATCGCTCGCGGCTGAAATATGTACTCGACGCATGGGGCTTCGAGCGCTTCCTCGCCGCCGTCGAGGAGAGGATGGGCCGGCGGCTGATCCGCGTCGAGACCGCCTTCGTGGCGCCACGCCCGGTCTATGACCGGCTCGCCCATGTCGGCGTGCACCGTCAGCTCCAGCCGGGCCTCAACTGGGTCGGCGTGGCGCTGCCCGTGGGCAAGCTCACGGTCGCGCAGATGCGCGTCATCGCCGCCGTCGCGCGCCAATGCGGCGACGGCGACATCCGCCTCACCGTCTGGCAGAACCTGCTGATATCCGGCGTGCCCGACGCTAAGGTCGAGGATGTGCTGGCCCATCTCCAGGCGGCGGGGCTCTCGGCCGAGACGTCGATCCTGCGAGCCGGACTGATCGCCTGCACCGGCGCGACGGGGTGCAAATTCGCCGGCGCCTACACCAAGGAGGATGCGCTCGCGATCGCGGCGCATTGCGAGCCGCGGATCACGCTCGACCAGCCGGTGAACATCCACCTTACCGGCTGCCACAACTCCTGCGCCCAGCACTATATCGGCGATCTCGGCTTGATCGGCGCCAAGGTCCCGGTCGGCGACGAGGGCGACACGGTGCCGGGCTACCACGTCTTCGTCGGTGGCGGCTTCGGCGTCGAGGGTGGCATCGGCCGGGAATTCCGCACGAATGTGAAGGCGGAGGAGGCGCCGGCTCTTGTCGAGGCGATCCTGCGCACCTGGCAGCTCCATCGCGCCGCGCCCGATGAGAGCTTCGTCGCCTTCGCCCGCCGCCACGAGATCGCCGCGCTGAATGCGCTCGTCACGCAGACGGGGGATGCTGCATGACCGTCCAGACTGCCAGCCCCATCGTCCAGGTCCTGCCGAAGACCGCGCCGTTCAGCGAGGAACAGCGCTCCTGGCTCAACGGCTTCTTCGCGGGGCTGCTCTCGCTCGACAACGTCGGCGTCACCGCGCTGTCTCCGGCGCAGAACGCCGCTGTGATGGGCCAGGCCGAGGATGACGGTGCGCCCTGGCATGATCCCTCGATGGCGCTGCCCGAGCGGATGCAGCTCGCGCAAGGCAAGCCTCTCCCCCGCCGGCTCTTTGCCGCCATGGCCCAGCAGGATTGCGGCCAGTGCGGCTATCTCTGCGAGACCTATTCGGCGGCGATCGCCTCGGGCGCCGAGGCACGGCTCAATCTCTGCGCGCCGGGCGGCAAGGACACGCTTCGGCAGGTCAAGGCGCTGCTGGAGGAGGCGGGCGAGGCGGCGCCGGCCGCCGCTGCGGCGACGCCCGCGCCTGCGACGCTCGGCTCTCTCGGCCGCTGCCGCGAGAACCCGGCACTCGCCACCTTCCTCTCCCGCCGCAAGCTCAATGGCGAGGGCTCACAGAAGGAAACCTGGCATGTCGAGTTTGATCTCTCGGGCTGCGGGCTCGACTATGTGGTGGGGGATGCCTTCGGCGTCATCGCGCAGAACGATCCGCGGCTGGCCGACGCCGTCATCGCGCTGCTCGGCGCGCGGCCCGACGCCGATGTCGGCGGCGTCCCGTTGCGGGAGGCGCTGATCGCACAGCGTGCACTCGGCCCCGCGCCTGACGCCCTGTTCCAGCTCATCTCCTACGTCACCGGCGGCGAGACCCGCGTCAAGGCGAGGCGGCTGGCGGTAGGCGAGGATCCCGATGGTGATCTCGACCGGCTCGACGTGCTCGGCACGCTCCACAAATTCGCCCAGGCGCGGCTCTCGCCGGAGGCCTTCGTCGAGGCGCTCGATCCGCTGCAGCCGCGGCTCTACTCGATCTCCTCCTCCCACAACGCCACGCCGGGCCGCGTCTCGCTAACGGTCGACGCCGTGCGTTACCGGATCGGCACGCGTCCGCGCTGGGGCGTGGCCTCGACCTTCCTCGCCGAGCGCGTCCAGCCGGGCGAGGCGGTACCGGTCTATGTCCAGCGCGCGCATGGCTTCGGCCTCCCTTCAAATCCTGACACGCCGATCATCATGTGCGGCCCGGGAACCGGCATCGCGCCGTTCCGCGCCTTCCTGCATGATCGCTGGGCGACCAAGGCGCCGGGACGCAACTGGCTGTTCTTCGGCCATCAGCGCCGCGCCACGGACTTCTTCTACGAGGACGAGCTGAGCGCGATGAAAGAAGTGGGTCTGTTGACCAACCTCACCCTCGCCTGGTCACGCGACGGCGACGAGAAGATCTATGTTCAGGACCGCATGCGCGAGCGCGGCGCCGAACTCTTCGACTGGCTCGAACAGGGCGCGCATTTCTATGTCTGCGGTGACGCCAAGCGCATGGCCAAGGACGTCGAGTTGGCGTTGGTCGACATCGTCCTCGCCCATGGCGGGCGCTCCGCGGAGGCGGCCCAGGCTTATCTCGCCGGGCTGAAGAAATCCGGCCGCTATCAGGCCGACGTGTACTGATGCGGCCTGGAGAGGATCTGATGAGAGAAGCGAGGGCGAACAACCCCGAGAATGCCCGATGGAAGGCGCGCTTGGACTGGTGCTCCGGACAGTGGGCTGGTCATGGATAAGCTGGCGAAGCTCCCGATCTTTCTCAATCTCGAGTCAAAGCGCGCCGTCGTCGTCGGCAGCGGCAATGGTGCTCTCTGGAAGGTGCGGTTGCTGGCTGCGGCTGGAGCCGAGGTTGCCGTTTTCGCTCCTGCGCCGAGTGACGGCATGCTGGCCTTGGCGGCGCAGGCCAGCAGCCGGATCACGTTTCATCGTCGCGCGTGGTGCACTGCCGATTTCGCGGATGTCGCGGTCGCTCTGCTCGAGCCCTCGGGAGAACAGGCCGAGATCGAGCAGTTTCGTAGGCAGGCCCGGTCCGCGGGAGCGCTGGTCAATGTCATCGATACTCCCGAAGCCTGCGATTTCCAGTTCGGGACGATTGTCAACCGGTCTCCAGTGGTCATCGGCATCTCGACTGACGGCGCCTCTCCTATCCTTGGCCAGGCCCTGAGGCGACGCATCGAGGCGATCCTCCCTTGCGAGATCGGCTCTTGGGCACGGGCCGCCAAGCGATTTCGGGCGCATCTGGCGGAGAGGCTTCCAGGCCGAATCGAACGCCGGGCATTTTGGGAACGGTTCGTCGACCTCGTGCTGGCGGGTCGGGGCACGGAAGGCTCAATTGCCCGGCTTGAGGCGGTCGTCAATGAGATCCACGCTGACTTACCACACAAGGAACGTGACGCCGTCACTTCAGTCGTTGTCCTGACGGTGGATCCCGCTGATCCGGGGGAATTGACGCTGTCGGAGGTGCGCACCCTGCAGGCGGCAGATATGATCGTGCATGATAGAGCGATCACCGAACCGGTGTTGGAACTTGGGCGTCGCGAAGCAACTCGCGTTGCTGTGTTGAACGACGCTCAAGCCGCTAGGTCGCTTAGCCGTCTCGCCTCGGGAACCTCACTCAGAATCGTCCACCTTCGCTCCAGGAGAACCTGCGATGCGATCGGATCGGCAAGCGACGACAGAGCACCGATAGGCCACCTATCGTAGCTGCCCGGTGCCGGTCTGCGCGAATGGCTGACAAAAGAGCGCGCCGACCTGAGCCTCGCGGTGCCTGGACCTCTTAGCTTAACGAGGCGTCGTTTTAGTCGACGCGCGGCCGCGACTATCACGGCCAGCGCATCCACGGTGCCGTTGGCCTCGCCCTTCTCGAAATCGCCTTCCTGGCCCATTTGGTTGGTGACGTGGGCGAAGCAGACGACTCGCTTGCCGCATGCCTGCGCGAAGGCATAGAGCGCGGCGGCTTCCATCTCGACGGCGAGCAGGCCGCGTGCGGTCATGGCGGCAATGGCGCGCTCCGTCTCCCGGAAAGGCGCGTCGGTCGTCCAGGTCGCGCCGCGCAGCACTGGCTCGCGCAATTCATCGAAGGCGCCCTCCAGCGCCGCTATTACACCGGTGTCGGCCTGGGCGAAGTCCGATGGCGAAAGGTAGTGGTAGCTCGTGCCTTCGTCGCGCAGGGCCTGTTCGATCAGGATGAAATAAGGAGGCTGCCGGACCGGCTGCAGTTGCCCGGACGAGGTCATGCTGATCAGGAGCCTGCAGCCGGCGGCGAAGAGCTGTTCCGCCACCAGCACGGCATAGGAGGCGCCAACGACGCAGCCGACGATTCCAAAATCGACGTCGCCTTCGACGAAGCGATCGAGCTCGCTGTGATAGCAGGCCCAGTCTCGATCAGCCGTTGCGCGTCCGTCCCGGCGCAAGCGTCGGACGAGATCGCCGTCGGGGTCGAGCACGCAGATCGCCGGCACCTCGCTCGCGGCCAGCCCTTTCTGGCGACGCGCTTCGCGCAGCAGGTTTCCCGGCTGGAAGGCGGATTCTTCGGCGTAGTGCTTGTTGGCCAGAATGGGCGCCGAGCGGTCGCGGGGTTCGGTCATGGTTCCGCTGCCGCCGACGTCGGCGTCTTTCTGAACAGACACCAGATGAAGTCCTGACGATTCCCAACCGGCGTCACGTGCGTCTGCAACTTCTGGTCGATCAGGCGATAGCGCGGGCCAAGTTCCGCCTGCAGCAGTTCCGCCGAGTAGCGCCTGACGGGGAGCCCGCTGCATCGTTCGGGGCCGCTGAGTGCGAAGGGCGCGAGGATGACGTAGCCGCCGACGCTGACGCCTCGATCAAGCGTGCGAACATAGGCGACCCGGTCGGCGTCCTCGACGAGGAAGTGGAACACGGCGCGATCATGCCAGATCGAGAAGGCGTCCTTCGGAGGCTGCCAGGCGGTGACGTCCTGCGCGATCCAACTCACAAGCGCGGCGCGCTCGCCCAGGCGTTTACGTGCGACGGCGAGGCCGGCGTCGGCGATGTCGAGCACGGTCACGGCCGAATGGCCGCGATCCAGCAACCGGTCGATCAGCACCGAGGCGCCGCCACCTATGTCGACGATGGGATCGTCCGTGCTCAGACCGGTCTGCGCGATCATGTCGAGTGACGGCGTCGGGTCGTCCTGGAACCAACTGACCGTGTCGGCCGGCTTGGTCGTGTAGACGTCGTCCCAGTGGCTTCGTCGTGGGCTGGTCATCGCCGGCTCCCTGTCTTGCGGAGACCATAGGGTGGCCAGCCGGATTAATCGATCCGGCTGGCCGCTTCGTGAGACGCCGTCAGCCGCGCGGGCGATCTACGCACAGAGCCCGAGGGCGTTGATAGAACCGATCGGCCGCGCGGCAATGCTGGCGCTCACTATGCACGACCACCCGATGTCGCATCCATTAGGAGCGGTGCGAGCGACGTCATCACGCTCGCGATGAAACCACCTCGACGATGCGGCCATCGCGCAGATGGACCATGCGGTCGAGGCGCGAGAAGATTTTCTCGTCATGCGTCACGACGATGACCGCAGCGTCTCGTTCGATCGCGACCTGCTTCATCAGATCGATGACGATGGCGGCTCGTTCCGAATCGAGCGCTGCGGTCGGCTCGTCGGCGAGGATAATCCGCGGCTCGTTGGCGAGCGCGCGTGCGATCGCGACGCGCTGGGCCTCGCCGCCCGACAGCTTGGAGGGCAGCGCGTCGGCGCGGTGGTCGACCTGCAGATAGCCGAGCAGTTCCATGGCGCGGGCCTTGGCCCGCTCGGGGCTCTCGCCCATCAGGGCGCGAACGATCGCCACGTTCTCCCAGGCCGAGAGGAACGGCAGCAGGTTGTGGAACTGGAAGATGAACCCGATCGTCTCGAGCCTCAGCCGCCTGAGATCGCCGATCAGCCATTTGCCGTCGAAGATCGCGCGGCCATCGAGACGGATGGCGCCGGAATCGGGCTCTGTGATGCAGCCGATGCAGTTGAGCAGCGTGCTCTTGCCCGATCCTGAGGGGCCGATCAGGCCGACGACCTCGCCGGTCCCGATCGTCAGATCGATGTCGATCAGTGCTGGCACCTTCGTCGGGCCGACGCCGAAGGTCTTCGATAGCTGTGCGATTTCGACGACGGGTCTCGGCGCGACGGCAGGTGTTGGCGCGGCAGTCATATCAGCCTCCGAGCGCCGACGCAGGATCGATCTTCAGCGCCGAGCGCACCCCGAAGACGCTGGCGATGAGACAAACCATGATGATGATGCCGAGCAGGATCGCCGTGTCGGAGGTCTCCAGCACCACGCGTCGCGGGAAGTAGTCCTTGGCCAGGCGGATCAGGGTCGCGCCGATGGCGAAGCCCACCAGCCCCATCGCCAGCGCCTGCTGCAGGATCAGCGAGACGATGACGCGATCGGGCGCACCGATGAGCTTGAGCGTCGCGATCGCCTTCTTCTTGTCCATGGTCATCGTGTAGACGATCAGTCCGATCACCACCGTCGAGACGACCAGCAGGATCACCGCGAACAGGCCCAGCTGCCGCCTTGCGCGCTCGATCACCGAGCGCGTCAGAATCTCCTCCTGCTGGGCGGCCGTCATGGCAGTGAGATGTTTCCAGCGCGCGATCGAGCCGATAACGCCCTCGGGCGACGCATCGGGGCGCATGCGCACGATGATGGCGCTGACCAGGTCGCTCGACCCGCCAGCCGGCGCCTCGCGGGCCGTCTCCCGCCTGACCGCCGATGGATCGAACTGCCACTGGACGATCTGGGCATCGCGCAGGGTCATCATCAGGACGGGATCGCCGCCCGAGCTGGTGGCGTTCGCGGTCAGGCCGACGACGGTGAAGTCATCGCGGCCGATGCGGATGCGTTCGCCCAGTGCGAGGCCGGTCTTGCGATCGGCCACCACTTCGGAGCGCGACTTCAGGATGGCGCGGCCTTCCTCGATTGCGACTTCGCTGCCGGGCCGCCCGATCTGGGCGCCGACGATGAAGACGCGCAGGTTCGTGCCGCGGTAGGGAAACTCGACGGTCTGGTAGACGACCGCGCCGGCCGCCGCCACGCCGGCATGGACGGCGATGGCATCGCGCGTGTCGCGCGGCAGACGCGAGCTCTCGGCGAAAGGGCCACGCTTGCCCGCTTCGACGACCCAGGCGTCGGCCGCGGCACTGCGAACCAGACCGAGCGCCTCGGCGACCAGCCCGCGATAGATGCCGACCATGCCCATGACGACGCCCAGCAGCAGGCTAAGGCCGACGCAGGTGAGGATGAACCGTCCAAGCCCATGCTGGACATCGCGCCAGGCGAGGTTCATCGGGGGCTCTCGGAGGCCACCGCCCTGCGCCCGACCGTGAATCCCTCCGCGGGCACAGAAACCACCGCACGCGCGCCGGCGGGAAGGCCCCCGGCGATCAGCACGCGGCCGTCGAGCAGCCGGTCTCCGAGAGCGACGAGACGCCGGTGGAGCTTGCCGTCCTCGACGGTCCAGATCATGCCCGCACGACCATCGAAGCCGCTCACGGCACGTAAGGGAACGAACAGACCCTCCGGGACGACCCGCTTGATGATCTCGATCTCGGCCTGCTCGCCGAGATAGCGGCCCTGATGTTCCGGCTCACAGGTCAGGCAGCGCACATAGATGCGGCGCTCCTCGGTGACGCGGTCGTTCTCCTGGTCGATCCGGACGATCTGCGCCTCGACGACGGTGTTCATCTCGGAGCGCAGCCGGACCAGCGCCTTCTGCCCGATCGCGAGTCCGCCGGATACGGCCTCGTCGATGAAGGCGCGCACCCAGACCGAATGGGGTTCGATGATCGTGAAGACGACCTCACCGACACCGGCAACGGCACCGGCCTCCTTGAGGCGCGACAGAATGCGCGCGCGATAGGGCGCGACGAGGCGGTGCTGGTCGAGCAGCACCTGTTCGATCGTCAGCGCCGCGGCGACGTCGTCACGGGCCGCTTCGGCCACGCGGACCTCCGCCTTGGCGACGGCGAGATCGGCCTGGGCGAGCGTCTCGTTGGTCTGGGCTTCGTCGGCCTGCTCGCGCGAGACGCTGCCGCGATCGACGAGCGACTGGCGGCGCTGGTTAACCAGCACTCGTTGCTGGAGGTTGGCCTCCGACCGCTGCAACAGTGCCTGCGCCTTGGCGAGAGCCGCCTGCGCCTGGAGCTTCGCGACCTCCGCCTTGGAGACACGGGCGCGCTGCGAGCTGTCCTCGAGGGTGGCGAGCACCGTGCCTGCCGGGACGATCTCGCCCTGGTCGGCGGCGAGCTTCACGATCCTGCCCGCAACCTGGAAGCCGATCCGGGACAGCACCTGCGCTTCGACGCTGCCCAGTCCGAAGACCCGAATTTCGACATCGCGCTCGACCCGCGCGACGTCGACGGGTACGGGGCTCAGCTTACGGACATAGACGATGCCGGCCATCGCCATTGCGACGAGAATCAGAACGGCCGACAGCGCGATACGCCTGGACATGAACAGATCCGATCTCGGAAGGGCGCGACGAGCCGCAAGGCCTCGTTCAGCCAGCTTCCATCACGGCAGCCTCACCTGCATTGCGAAGCGTCAATGACGGACGGGATAGATGCCCTTTGGTCCCGATCGTCAGTGGCGCGTCGAGAGCGCCAGAATCGGCTGGATCGCAGCCTCCCCCACCTCGGCTGAGCCGTGTCCGAGGCCGAGCGCATCGGACAAGCTGGCCCCATTGGCCGTCAGTTGATCAAGGTCGATCTCTCGCGCCATCGTGCCGGCGAAGAGGCGCCAGCTCTCGATGTTGCGCCAGGGCACGGCGATCAGAAGCGGTAGGCCAGCCTCGATCGCCTCGGCGATCAGGGGGCGGAACCCCGCGCCCTCTGCTTCGGTCTTGCCGAACTTGTTCAAGATGACAAGGTCTGGCCCCGTGTCGAGCGCCGCCCGCACGATCTGCATCGCACCCAGCAGTTGACCGACATCAAGCGCGCAGCCGCGAGCCAGCGGGCCGCGATCCTGCGAAATCCCAATCAGTTCGCCGCTCGCGAGCTCCTCCAGGATCATATCGCAGCGCGATCGTCCCGGGCGCGCCGTGTTGTGCTGGACCAGGCCGGCAAGCCTGAAGCCTCGCTCCATCAGCGTCATGGCGACTTCGCGCAGGGCGCGGTCCGCCGCATCGCTGTCGGTATAGATTAGGGCGGTGATGGTGATGACATCTGACATCGGGGTCGCTCTTGTCTCTGGTTCAGCCATGACCGGGAGGGTGGAGACCGGTCGCCCTGCAGCAGGGCGCATCCGCGTGCTCGACCGCGGCAAGGTTTGCGAAGGCGTCGAGGGCCTGGCGCCTCAGCGCACTCACGGCTTCGACGGGATGAAGGACGCGATGATCGATCGAGGGCAGCGCATCGCGTTGCTCGACCGACGATAGATGAGGACCGAGGTCACGCAGCAGGCCGTCCTCGATCGCGTAGATCCAGCCATGGAGGTTCAGTTCCTGGCCGCGCGCCCATGCATTCTCGACGATCGGTGTCTGTGCGAGCCGGCGTACCTGCATCTCGACGTTGATCTCGCACATCCGGTCGAGGCGGCATGCCTCATCCGGGATGAGCGCGAAGGTCTCACGGTGCTTGCGGTGGAGCATCGAGATCGGCTGGAGCCAGTGGTCCAGCATGGAGCCGCGTTCCGTCACCAGCGCCCGCTGAACGCCGCCGCAGCCATAGTGGCCGCAGACGATGATGTGCTCGACCCTCAATTGCTCGACGGCATATTCGATCACTGAGAGGATGTTCATGTCGCTGGTGTGGACGACATTCGCGATGTTGCGATGGACGAAGACCTCGCCGGGATCGAGGCCGAGGACGTCGTTGGCCGTGATGCGGCTGTCGGAGCAGCCGATCCAGAGATAGCGCGGCGTCTGCTGCTCGGCCATGCGCCGGAAGAAATGGGGATCGGCCCGGGTCTTGGACTGGGCCCAGGTGACGTTGCGATCGAAGAGATGATCGAGCGTGCGCGACATCAGGCGCCCATCCCATGTCGATCTTTCATGGTGGCGCTCATCGTCACGAGATCGCCCCGCGTGAGCCGAACGCGCGCGATTGCCAGCACGATCCCGTTTTCGGCCGCCAAGTGGTGATGCTCGCTGGCCGCATAGGCCATCAGGAGCTTGCGTGCGGCGGACCCCAGCCTGATGGGCCCTGGGCCAGCCCGCTTGGTCAGAACTGTGATAATCGCCTCGATCATGGTGCGGAGTTGGCGATGATCAGCGACGAGCCGCGCCAGCGTCGCTCCCAGATCGTCTTCCAGCGGCGCGCGGCGAAGCAGGGAAGGAAAGAGGTCCTCCTCCTCGTCCCGGTGGTGCAGATTCACGTCGCGGCGAAGGTATGTGACGACGGCATCGGCTTCGGCGCGATCGATATATCCCTGCCGAGTGAAGCGGCGAAAGGCGTCACAAAGGCTGCGCTGTCGGGCATGATCGACCAGGATGTAGTCCAGCGGCGTATCGAGAAGCGCAGCCGGAATCGGGTGGGCGAAGGTCTTGCCAGCGCCCTCTCCACCAGCGGCAGCCGCTTCATCGATGGTCATCGCAGCCCCCGGACCCGCATGAGCAGCCGCCGCTCGTCGCCGGAGCGGGAGCCGCGTCGCTCGCCAGAGCCCAGCGCAGCATCTTGCCGAGCACGACCCTGGCGGGATCATCGGCGCGCTCGATAGCGGTCATCAGCGCCAACCAGTCCTCGTCGCCGGCCTGCGCCGCGTAGCGGCGCGAGGCGTTGGCGACGTACTCGCCCGGCGTCTCGTCATGCTGCTCGCCCATTTCCTGGATCTGCGCGAGCAGCACGACGTCGCCCAATGCATCGAGCGCCTCGGCCGCGTCGTTTTCGTCCGACAGCCGCGTCAGAAGGGCTCCGAGCTGCATGGCAGGCTCCTATTGAACGAGGGGGGACTGGCTCGCCGCGATCTCGACGCCGGTGATCTCGGCGCGTCCGGCGAGGATCGTGATGTACTGCTGGATCGCCATGCGGCGGACCTTTTCGTCGAGCCAGGCGGCGATCCGCGGCCGAACGGCTTCGAAGGGCAGCGGCTGGCCGGGAATGCGGCGCTCGACCCAGACGATGTGGAAGCCGTAGCGGGTCTCGACGGGATCCTCACCGACGGAGCCGATCGGAAGCCGGCCCAGCGCGGTTTCGAACTCCGGCACCGTTTGCCCCGGGCCGATCTGGCCGAGATGTCCGCCGGTCTGGCCCGAGGGACAGGCGGAAACGGCCGCCGCCAGCGCGGCGAAGCAGCTGGGATCCTGCTGGATCTGCAGGATCAGAAGCGCTGCCTGGCGGCTCGCCTCCATCCGGGCCGGCGCGTCGCCCGGCGCCGCCGGCAGCAGGATGTGGCGCGCCTCGATGATCGCAGGAGACTGGAAGCGGATGCGGTTGGCATCGAAATACCGCCGGCAGCTGGCCTCGTCGGCCTGTGGCGTCACCACCTCGTCTTCAACGAGCTGGCGGATCAGCGCCTCCTCCTCGGTCTCTCGCCTGCCCTCCCCGTCCTGCGCCGGCGCGGGAGACAATCCGAGCCGGCGCGCCTCCTGCAGCAGCAGTTCACGCACGACCAGGGCATGGGCGGCAGCCTGCCAGGCCTCGATCGGCTTTGCGGCGGGATGGTTTTGCGTCTCCTGCGCGATGGCGGCGCGGGCGATGGCGACGCCATTGACGCTGACGGTCTTCGGCTTGTGCGAGACGGCCGGCTTGACGGCGCAGGCGGAGGCTGTGGCGTCGGTCATGATCTCACTCCGCCGGCTGGTTGGGGGAGCGGGCCGACGGTCCAGCCGTCAGCACGCGGCGTGTCCGGACGACTTGGTAGCCCTTGCGACCGAGATACCAGATCGGGGCGGACCAGATGTGGACCAGCCGCGAGAACGGGAAGATCAGGAAGATCGTCATGCCGAGCACGAGATGGACCAGATAGGGCCAGTTCAGGCCCTGAAGGGTCTGTGCATCGACCGGCTGGACCGTCAGGATGCCCTGCGCCCAATGCGACAGCACCAGCATGACCGAGGCGTCGTGGTGGCTGAAGGAATAGGGCAGCGTCACCAGGCCGAGCACGAGCTGGACCCAGAGGATCCCCAAAACGCCGAGGTCCATATAGGTCGAGGTCTGGCGGATGCGCGCATCGAACAGCCGCCGGTGCAGGAGCAGCGACAGGCCGACGAAGCAGACCACCCCCGCGACGCCACCGGCCACGATCGCGATGAACTGCTTCTGCTCGGGCGTGATCACCAGCGTGTAAAGCGCGGTGGGCGTCAGAAGCCCGACCGTGTGCCCCATCAGCAGGAAGAGAATGCCGATGTGGAAGAGGTTGGAGCCCAGCGAGAGCTGCTTCTTGCGCAGCATCTGGCTGGACGACGCCTTCCAGGTGTACTGCTCGCGGTCGAACCGGATGATCGAGCCGAAGATGAAGGCCGACAGGCAGACGTAAGGATACCAGACGAAAAGAATGTGAAAGATCGTGTCGCGCATGGTCTTCAGGCTCCCGTGCGGGTCGTGATGCCGGAATGGGTGACGGTCATACGGGGGCCGGCTCTCGGAACGGGCTCGAGCCCGGGTGCGGGCCGGCGCGCCTGGCGCAGCTTGGCCGACAGCGTGTCCTTGCCGCAGTCCTCGGCGGCGGCGCCGGGGCCAAACAGAACCTCCTCCTCGGCCCAGGCCGCATCCAGCGCTTCGAGATCGTCGGGCTCCGGATCGGGCTCGGCCAGCAGCCGTTCGATCATCGCCGCGTCAGGCCGGGCCTGGCTCAGCCGGGCGAGCGCGGAGAAGACCGCCTCATAGGGCGAGCTGCGCTTGCGCAGGCGCTCGCGCAGCGCTGCAAAGACATGACCCGGCTGGCCGATCAGTTCGATCGCCTCGGCGGCCGTCCGTGTCGCGGCGAATTCGAGGAAGAGCGGCAGGAAGTCCGGGAGTTCCGTCACCGTCGGCGTGTAGCCGCCGTCCTCGTAGACCTTGATCAGATCGACCATGGCCTGACCGCGGTCGCGGCTCTCGCCATGGACATGCTCGAAGAGATGCAGCGAGAGCGCCCGCGTCCGGTCGAACAGCAGGATATAGCGCTCCTGCATGTCCATCAGGTCGCCGGCGGCGATGTCGTCGATCAGGAGCGCCAAGGCACGGCGCTCCGCACGCGGCAGCACGGCCTCGCGCTCGAGCACGCCGATCAGCTCGTCGCGGGCGGCGAGGAGTTCCTCGGTCGGGTAGGACAGGAGGGCGGAGAGGACCTTCAGCGTCTTCATCTCAGAGCGCTCCCATCTTGGGCTTGTCGTTCTTGAGCTTGATGCCGCCGAAGAGGTTGACTTTGTCGTCGCTGGGCAGGCAGCCATCGCCGAAGGAGAAGCCGCACTGGCCGCGCAACTCGTAGGCGTCCTGCGTCACCTCGCGGTGGGTCGTCGGGATGACGAAGCGGTCCTCGTAATTGGCGATTGCCATGATGTGGTACATCTGCTCGATCTGTACGCCGGTGAGGCCGACGCGCCGGGCGATGGCCTCGTCGAGGACGCCGTCGACCGTCTTGGCGCGCATGTAGGCGCGCATCGCCAGCATCCGCTCCAGCCCGGTCGCGACCGGGGCCTCGTCGCCGGCGGTCAGCAGATTGGCGAGGTATTTGAGCGGAATGCGCAGCGACTTGACGTCGGGCATGCCGCCGTCGACGCCCATCTTTCCGGCTTCCGCCGCCGCCGTGATAGGGGAGAGCGGCGGCACGTACCAGACCATCGGCAGGGTGCGGTATTCCGGATGCAGCGGGAAGGCGACCTTCCACTCCATCGCCATCTTCCAGATCGGCGACTGGCGCGCTGCCTCCAACCAGGCTTCGGAGATGCCGTCGGCGCGGGCCTGGGCGATCACCGCGGGATCGTTGGGATCCATGAAGATCTTGAGCTGCGCCGCGTAGAGGTCCTGGTCGGACGCGGTCGAGGCCGCCTCCTCAATGCGGTCGGCGTCATAGAGCATCACGCCGAGATAGCGGATGCGCCCCACGCAGGTTTCCGAGCACACGGTCGGTTGGCCGGCCTCAATGCGGGGGTAGCAGAAGATGCACTTCTCGGATTTGCCCGATGACCAGTTGAAATAGATCTTCTTGTAGGGGCAGCCGGAGACGCACATGCGCCACCCGCGGCACTTGTCCTGATCGATCAGGACGATGCCGTCCTCCTCGCGCTTGTAGATCGCGCCCGAGGGGCAGGCGGCGGCGCAGGTCGGGTTGAGGCAGTGCTCGCACAGCCTCGGCAGGTACATCATGAAGGTGTTTTCGAACTGGCCGTACATCTCCTTCTGGACGCCGTCGAAATTGGCGTCCTTGGAGCGCTTGGCGAATTCGCCGCCGAGGATCTCCTCCCAGTTCGGGCCCCATTCGATTTTTTCCATGCGCTCGCCGGTGATCAGCGAACGCGGGCGCGCCGTGGGAAAGGCTTCCAGCTCGGGCGCCTTCTGGAGATGCTCGTAATCGAAGGTGAACGGCTCGTAGTAGTCGTCGATCTCGGGCATGTTCGGATTGGCGAAGATGTTCGCCAGGATCCGCCATTTGCCGCCGATCTTCGGTTCGATCTTGCCGTTCGCCTTCCGGCGCCAACCGCCCTTCCACTTGTCCTGGTTTTCCCAGTCCTTGGGGTAGCCGATGCCGGGCTTGGTCTCGACGTTGTTGAACCAGGCGTATTCCATGCCCTCCCGGTTCGTCCAAACGTTCTTGCAGGTCACCGAGCAGGTGTGGCAGCCGATGCATTTGTCGAGATTCAGCACCATGCCGATCTGAGCGCGGATTTTCATCGTCGTGATCCTTTTCACTCTGCGGCTTGGGCGGTGACGGGGGCGCGCAACGCGTCGGCATGAGGCCGTTCGAGCCAGTCGACGGTCTTGAGCTTGCGGATCACCACGAACTCGTCGCGGTTGGTGCCGATCGTGCCGTAGTAGTTGAAGTCGTAGGCGAGCTGCGCGTAGCCCCCGATCATGTGCGTCGGGTTGATGACGATGCGCGTGACCGAGTTGTGGATGCCGCCGCGATTGCCGGTCATCTCCGAGCCCGGCACGTTCACGATCTTCTCCTGCGCGTGGTACATGAAGAGCGTGCCGTCCTTCATGCGCTGCGAGACCACGGCGCGGGCGACGAGCGCGCCGTTGCTGTTGAAGGCCTCGACCCAGTCATTGTCGACGATGCCCGCACGCTTGGCGTCGGTTTCGCTGAGCCAGACGATCGGCCCGCCGCGTGACAGCGTCAGCATCATCAGGTTGTCGGTGTAGGTGGAGTGGATGCCCCATTTCTGGTGCGGCGTGATGAAGTTGAGGACGATCTGCTTCTCGCCGTTCGGCTTCTGATCGATCACCGGCGCAGTGGCGCGCAGGTCGAGCGGCGGGCGGTAGACGCACAAGCCAGCGCCGAAAGCGCGCATCCAGAGATGGTCCTGGTAGAGCTGCTGGCGGCCGGTCAGCGTGCGCCACGGGATCAGCTCGTGGACGTTGGTGTAGCCGGCGTTGTAGCAGACCTTCTCGCTCTCGAGCCCCGACCAGGTCGGCGCCGAGATGATCTTGCGCGGCTGGGCGACGACGTCGCGGAAGCGGATCTTCTCGTCTTCCTTGGGCAGCGCCAGATGGGTGTGTTCGCGGCCCGTCGCCTTGCCGAGAGCGGCCCAGGCCTTGACCGCGACCTCGCCATTGGTCTCCGGCGCCAGCATCAGGATCATCTCGGCGGCGTCGATGTCGGTGACGATCCTGGCGAGCCCCTTGTTGGCCCCCTCGAGATGGACGCCGTTTAGAGCCTTGAGGTGTTCGACCTCATGGCCGGTCTTCCAGGCCATGCCCTTGATGCCGTTGCCGATCGTGTCCATCAGCGGGCCTAGCGCAGTGAAGCGGGCATAGAGGTTGGGGTAGTCGCGCTCGACCACCGTTACCACCGGCATCGTCTTGCCAGGGATCGGCTCGCACTCGCCCTTCTTCCAGTCCTTTGGTTCGAAAGCCTGGGCGATCTCGTTGGGGCTGTCGTGCTTGATCGGGTTGAGGACCACGTCCTTCTCGACGCCGAGCACTTCGGGCGCGACCTTGGAGAAGGCCTTGGCCAGGCCCTTGTAGATTTCCCAGTCCGAGCGCGCCTCCCAGGCCGGGTCCACCGCGCCGGTCAGCGGATGGATGAAGGGATGCATGTCGGAGGTGTTGAGGTCGTTCTTCTCGTACCAGGTCGCGGTCGGCAGGACGATGTCGGAGTAGACGCAGGTGGTCGACATGCGGAAGTCGAGCGTGACCAGGAGGTCGAGCTTTCCCTCCGGCGCGTGGTCATGCCAGACCGCTTCGGTCGAGCGGGCCCTCCCCTCGGGTCCGAGATCCTTGCCGAGCACGCCATGGGTGGTGCCGAGCAGGTGCTTGAGGAAGTACTCATGGCCCTTGCCCGACGAACCCAGCAGGTTCGAGCGCCAGACGAAGAGGTTGCGCGGCCAGTTGACCGGGTTGTCTGGATCCTCGCAGGACAGCTTCAGCGATCCGTCCTTCAGCGACTTCGCGACGTAATCCTTCGCCTCCATTCCGGCATCGGCGGCATCCCTGCCGACCTGGAGTGGGTTGGTCTGGAGTTGTGGCGCCGAGGGCAGCCAGCCCATCCGCTCGGCGCGGATGTTGTAGTCGATCAGCGTGCCGTCCCAGGGGCCCGCGGGCGCCGTGGGAGAGACGAGATCGGCGATCCGCACGGTCTCGTAGCGCCACTGGTCGGTGTGGGCATAAAAGGCCGAGGTCGAGTTCTGCTGGCGTGGTGGACGACCCCAGTCGAGGGCGAAGGCGAGCGGCGCCCAGCCGGCCTGCGGGCGCAGCTTCTCCTGCCCGACATAATGCGCCCAGCCGCCCCCGGACTGACCCACGCAGCCACACATGATGAGCATGTTCATCACGCCGCGGTAGTTCATGTCGGCGTGGTACCAGTGGTTCATGGCGGCCCCGATGATGATCATCGAGCGCCCCTTGGTCTTCTCGGCGTTGGTCGCGAATTCGCGGGCGACCTGGATGATCTTGTCACGCGAGACGCCGGTAATCTTTTCGGCCCAAGCCGGAGTGTAGGGTGTGTCGTCATCGAGCGAGGACGCGACATTGTCCCCGCCATAGCCGCAGTCGACGCCGTAGTTGGCGAGGAAGAGGTCGTGGACAGAGGCGACGAGCGTCTCGCCTTCCGCGAGCGCCAGGCGCTTCACCGGGACCAGACGCTTCAGCACGCTGCCATGGTCGGTCGAGGCGAAGTGCTCGTGCTCGATGTTGCCGAAATAGGGAAAGGCGATTTCGGCGAGATCATCCCTGATCTCGGCCAGCGACAGCCGCAGCCGGGTCGGTGCGCCCGAGGCGTCCTTCTCCTCGAGGTTCCATTTGCCGCTCTCGCCCCAGCGGAAGCCGATCGTGCCGCCGGGCGCGACGATCTTGCCGGTGGTCTCGTCGAAGGCGACGGTCTTCCATTCGGGGTTGTTGGCCTCGCCGAGGCCGGCATCGAAATCCGACGCCCGGATGAAGCGGTCAGGGACGAGGTTGTCGCCTTGCTTCACCAGCTTCACCAACATCGGCATGTCGCTGTACTGGCGGACATAGTCCCGGAAATACGGCACCTGCCGGTCGATATGGTATTCCTTCAGGATGACGTGGCCCATCGCCATCGCCAGCGCCGAATCCGTGCCCTGCTTCACGCTCAGCCAGATGTCGCCGAACTTGGCGGCTTCCGAGTAGTCGGGGCAGATCACCGCGCTCTTCATGCCCTTGTAGCGGGCCTCCGTATAGAAATGCGCGTCCGGCGTGCGGGTCTGGGGGACGTTGGAGCCCCACAGAATGATGAAGCCGGCATTGTACCAGTCGGCCGATTCCGGAACGTCGGTCTGCTCGCCCCAGGTCTGTGGCGAGGCCGGCGGCAGGTCGCAGTACCAGTCATAGAAGGACATGCAGACGCCGCCCATCAGCGACAGGTAGCGCGAGCCCGCCGCATAGGAGACCATCGACATGGCCGGGATCGGCGAGAAGCCGAAAACCCGGTCGGGTCCGTAGGTCTTGGCCGTATAGGCGTTGGCGGTGGCGATGATCTCGGTCGCTTCATCCCAGCCGGCCCGCACGAAGCCGCCATGGCCGCGCTTGCTGGTATAGGCGGCGCGCTTCTCCGGGTTCTCGACGATGCTCCTCCAGGCTGCGACCGGCGGCAGAGTCTTGCGCGCCTCGCGCCACAGCTTGAGCAGCCGGGCCCGGATGAGCGGGTATTTCACCCGGTTGCCGGAGTAGAGGTACCAGCTATAGGACGCCCCGCGCGAGCAGCCGCGCGGCTCGTGATTGGGCAGATCGGGCCGCGTGCGGGGGTAGTCCGTCTGCTGGGTTTCCCAGGTGACGATGCCGCCCTTGACGTAGATCTTCCAGGAGCAGGAGCCGGTGCAGTTGGCGCCGTGGGTGGAGCGCACGATCTTGTCGTGCTGCCAGCGCTTCCGGTAGCCGTCCTCCCAGCTCCGGTCTTCGCTGGTCATGACGCCATGGCCGTTTGAGAAGGGCTCAGAGACCTTGTTGAAGAAGGTCAGTCGGTCGAGAAAGTGGCTCATTGCGGTCCCCTCGAGGGAAGTCGGAATCGGAGGGCGAAGATCATTCAGCCGGTGTCGGGAAGGGCCTGGCAGACGCAGCTGACAGGCCGTGCTCGGTGTCGAAGAGGAGGCCGCTGCGGCGGGTGTAGAACCACCAGGTGATGGCGATGCAGCTGAGGTAGAAGCCGAGGAAGCCGTAGAGCGCGGCCTCGGCCCCTCCCGTCATCGCGATCGAGGTGCCGAAGCTCTTCGGGATGAAGAAGGCGCCGTAGGCGGCGATCGCCGAGGTGAAGCCGATGATGGCAGCGGCTTCCTTGTCCGACTGCTTAACGCGTTCGGGCTGGCTCATCTGGGGCTCGAGGCGCGCCACCTCGAGCCGCATGATCGCCGGGATCATCTGGAAGGTGGAGGCGTTGCCGACCCCGGTCGCCGCGAAGAGGAACAGGAAGCTCGCGAAGAACACAGGGAAGGCGCTCGCGTCGCCCTTCATGCCGATGGCGTACAGCACGCCGCCGACCCCGAGGCTCATCGCGATGAACACCCAAAAGGTGATCCGCCCGCCGCCGATGCGATCGCACGGCTTGCCTGCAGCAGCCCGGGCCAGCGCTCCGACGAGCGGACCGAGGAAGGCGTATTGCAGGGCGTTGATCTCGGGAAAGAGGATCTTCGACAGCAAGGGAAAAGCCGCCGAAAAGCCGATGAAGGAGCCGAAGGTGCCGGTGTAGAGCCAGCACATGATCCAGTTATGGGTGCGCCTGAAGATCACCGCCTGATCGGCGAAGGAAGCCTTCATCGTCGCAATGTCGTTCATGCCGAACCAGGCCGCGAAAGCCGAGGCGACGATGAAGGGCACGAAGACGAAGCCGGCGTTCTGCAGCCAGAGCGTCGAGGTGACTCCCGCCACGGTCGCCGTCTGCGGTGCCCCTCCGAGCGCCCCAAAGACGCCGGCGGTGATCGCCAGCGGCACCACGAACTGGACGACACTGACGCCGAGGTTGCCCAGGCCCGCATTAATGGCCAGCGCGTTGCCCTTCTCCGCCTTGGGGAAGAAGAAGGAGATGTTGGCCATCGACGAGGCGAAGTTGCCTCCGCCAAAGCCGCAGAGCAGCGCCAGGCCGAGGAAGATCCAGTAGGGCGTCTCCGGGTTCTGAACGGCGAAGCCCATGCCGAGCGCGGGGATCAAAAGCGACCAGGTCGCCAGCGTCGTCCAGAGGCGGCCTCCGAAGATCGCGGGCATGAAGCTGTAGAAGATGCGCAGCGTGGCCCCCGACAGCCCCGGCAGCGAGGCAAGCCAGAAGAGCTGTTCGTTGGTGAAGGCGAAGCCGACGCTCGGCAGCTTGGCGACGACGACCGACCAGACCATCCAGACCGCGAAGGACAAGAGCAGGCACGGCACCGAGATCCAGAGGTTCCGCCGGGCGATGGCCTTGCCCGTCTGGTCCCAGAACGCCTTGTTCTCGGGACGCCAGTCCTGGATCGCGCCCGTGGCGGCGAGTGCACCCGCCTGGGCCACGCCGTGGATGGGCTGCATCTCAGGCAGTTCCGGCAGGTTCTGAACCGGTACGCCAGCCACCGCCGCGGCCTTTTCCATCTGGCGGACGGCCAGATGCATCCAGATCAGCGAGACTGCGGCGATCACGAACATCAGCCAGAAGCAGCTCTGCCAGACGCCCGTGAGATCGTTCAGCGCACCGAAGGCGATCGGCAGGACGAAGCCGCCGAGGCCACCAACGAGGCCGACAACGCCGCCGACCGCACCGACCCGGTCGGGATAGTAGACCGGGATGTGCTTGTAGACCGCGGCCTTGCCCAGGCTCATGAAGAAGCCCAGCACGAAGGCGACAGCCATGAAGCCCAGCAGGCCCATTCGCGTGGAGAACGCGATAGGGCCGCGGATGCCCTCGACCACGTACTGCGTCGGTGGGTAGGCGAGGATGAAGGTGCAGACGACCGCGACCAGGAAGGTCCAGTACATCACCGTGCGGGCGCCGTATTTGTCCGAGAGATGCCCGCCATAGGCGCGGAAAATCGAGGCCGGGATCGAGTACATCGCGCCGACCATGCCGGCGGTGGCGATGTCGAGGCCGTAGACGCCGATCAGGTAGCGCGGCAGCCACAGCGCCAATGCGACGAAGCCGCCGAAGACGAAGAAGTAGTAGAGCGAGAAGCGCCAGACCTGGATGTTCTTCAGGGGTTCCATCATCGCCGAGAGCGGCTCGGGCTTCTGACCGGAGGCGCGGCGCCGGGCGAGGTCGGGATCGTCCTTGGTGAACAGGAAGAAGATCACGGCGGTGATCGCGAGCGCGATGGCCCAAACCAGAGCCACCGTCTTCCAGCCATAGGCGATCATGATGACGGGGGCTGCGAATTTGGTGACAGCCGCACCGACATTGCCGGCGCCGAAGATGCCGAGCGCCGTGCCCTGCTTCTCCTTGGGATACCACTTTACCACATAGGCGACGCCGACCGAGAAGGATCCGCCGGCGATGCCGACGCCAAGAGCTGCGATCAGGAACGTCGTGTAGTCATAGGCGAAGGTGAGCAGTCCGGTCATCACGGCCGCGGACAGCATGGTGATTGTGTAGACGACCCGGCCGCCATACTGGTCGGACCAGATGCCCAGAAGCAGGCGAATGAGCGAGCCGGTCAGGATCGGAGTGCCGACCAACAGGCCGAACTGGGTCTCGGAAAGCCCGAGGTCCTTTTTGATCTGGATGCCGATGATCGCGAAGATCGTCCAGACAGCGAAGCAGACTGTGAAAGCAATGGTCGAAAGCCAGAGCGCCCGGCCCTGCTCCGATGGTGAGACCGCTACACCGCTCATGTCTACCCCCGCGCTCAATCAAGACGGGGCAGGTGTCGTTCTCACAGAGTCTATTCTCTTTGATGCAAATCAAGCATGGAGACGGTCTATAGTCTTTCAAGATTGTCACATATATTTATCATTCCAGAGCCCGCCGATCCTCAAGAATTGCGACGGAACTTCGCATGATTGCGCTTGACAAAAATCAAGAAAATAATTGCGTTGACGGCTATAGAGTGCGTGCGAGGGGGGATCATGCGTCACGACGAAATCGAGGAAATGCGAACGCTTCCGCTGTTCGTCGGCGTCGCCTCGACGCATGTCGAATCAATGCTCCGCGCTTCGTTTCTGCAGCGGTTTCCCGCCCATGTGGAACTGGCTCGGGAAGGCGATCCAGCCGATTTCCTGCACGTCATCATCGATGGCCAAATCGAGATGTACTCGGCCTACCGCGATCGCGAGACGACGATCTCGGTGATCGGACCCGGCCACAGCTTCATCGTGGCCGCCGTCATACTTGATCGCGTCTATCTGAAATCGGCCCGTGCGCTGCTTCCATCGCGCGTCTTGCTGATCCCGGCTGAGGCGGTGCGACGCTCGTTCGGCGAAGACGCCGCATTCTCCCGCGCGCTCGCACTTGAACTGGCTGGTGCCTATCGCGGCGTCGTCAGAGAGCTGAAGAACCAGAAACTGAGATCGAGCCTGGAGCGCCTCGCGAACTGGGTTCTGACGCATCATGGCGAGAGCGGTGGGACGGGACGCTTCGAGTTGCCATTCGACAAGAAGGTCCTGGCCTCGCGCCTAGGAATGGCGCCCGAGGTTCTGTCCCGCTCAATCGCGGCCCTGGTCCCCTACGGCGTGAAGGTCTCGGGACGGGTCGTCGAGATCAGCGACATGGTTGCCTTGAACGGTCTCGCCCATCCATCCCCCACCATCGACGGCACGGTCAGCTGACGATCGGCCCTGACCGGCCTGGTCGGTCTTCAGCCACCGGTGACGCTCATATGGCGCCCGACGGCAGGCTTTTCGCGGCGGCGGTCGATGACGAAGTCGTGGCCCTTGGGCTTGCGGGCGATCGCCTCTTCCATCGCCCTGTGCAGCAGCGCGTCGTCGGCGGAGGCGCGCAGCGGCGCGCGCAGATCGGCGGCGTCCTCCTGGCCGAGGCACATATAAAGCGTGCCCGTGCAGGTCAGTCGCACGCGGTTGCAGCTCTCGCAGAAATTATGCGTCATCGGCGTGATGAAGCCGATCAGCCCGCCCGTCTCCTGGACGCGGACATAGCGGGCCGGCCCGCCGGTCCGGTAGGGATCCTCAACGAGGTTGTATTTGTCTAGGAGCCGCGCCCGCACCACCGAGAGCGGCAGGAACTGGTCGATGCGCCCGGGCTCTATTTCGCCCAGCGGCATCACCTCGATCAGGGTCAGGTCCATGCCGAGACCATGCGCCCAAATCATCAGGCTCTCGATCTCGTCCTCGTTGACGCCCTTCAGCGCGACAGCGTTGATCTTGACCCGCATCCCGGCCTTGCGCGCCGCCTCGATGCCGCCGAGCACCTTGTCGAGATCGCCCCAGCGCGTGATCTGGCGAAATTTGTCGGGGTCGAGCGTGTCGAGCGAAACGTTGATCCGCCGCACGCCGTAATCGGCCAGCTCCTGCGCGTAGCGGTCGAGCAGCGAGCCGTTCGTGGTCAGCGTCAGCTCTTCGAGCGCGCCCGAGGTCAGGTGGCGCGAGAGCGAGCGGAACAAGCTCATCACGTCGCGCCGCACCAGCGGCTCGCCGCCGGTAAGGCGCAACTTGCGCGTGCCGCGCGCGATGAAGGCGGTGGCGAGGCGGTCGATCTCCTCCAGCGTCAGCAGGTCGCGCTTGGGCAGGAAGGTCATGTCCTCGGACATGCAGTAGACGCAGCGGAAATCGCAGCGATCGGTCACCGAGATGCGCAGATAGGAGATGTCGCGGCCGAATGGGTCGGTCAGCACAGGCCGCGCCAGCGGCGCGATTGGGTCAAACCACATGGCTTGGGGATCCTCAGCCTTGAAAAGCACCAGAGAACGGGTGAAACCGGATCAGATCGCCAGGACGAAGGTCCTCGCATTCGGCGGCGATCTCGGCGAGCCCGTCTGCGAGGGCGAGTGGGCGAAGCTGTGCTGCACCGCCCTTGCCGATGATCTCCGCCCTGACCTCCTGTCCCTTGTTGGACACGAGCCGCGCAGGCACAAACTCCGTACGACCGGGGCGCCGCGCAAACCCCGCCGCGATGGGCAACGGATAGCCAATGTGCGGACGATGAAGCCGTCCCTGCAGAGCCCCCACCATGGCTTGTCCCAGGATGAGCCAGGACACGAGGCTTGCAACCGGATTGCCGGGGAGCCCGAGATACGCAGCCGGTCCGATTCTGCCCACGATCGCCGGTTTGGCTGGCTTGAGGGCAATCTTCAGCACCCGGCCGCTTCCTCCGGCATGTCTTAGGGCCGCAAGGCTATGGTCCTCTTCGCCGACCGACGCCCCTCCCGTGCTGATCACGAGATCAGAACGCTCCGAGAGCATCTGCAGCCGTTCTGCGATCTCCGAACGCGAATCCGCTGCCCGGCCGCCGTCGATCGCGTCGTGCCCCGCTTGGCCGATCAGCGACAGCAGCATGGGGCGGTTCGAGTCATAGACCGCCGCGCCCCTCAGCATGGCGCCCACATCCTGCAACTCATCACCTGTGGAAAAAACGGCTATGCGCAGCCTGGACCTGACGGCGACGGTTTCTTCTCCCTGAGCGGCGAGCATGGCGACATGGCGAGGATCAAGCCTGATGCCCGGCTTCAGGAGCGGTTCGAGCGGCTCGATATCCTCGCCCTGATGACGGACGTTGTCGCCGGCAGTCATTCGGCGCGTCAGTACGATCGATGTATCGTCTCGTTCGACATGCTCCTGCATCACGACGGCGTCCGCGCCCTCCGGCATCGGAGCGCCCGTGAAAATGCGGGCGGCTTCGCCAGCCGATAAACGCCGGCCGCTGCGCCCGGCGGGCACACGATCCACGATCTTGAGTCGCGTGCCTTCAGACATGCCTGAAGCCGCGACCAAGGCATAGCCGTCCATCGCCGATTGAGTGAAGGGAGGTGAAGCCATGCACGCCACGAAGGTCTCGGCAAGAATCCGTCCAGCGGACTCGACCAGCCTAACGGATTCGCCCCGCGAAACCGTCCTGGCGCAAGCAATCGCGGCGGCGCAGGCCTCAGCGATGGACATGAGCGTGTTGCGGGAGAACTGGTCGACGACCGCGTCCATGGGGTCTCCCTTTCAAGGGGGTTGGGTTCATTGACGGACGGTGACTGGAGGTCCGACCCAGGGCCGTATGATCCAGCCGCACCTGAACCACCCTTGCACTTAGACAAAGGTCAAGATCGTTGAACGACCGCAGAGGCAGCTGGGCCTAAGGCCACAATCTTCAAGTTCGTTTTGCAAGTCTTTGACCGAGGTCAAACAGGAGAGCTGCATCTTTATCGTACGCGTTACCGCGGGGGTCGCGCCCGTATCGTCATCACCGACAACCTTGTCCGGCAGTGGCCCGTGCTGAGCGACTGTGCGCGTAAAGATGGTCGTCGCGATGTTCAGAGGCCTCGTTTCGCCGGCACCAAAAAGGCGCGATCGCATCCGCGCGCAAGCGCAGCTCATACGCGCCCTACGTGTGCCCAGAAAATAGGCATACCATTACGCTGCGTAAGCATTTTTAACCCTCTTATCGTAATTGATCGCGCAACGATCTGGGGAGAAAAAAGTGCCGAAATTCCAGTCTTTGGGCGCCAAGGCGGCAGGCCTGGTCGTCGCGTTGTGCGTGGCGTGCTGCGCCGTGCTTCTCGTGCTGTCGCATTTCGCACTCAGGGCCGATGCCGATCTCGACATGTCGAAGGACGCCCTGGCGGCGCGCGGTCGTGCCCAGGACGTGCTGGCCAAGATCGGCCATCGGGTCGAAACCTACGCCTCGATCTACGCGACACATCCCGAGGTCGTGGCGGCCGTGCAGAGCGGCGACAAGGCCAGGCTGCGCGAGACCTTCGTGCGTCTCTTCGGCCAGATCAAGCAGCTCGACCCCGTCATCGGCACGCTGGAAGTCACCGATGCGAAGGGCGTCGTGATCATGCGGGGCCACAACCCCAACAGCGCCGGCGACGACAAGAGCAAGGACCCGTTGGTCAGCCGCGCGATCGGAGGCCAGTCGGCCAGCGGCCTTGCGGTCTCGGCCTCGTCGGGCGAGGTGGCGACCGAATCGGTCCAGCCGATCAATCTCGGCGGGCAGCGCCTCGGCACGCTGAAACTCGGCTCGCGCTTCAGGGCCGATACCGCGGCCGAGATCAAGCGGCTGACCGGCGCCGAGGCCGTGCTGATCTACAAGGGCAAGGTCAATGCCGCGACGCTGCCCGACCTGACGTCCTTCGCCATCCCCGACGGGGCCCTGGCGGCGGACGCCACCGCCACGATGAACCTGAGCGGGCGTGCATTCGAGGTGTCGGGCCTGTCGCTTCCCATCACGGGCGCCGACCCGCTCACCGTCGTGACCCTGTCCGATCGCGGGCCGCGATATGCGGCTCTGGTCGCCTTCGAGCTCAGCCTCGCCGGCAAGGCGCTGCTCCTGCTGCTGGTTCTGGTGCCGCTGGTGGCGCTGATCTCGCGCCGCAGCGTCCGCTCGATCGAGCAGCTGACCGGCGTGATGAAAGCCCTGACCGCGGGTCGTCTCGATGTCGCCGTGCCGCATCAGGACCGCAAGGACGAGATCGGGGCGATGGCGGTGGCGATCGGCGTGTTCAGGGAGAACGCCGATCGCGTTCGCGCCCTCGAGGCCGATGAACGGCTGACCGCGGCCGAACGCGGAGCACGGGCCGAGGCGATGGCCCAGGTCGTCGCCCAGGTCGGCGCCGTCGTCGAGCGCGCCGCGAGGGGCGATTTCAGCGGCCGCGTCGCGGCCGGCGCGGTCGGGCCCGATCTGCAGACGCTCGTCGAGAGCGTCAACCTGATCAACCAGGTGATCGACCGGGCGACGGACGAGTTCGCGACCGTGCTGGACGCGGTCGCCGAGGGCGATCTCACGCAGGAGGTCGAGACGGCTTACGAGGGCCGGCTGGGCGAACTGCGTCGCGCGATCAACGGCACCGTCCACAAGCTGGGCGCGACCGTCGCCACGATCCAGGCGACGGCAGCCCAGATCGGCCTGTCGGCCCGCGAGATCACCACCGGCGCCAACGACCTCTCGCAGCGCACCGAACAGCAGGCCGCTTCGCTGGAGGAGACGGCCGCGACGACCGAGCAGCTCGCGGCGTCGGTCAAGCACAGCGCGACGGCCTCGCGTCGCAGCGTGGCGCTGGCGCAGCAGACGACATCGGTTGCCGAGCGGGGCGGCGCGGTTGTCGCCGAGGCGGTCGACGCCATGGCGCGCATCGAGCAGTCGAGCGGCAAGATCGCGGAGATCACCTCGGTCATCGACGGCATCGCCTTCCAGACCAATCTGCTGGCGCTGAACGCTGCCGTCGAGGCGGCGCGGGCCGGCGATGCCGGCAAGGGCTTCGCCGTCGTGGCCTCGGAGGTCCGCACGCTGGCGCAGCGCTCGGGCGAGGCGGCGCGCGACATCAAGCTGCTGATCGCCAGCTCGGGCGCGGAGGTCACGCAAGGGGTGGCGCTGGTGCGCTCCACCGGCGAGGTGCTGAGCAACATCGTCGCCTCGGCGAGCGACCTCTCGGGGCAGATCACGCAGATCGCCTCAGCCTCCGGCGAGCAGTCGAACGGCATCGACGCCATGGCGCAGGTCGTGGCGCAGATGGACGAGATGACCCAGCAGAACGCGGCCCTGTCGGAGGAGAGCGCCGCATCGGCGATGTCCCTGTCCGAGCAGATCGACCGGCTGAACCAGATGGTGGACGGCTTCCGGACGCGCGATCGCGCAGCGGCGCAGCCAAGGCTTGTGAGAGCTGCCTGAGGATTCTGGTTTCGCGCGCGGCAAGCGAAGCAGGCTGCCGCCCTTCCAGGTCAAGACCGGAGGAGACGAAATGCTCTCGCAGGTCCAGGCGCCTTCTGGCTGGAGGTCGCAGCCGCGCTGGCCGTGACGGCGCTCAGCCTCTGGCCGTTGATCGCGAGGTAGGCAGGCGCGCCACGATCCAGTTGCAAGCGAGCACCCCTTGTGGTTCATGATCAACCCAAGGGGTTCTTCGCGACGACCCCGTGAGGCGTCAGCCCAATGTTCGCGTCCACTTTCCTCGTTTCAGGGATGGACGCTCATGTCTTCCAACATCCAGGTCACCACTGCCCAATTGACCCGGCTCGTCGGCTTGCCGGGCGCGCCGACCGTCGTCGACGTCCGCATCCCCGATGATGTCGCGCTCGATACGCGCATCCTGCCCGCTGCCGATCATCGTTCACACAAGAACGTCGCGGACTGGGCTCGTGACTACGCAGGTCAAAGCGTCGTCGTGGTCTGCCAACGCGGCCAGAAGCTGAGCGAGGGCGTTGCCGCCTGGCTCCGGCATGAGGGCGTTGAGGCGGAGAATCTCGAAGGCGGCTTCGAGGCATGGCGCGACGCCGGCGGGCTACTGGCATCGACAGTCAAGCTGCCTCCACGCGACGTCCAGAGGCGCACGCTGTGGGTCACGCGGTCGCGACCGAAGGTCGACCGTATTGCCTGCCCCTGGCTGATCCGCCGCTTCATCGACCCTAGGGCCGTGTTCCTGTTTGTCACGGCCGCAGAGGTGCCCGATGTCGCCGACAGGTTCGGCGCCACGCCCTTCGACATCGACGGAATCTTCTGGAGCCACCGGGGCGAGCGCTGCACCTTCGACGTCATGATCGAGGAGTTCGGGCTGTCCTCACCCGCGCTCGATCGGCTGGCGGCGATCGTGCGCGCAGCCGACACAGCCCGTCCGGATCTCGCGCCCGAGGCCCCCGGGTTTCTGGCGGCGTCGCTCGGCCTCTCGCGCATGTACCGGGACGACCTCGAACAGCTCGATGCCGGCATGCTGCTCTACGATGCCTTCTACCGCTGGTGCCGGGACGCAACGGAGGAGACCCACAACTGGCCGTCCGGGCCGAAGGCTTGAGCGAAGGCAGCCATGACCCTCGCAACCCCGACCGACACCGCCATCACCGGCCCTTCCACACCAAGCTTCGCCCAGGCCGTCAGGGTCTGGGCCAGGATCGGCTGCCTTTCCTTCGGCGGCCCCGCCGGCCAGATCGCCCTGATGCACAAGGAGTTGGTCGAGGACCGCCGCTGGATCGGCGAGCAGCGGTTCCTGCACGCCCTGAACTACTGCATGCTGCTTCCGGGCCCCGAAGCCCAGCAGCTTGCGATCTATATCGGCTGGCTGATGCATCGCACGATCGGCGGCCTCGTGGCCGGTCTGCTCTTCATCGTCCCCGGCGCGCTGGTGATGCTAGGCCTTAGCCTGCTTTACGTCCTCTATCGCCATGTACCGCTGGTCGACGCCGTCTTCTTCGGCGTCAAGGCGGCCGTGCTGGCCGTAGTCGTCGAAGCGGGCCTGCGGATCAGCCGGCGAGCCCTGAAGAACCGCGCCATGATCGGTATTGCGATCGCGGCCTTCATCGGCATCTACTTGTTCAAGATCCCGTTCCCGATCATCATCCTTGCGGCCGCCGTCGTCGGCTGGCTGGGCCAGCGCTACGCACCGACCACCTTCGCCGGTGGCGGTCATGGGGGCAAGGCCGCCGCACCCGAGTTCAAGGGTGTCGTCGACCTGATGTTCGAGCGGGGAGAGCTCGGCCACACCACCCCGTCGGGCGCCAAGGCCATCAAGACCTGCGCGATCTGGCTGCCGATCTGGCTCGGGCCCGTGCTGGCGCTCTGGCTCATCACGGGCGGCGCGAGCGTCTGGACGCAGATCGGCGGCTTCTTCAGCACGATGGCGGTCGTCACCTTTGGCGGCGCCTATGCGGTGCTGGCCTATGTCGCCCAGGCAGCCGTCGAGACCTTCGGCTGGCTGGCACCCGGCGAAATGATCGACGGTCTGGGCCTGGCCGAGACGACGCCGGAGCCGCTGATCCTCGTCCTCCAGTTCGTCGGCTTCCTCGCCGCATACCGCACGCCGGGCAGCCTCGAGCCGCTGCTGGCCGGGGGCCTCGGCGCGCTACTGACGCTCTGGGTCACATTCGCACCGTGCCTCTTCTGGATATTCCTTGGAGCGCCTTACGTCGAGGCGCTGCGCGGCAACAGGGCCCTCTCGGCCGCGCTGACGGCGATCACCGCGGCGGTCGTTGGCGTCGTGATGAACCTGGCGCTCTGGTTCGCGCTCCACGTCGTCTTCCGGCAGGTCCGCTCGGTCGAGTTTCTTGGCCTTGCACCAGATCTCCCGCTCCTGTCGTCGCTGGATTGGCGCGCCGCCGTACTTTCGGCCGCCGCCATGATCGCGATGCTGCGCTTCAAGGTCGGCATGATCCCGACGCTTGCGGCCTCTGCGCTTGCCGGCGTCCTGATCGTCAACGTCGCTGGAGCGTGACATGCGCCAACGGAAACTGGCCGCGGCCTTCCTGGCGCTCTGCGCCATCGGTATGGCATCACTCGTCAGCGCCGAGATGACTCCGGGGATTGACGGGTTCAAGCGAATCCGCGGCGGTGCCATCCAGAAGCTGATCTTCGGCAAGGAGTTCAGCGACGGCGTCCATTGGCGATACAGCTTCCACCCGAGTGGCGCCCTCACGGAGTATGCCATGCGACGCCGGCGGGACCTGCGCTGTCAGAGGAAGGACGACGCTCTGTGCTGGCGATCGGAGCAGGGCGATGAATGTTCGAGGTTTGGACATAGCGCACCGCCCTTCGGCTCCAGCCCATTGGGCTGAAGGTCCCGTTGGAGGGAGCCCTGTCGCGGCTGGTTCTAAGCCAAGGCTCGGCATCGGCGGCACAGGAAAGGCCTTGCCGGTGAAGGCAGGGCCTTCAATTGCGCTTCGTCGTAGGCCTATTCAGAACTCATCCCAGCCCGAAGCGCGAGAGCTACTGTTGGCCACCTTGAGATGCACAGGGGCTGCACCGAGGCCCACAGCTTGTGGGTCCGAAGCCCTGCGCTTCATCGCGACGATCGCCTTCATGACTTGGCCTGAAGCGTCGCTGTAGGGGCTCGTCGCGGAAAGGGCGATGTCTTCTGTCACCGTCTCTCCGGCATCGGCGCGACGGACGATATCAGCAGCCGTCCGGTGAAATGCGGCGTGGGCGCTCTTCAGCTCGGCATACTCTTTCGCCCCTGCCAGGTTGCGCCCGGGCCCATGGATCCAGCACCCGAGCTCGCATACGTCGTCGCGCGCGACCTCGATGGCGCGCAAGGACTGGTCAGGCCGCCGGATATAGGCGCCCAGCTTCATCTTCCAGTCCGAATGCGCGCGAACCGCACGGTCGAAGTCGAACGCTTCGGTCATGATCTTGGCGGGAGCGGCGACCGGTACGGCAGCGCGGGGAGCCGACGCCCTGGTCTGGATGAAGACGGCTTCCGCGAGCTGGCGCAGACGGACGGGCTCGCTGGCGGGGGCAGGCGCCGCCGCGGCCCGGCCGTCGTCGGGCCCGGTCTTGAAGGCGGTGACGAGATCGTTGAGCTGTCCGATCTTGCTGGCGAGGGAGCCGGCCGAGGCCGCGCTCTGCTCGGAGAGCGCCGCGTTCTGCTGGGTCATCTCGTCGAGATGGGCGACCGCCTGGCTCATCTCGTCGATGCCGCTGGCCTGTTCGCCCGACGCGGCGGAAATCTCCGCGATGGTGGCGGCAACCTTCTCGGAGGCTGCGAGGATCTGGCTTAGCTGTTCGCCGGCCTGACGCACCAGCTTCACGCCCTCGCCAACCTCGGTGTTGGAGGAGGAGATCAGCGCCGAGATGTCCTTGGCGGCTTCGCTCGAACGCTGGGCGAGCGTGCGGACTTCAGAGGCCACGACCGCGAAGCCCTTGCCGGCATCGCCGGCACGCGCGGCTTCCACCGCTGCGTTCAGCGCCAGAAGGTTGGTCTGGAAGGCGATGTCGTCGATCACTCGGATGATGTCGGAGATCTTGGTCGAGGCGCTCTCGATGCGGGCCATCGCATCGACCGCCTTGCCGGCGATGGCGCCGCCCGTCTGCGCCGCCTGCATGGCCTCCGTGGCAACACTCGCCGCCTGGCGCGAGGCTTGGGCGGTGGCCTTGACCGAGGCCGCGAGCTGCTCGGTCGTCGCCGCCGTCTCTTCGAGCGACGAGGCCTGATCCTCGGTGCGCTTCGACAGGTCGTCCGCGCCCATATTGATTTCTCGCGCGGCAAGCAGGATCGCGTGGGATGTCGAACTGATCGCCCCGACGATTTCCTGGAGCCGCTCAGTGGTCATGTTGATCGCCCGTTGGAGCTCCGCAAACCGGCCCGAATAGACGCCATTGATACGGTGTGTCAGATCGCCCTGGGAGATGGCACCCATTGCAGCGGCAAACTCACCGGTGGCTTCCTCGACGGATTGATTGATTGCGTTGATACCCTCGACGAGCCTGTTCAGCCCCTGCTCCGAAACGCGAACTGAAGCCCTGGCCGAGAAGTCGCCCCGTTCTGCGCTGGCCACGATGGCCGCGACATCGTCAACCACGCGCTGAGTAGCCCGGTTCTTTTCATCGGAGCTCATGGCTTCATGACGCATACTTTCCTGGTCAGCCTCGGCACGCTTTTGCAAGCCGCTCCGAAAGAGGTCGACCGCGCGTGCAATTTCGCCCACTTCGTCCCGCCGAGAGCCACCCTTGACCTGGGCATCCAGGTGGCCCGCCGCCAATTGCGACATCGTCTGGATCAGAGCCCGCAATGGCCGCGATACGCTGAGGTTCAGCCAAGCGGCGACCGCCATGTATCCAAGCAAGAGCGGCAGAAGCACAATCAGAACCGCGTTCAAAAGCTCCCCGAACGCCGATTGGATGTCTGAGGTATGTAAGCCGGCCGCGACCACCCAGCCCCATTCCGGCACCGCCTGAACATACGAAATTTTCTCGGAAGGGATGTCATCCCCGGGTTTCTTCCACGAGTACGCGATAAACCCTGCCCGTTGGGATTTAGCCAGATCGACCATCTCCTGAATGATAGGACGACCGGTTGTGTCCTTGACGCCCAGCGCCGACTGCCCCTCCAACTTCGGCAGCATGGGATGCATCACCATCTGGCCCTTTGTGTCGAAGATGTAGATGTAGTTGCCGCCGTCAAAGCGAGAGGAGCGGAGCATCTCTGCCAATCGCGACTTGACCTGCTCTGGCGCTTCGCTCGCCGCCCGTGTCGACCGCTGGCCTTCGATCACGGTTACAGCCGCTTCGACCAGAAAACGGATTTCCGAACGCTTCTGCGCGATCATCGCGTCACGAGCGCGCGTCAAACTGAAAGCTACAGCACCAACTGCTATGATCCCGCTGAGAAAGGCGAGCAGCGTAAAACGACGGGAAATAGTAAGGCTTAGGGTCATAAACTGCCTCAAAAACAAGCAACGACTTCCGATACGTCAGTTCAGATTTCGAAATCGTTAAACAAACTGGATAGGCAGTCGCTCCCGCGCAGCCGAGCCGAGCCGCCGCGGGTGATCGCTCGAACACGGGTCGAACGATTGCGGAGACAAGGGAAACATAGCGCTGAGCAGCGATGCCATACGCTCGCACCAGATGCGTATGACCGTCACCTCGGCGACGAGGCCCCAGTCGACCGAGCGTCCGGTCCTCGCAATGTCACCCAGGTCCCGCCGGAGGACCCGGTCGCCGCCAGCCGTATGCTCGGCACGCTGACGGCATTCCTGCTGAAGGCCCGCTAGGCCGAGGAAGCCGACGGGCCGGGCGTCATCACTGCGATGGAGGCGGCTCACGAGCGCCTGGTGCGACTCAGCGAGCGCCTGAAGACCCGGGCTTGATCCCGTGCCCCGTCACCATTTCGGTCGCCCCATCGCCTCCGCGACGCCGTCACGCCCTTCCATGGCGGCCCGACGCGGATCGGCTTCTGCCCGCGGCTCAACAGGCAGTCCTTGCCCAACGTCAGCACATATGCTTGCGGTTTCGTGAATTATTGACCAGAGCGACCCGAGCTCTATCACCGCGCCGTCGTCTAGCCAGCCCTGCAAATTCGCATATTGCGCTGCGGCAACCCGCCGCACTAAGGTCCCGCCGTTGATCGGTTCGGGGGGACCTATGAACTACAAGAGCGCGCGTCACGTGCTGATCGCCGAAGCGCAGGCGATCATCGCGATGGACCTGGAGCAATCGCTCCGCGACTCGGGTTACGAGAGCATCGCCATGGCAACGTCATGCGCCGAGGCAGAGGCCGAACTGGCGCGGCAAATGCCGAATATCGCGGTGCTCGACGTGGACCTGCTCGATGGCGTCTGTCTGCGACTGGCGATGGCGCTGCGCGAGCGGTCGGTTCCTTTCATCGTTTTCTCGGGCCGTAGCGACCGCTCGGCGGTCGACCCCGTCTTCTCGCACGGCACATGGCTGGCGAAGCCCGCGACAGCGGACGTCGTCGTGGCGGCGATGGAAGCAATCCTGCCGCACCGCGGCGTCACTTGACGAGGGTCGTCGGCGGTCCGCAGACGGGCTCGACGAGTTTGCGCAGCTGACTCTTGACCGGATCGGGTTGGAATGCCGACAGAGCCCAGATTTGGAAACAAACGCGCTCGACCAGCTGGATAAGCTCGTCGATAGAGACCACGTCGACATCGCCTTTTTGGCGCAGCCATTCCCGCATGTCGTCGAATGAGCGGTTAATCGGATGGGCGTCTTCATGCGCGACCCCCAGGAACGCTATCCCGGCGGCTAGCGATGCCGTGAGCTTCAGCGCCGTCTCGATCGCCTCGCGTGCCGGCATCAAGCGAAGCCCAGCTTCAATTTCCGGGTCGAGCGGAGTGCGAGGCATGGGGGACTCAAAGTAAGGCGGCAACCGCGGCTGACTTAACGGCAGCCGGTTAATGAAGCATCAAGCATGTGGTATTGCGCTGTCGCCTCCGGGACAATTGCTCCGTCCGAAATCGCGATGGAGTCCCTGATGTCCGAACCTCCCCGACACCCCTGCGAGGGCCTCTTGGTCGCGGCCCCCGCGACTTTCGAGGCCATAGTCCTGGGGTAGCGCAAGCGGCATCTCGTCGCCGCCATCACCGAGCTCTGCCGGCATGGCCTCATCGTCGCACACCCGGCCGCCGGCTGGAGCGTCCCCACACCACTGCACATCGCGTTCTGCAAAAGGTGCGCAACCCAGGAGCCTTTGTCATGAGCGAGAACGCAACCCTCGGCTACGTGGTGCGCACAGTACCGACGTTCAACGACGTCGTGCACCCGTGCTTGGGACGCGAGGCCCTGAAGCCGCCGGCGCGGCGCATGGAGACGTGTACGTGTCTCGCCGACGAGATGATGACGCCGTTGGCGACCGCCAGAGCGATGGCCTCGACACATTTGGCGCGTGAATTGACCTATCGCGCGAACTTGAACGCCTGCCGCGCGCTGGCTTTCAGCCGCAGCGTCGGAAATGCCGTTGAGTCCCGGATGTCGCCTTTGCCGCGTGTCGCCAGGGCGTCCGTCAACTGACGATCGAGATATCGACCAGGCAGGCCGCGAGGCCGGTGCCATCTTGGTAGGCGCTGAGCACGAAGACAGGTTCCAGCCAGGACGGGCGCGACCCCGTTGTTCAATCTCAGATGCTGGTGCGAAGAAGGTCCGGTGAGTCGGATGAAGAAAGAGGGGAGCGGAACGACTCCGCCAGCAGGACGTTGCAGTGGCAATTCATTCCACTTGAAACGGAGTCCCGCACATGGCCAATACGCCCAAAGCTCTCGACGACCTTTTCCACGACATGCTCAAGGACGTTTATTACGCCGAGAAGCAGGTCCTGAAGGCCCTACCGAAGATGGCCAGGATGGCCCAGTCGCCCGAACTGAAAAAGGCCTTCGAGACCCACAAAGAGCAGACCTCCGAGCAGATCGAGCGCCTGGGCGAGGTCTTCGAGATGATCGGAAAGGCGCCTCGCGGAAAGACCTGCGAGGCCATCCTCGGCATCCTCGACGAGGGCAAGTCGGTCATGGAGGAATATGCCGACAGCCCGGCGCTGGATGCGGGCCTTGTCGCCTCCGCACAGGCGGTCGAGCACTACGAGATCACCCGCTACGGCACCCTGAAGGCCTGGGCCCAGCAGCTCGGTCACAAGGACGCCGTGAAGCTGCTGGAGGCGACGCTGGCCGAGGAGACGCAGACGGACGACCTGCTGACCAAGATCAGCGGCACCACGAACAAGGCGGCGGTGCAGAAACCGGCGAAGGCCGCCTGATACGGCAGGACCGGGCCCGCCGAGCTCCCTCGGCGGGCCTTTTCATTTCAACGAGGTGCCACATGGGTAGCCCCTTCACGATCCGCCTGCAGAACCAGTGCGGCCTCGGGGTCCTCGATGCGGCCTTAATCGACAAGCAGTTGCGGCTGCTGCCATCGTTCCCGCCTGGGTCGACGGTCTGCGACGGCTCCGACGCCTCGGAGAACGTCCGGATCATCGTGTCCGGGCTCGCTTACCGCTGCCGGATGACGCCGGAGGGCGGAAGGCACATCTCGGCATTCTTGCTTCCAGGGGACGCCTGCGACGTCTCCACCCTCTACATCCGATCATCCGGCCATAGCGTCGTCGCGGCATCCCGCTGCGAGGCGGCCATCATCCCGTGCCGGACGCTGATGCGCCTCGTCGACGACCACCCGACGATCATGAGGGCAATGTGGATTCTGAGCCTGCTCGACGAGGCGATGGTTCGCGAGATGGCGTTCGGCATGGGGCGGCAAAACGCACAGGGGCGCATGGCGCGACTGTTCTGCATACTGCACGCTAGGCACGACCAAGTCGGAGTACCGTCGACGGGGACTTCACGTTCCCCGTCACGCAAATCGTCGTCGGCGACGCGCTGGGCCTGTCGCCCGTCCACACGAACCGTACCTTGAGCGTATTGAAGCCGATGGGGCTACTCGAATTCCATGGCGGCCAAGTCCGGATCACTGACGTGAACCGTTTACGGCGGTTCGCTCGCTTCGATCTGAGCCACCTGTCGGTCGATCGGCTCCGGATGATCGGGATGACGCCGAGTAGGGGGCTAGTCGAGCCTCCGGCCCGGCCTAGGCTAGCCCTGAACTAGACCTTCAGCGCGACTTTATCCTTCCTTGCGCGACATCATGCTGGACGCGGTAGACAAGCCGCCGCCGCGCGTCGATGACGGACATCCAGATCCTGGGAACAGTCGCATACCAGGCCATCTCGCGCAGGGCCACCTCGGCAGCCTGGCAGGCGTGCTTCAAGCTCGCGTACTCTAGGGCTTCCTCGTCCGGCTCGATGTCGTCGCCGTCCTCGGTCGCCGAGAAGTAGAATTTGGGCATAGCGGGCGTCTCTATAGGCCACCGAAGGTCTCAACGAGGATCCCCTGCCCCCGGGTCCTGTCTGCCCCCGGAAATTTCAATCGTCTCATAAGGCGTGCCGTCCGGCATCAGGGTCACGACGATGCGCTTCATCGGCCCCTCGGCGGGGCGGCGGCACGATCGAGGGCGATCATCACGGCGTCTCCGGCTTCACGATGCACCAGACGCGCCGAGCTTCTGCCGGCGATCGTCAGATCGGCGAGTTTGCCATGGAAGGTAAGCCGCCCCGCCGCGTGCAGGGCTGTGAGCCCTTCGAGGAAGAGCCTGCGGAACAACCGCGAGAGCACGCGCACGGGCAGAAAGAAGCCGGGCCTGCACGCGATCCAGCGCGAGCCATCCGGCGACAGGCCGCCGCCGGGCCCGATGATGTGGAGATGGGGATGGTGGGTCATCGCCGATCCCCATGTGTGCAGGACGCTGGTGAAGCCGATGCGGGCGCCGAGATGCCGGGGATCGCTCGCGATGGTGGCGAGCGTCGCGGCCGCGGCCCTGAACAGCAGACCATAGACGGCGGCCTTGTTCTGGAAGGCCATAGTCGCGATCGGCGCCGGCAGGGTGAAGACGAGATGATAGTAGGGCACGGGCAGGAGATCGGCCTGGCGATCCGCGAGCCAGTCCTTCGCCGCTGCGCCCTGGCAGCGTGGGCAGTGCCGGTTGCGGCAGGAGTTGTAGGCGATCGTGGCGTGAGCGCAGTCGCCGCAGGCCATGACATGGCCGCCGAGCGCAGCCGTGCGGCAGGCCCGGATCGCACCCATCACCTTGAGTTGGCCGCAGCTGAGCCGATGGCGTGCGAGATAGGCCTCGCCATGCCGGTTCAGGATGTCCGCGACCTCCAGCGAAGGCCGCGCCATGATCGACGCGGCGCCTTATGGCGGTGGCGGCGGCGCCAGCAGCGCGAGCGGGCTCGTCACCTCGCGCAGGGTCTTCAGCGCGACGCGGGTGTAGACGGCGGTGGTGTCGAGCTTCCTGTGCCCGAGCAGGACCTGGATCACCCGGATATCGGTCTTCCGCTCCAGCAGATGGGTGGCGAAGCTGTGCCGCAGTGTGTGCATCGAGACCCCGCTTATCGAGCCTGGCGGCCTCGGCTGCGGCATGGCAGGCCCGGTTGAGCTGGCGCGTCGTGATCGGCTGGCCTGGCTGCTGGCCGGGGAAGAGCCAGCCACGTGGCCGCATCACCCGCCACCACTGCCGCAGGACGTCGAGCAGGTCGGGCGCGAGCATGACATAGCGGTCCTTGCGGCCCTTGCCCTGCTCGACCCGGATCAGCATGCGGGCGCTGTCGATGTCGGTGACCTTGAGGTTGGCGATCTCCGAGACGCGCAGGCCGCAACCATAGGCGATGCTCAGCGCGGCGCGGTCCTTCAGGCTCCGCGCGTGCGCCAGCAGCAGCGCCACCTCCTGCGTGTCCAGAACCACCGGCAGGCGATCGGGCGTCGGGATCCGCGCCATGCGGTCACCGAAGCCGGTCCGGCCCAGCGTGACGTGGAAGAAGAACCGCAGGGCCGTACAGGCCAGGTTCATCCGGGCATAGCTGGCGCCGAGCGAAGCCAGGTGAAGCTGGTAGCGCCGCAGATCTTCCGGTTCGGCCCGGTCCGGCGGCAACCCAAGGAAGGCCGTGAACTCACGCACCTGCCGGACATAGTCGCGCTGCGTGTGCTCGCCAAACCGGCGGATGGTCATGTCCTCGATCATCCGCTGGCGCAGCGGAGTGACGGTGACGGGGTCGGTCATGGATACCTCCGAGGATCAGGGGAAACGACCCCAAATCCTCGGATGCAGCGCCTCACAGGCGAAATCTCAGCGATGACCACGCCGCAGCGCCCTGCCGCGAGAGTGGCTTAGTGCCATGGCGCTTCATCTCGCCGGGAATCGCGGTCGCCCATTTCTCGCGCAGTCCGGCCGATCGGACTTCTTTGTCTTGATGAGCGAAGCCTGAGACCGAATGCTGGCGGCGGAGAGAGACGGGCAAAGCATTGACACAAGGCCGAACGAGTAGGAGCTCCGAGCCGGCAAAGCTGCAGGAGATTTTGTCGTCTGTGGCAAGTCCTATCAAACCTGTGTCGAATGCCTTGCTGACGGCGGTTGCCGTAAGGTAATTAGGCCCACTGTTTTCGGAGGCCGTCATGCCATTGCGCAATGCATTCACTGATCCCCGCGAGCTTCTAGTCGCGGAGGCTATCCAAGCCCGCGCTTGGGAAATGCTCGCCCGGGACGCTGCGGTCGTAGCCATGGGTGAGCGCTTTGCCAAGGAGTGCTTGGCAGCCATTGTAGCGCGCCTCATGGACCAGCGGGACAAATCGATCGGCGATCTTTCCAAAATGGCCATCTTTGAGTTCAAGCGCGACGGTCAAACCGCAAGCTGATACGCGCGCTGCGATGGCGAACTGAGCGTCGCGCTGGTTAACGCTGGATGGCAAAGTGAACCGTGCCGGGCTTCGCGAAAGCATTCGCTTAAGTGGCCATGGTCGACGGCTGCAGTTAAGTGTGCCATCGGCGCAACGCGTATGCTAGCTGTTTGGTAGTGCCTCATTATCAGCAAGTGCGCGGTACAGTGTATCTTAGCCGACGAGACCTCGGCCCTACGAACCACCGGATCGGCAGTTCTCAGCGCTAAAGCCAACCTTCCGGTCGATCTGGTCTATTGTGACAATTGACATCGCAGTCGTGACTGCAGCCGCGGTTTCGCTAATGAGGCGGGTCGCATCCGCACCGCTGATTGCATTTATACCGTGAAGGGTTTCTATGGCGATCATAGCCACTCGTGTTGACGCAAAGTAGGCGACTGCGGTTTGTGGAATGACATCGGCTCGCATTTTTGCTTCGTTTGACTTGTGCTCGTTGATGATTTGCCACAGCGCGTCCCGACACAGATTAATCATCGTATCCTTATCCACGTAGATTTCCTCGACTGATCCGATTTGACGACGCACTATTTATGACCGACTAGCGGAATGTCGCTTCTGTGCCATTGAGCTATCGCAATCTCGGCCCGGTATTAGGATCATTCGACGGGCGAGCCAACGTCGTTGGACGTCCCAAGAGCATAGGCGCCTATGGTCGGCATAAAGGACAATGGGGCATAATCGTCGCAGCCAAGCGTTGAGCATAACGTCCTAACGATCACGTTCCGCAACGGCGTGCGTGGTGCCACACAGCGATTTTAAAATTCCGCCCAGCCTGAGTCGCCGGCGCGGCTGTTGGCGACCTTCCTGGCTGGGGCCGGCGCGGGGGCGGCGGCTTTGGCCGGAGCAGGACGCGGCGCCGCGGTACGGACCGGGGCTCGTGCGAAGGCCGTTTCCGCGAGCTGACGCAGGCGGGCGGGCTCGGCGGAAGCCGACATCGTGCCATGGCCGGAGGGAGCTCCATCGTGCCCGGTCTTAAAGGCCGCGACGAGGTCGTTGAGCTGTCCGATGCGGTTGGAGAGCGAGCCGGCCGAGGCCGCGCTCTGCTCGGCCAGCGCCGCGTTCTGCTGGGTCATCTCGTCGAGATGCGCGACCGCCTGGCTCATCTCGTCGATGCCGTTGGCCTGTTCGCCGGAAGCCGCCGAGATGTCGGCGATGGTGGCGGCGACCTTCTTCGAGGCGGTGAGGATCTGGCTGAGCTGCTCGCCCGCCTGACGCACCAGCTTCACGCCCTCGCCGACCTCCGTGTTCGAGGACGAGATCAGCGCCGAGATGTCCTTGGCCGCCTCGCTGGAACGCTGGGCGAGCGTGCGGACCTCAGAGGCAACAACCGCAAAACCCTTGCCGTCATCGCCGGCGCGGGCCGCTTCCACCGCCGCGTTCAGCGCCAGCAGGTTGGTCTGGAAGGCGATGTCGTCGATCACCCGGATGATGTCGGAGATCTTGGTCGAGGCGCCCTCGATGCGGGCCATGGCGTCCACAGCCTGGCCAGCAATGGTGCCACCGATCTGCGCCGCCTTCATCGCCTCGTCGGCAATCGCCGCGGCATTGCGCGAGGCCTGGGCCGAGGCTTTCACCGAGGCCGCGAGCTCTTCGGTGGTCGCGGCGGTCTCCTCGAGCGAGGAGGCCTGCTCCTCGGTGCGCTTGGAGAGATCATCCGCACCCATGTTGATCTCGCGGGCGGCCAGACCGACATCGGCAGAGGTCAGCTGTATGGTCTGGACAGTCTCGGCCAGACGCTGAACGGTCCCATTGATGCTGCTTTTGAGGGCCCCGAGCACACCACGATAATCGCCTTGGACCGTATGGGTCAGGTCGGCTCCGGCAACGGCGTCCATGACCTCCGCAAATTCTGTCGTGGCCTTCTCCACCAGGGCCGAGACGTTGTTGAGGCCGACGGCGATTTCGCGAACGAACCCGTCCTTATTGTCGAGCGGAAGCCTCGCCGAGAAGTCGCCGTTCTGGGCGGCGCCAACGACGGCCGCGACTTCGGCCTGACCCAGGAGCTCGGCTGTCACGTTGCGCCAGACGAGCGTGTGGCCAATCGTCGAGCCATCGTCGGCGCGAATGTAGGCCATGTCGACCAGGATGGTCTCGTCGCCAATGTCGTAGCGGACCTTCCGGATATCGCCATTGTCGACCAGCAGTTTCCTGGAGAGATTGGGGTTGGTGCGGTAGTAGTCGAGATGCTGACCGACCATTTTCTCAACAGCGAAGTCGCCCTTCACGGCACGGAAAACGGGTTCCATTCTCATCAGCATCTCGACCAAGGACTCGCTGAGGAAGGTGATGTTCTCGTTCGGATCGGTGATCATCAGCATGGTCGGCGACTGGTTCATCGCCGCGATCGTGAGCGCGCTGGCCTCGGCCTCGTGCTTGCCTCGATCCAGAGCGCGCGCGATCTCGCCGATCTCGTTGGCGAGGTTCAGATGTGGAACGGGCTCGGAGAAGTCGTTCTTCTGGAACCGGCGCATCGTTTTGATCAGGTCCGCAATGGGATTGCGGATCGACCTGACGAAGCTCAGCGCGATGCCCATGGCCACGAGCACGCCGAGAAGCGCCAATGCAAACTCGATGAATGCTTTTGATTTCAGACCCTCGATGCGCTGATCGAGAAGGCTGACGAGATTGCTCTCGACGGCCTGCCAGAGAGCATCCGATCCTGCGGCGATAGCTGCCTCGGCGGCGTCAAATTCGGCGGGCTTCAGCGGATTGGGAAGGTTGCTGGCGATCACCTTCCGAAGGGTGGTGGTCAGCGACGACAGGCGGTCTGCGGCAGCGTTGAAGGTTGCCAGTTGCTCGCCCAGTTTGGAGCCAAGGTCCTGCCGACTATCCTGTGCTGACTTGATTGACGAGCGCAGAGCCGAAAGTCCCATGTCGAAGCGCGTCGAGGCTTGAATGAACGCCTCGTACTCGGTCATCGACACCTCCCGGCCAACACCGACGAACGCCTGATAGCTCTGCTCCATCAGCGCCCGCGCCACGACGATCTCGGGAAGCCTGACTGTCGCAGCGTCCATCAGGTAGTAGGTCGTGACCTCGGGATCGAGAGTCAGATTGGAACCGTCGGCGATCTTCTGGATGGCGACCTGACCGCGGTCCAAGGCAGCCTCGCGGTCTTGCGCATTGGCGAGCGCCTGCCGGAACGCCTCTACCGCTGCCGTTGCAGAGAACCGACCCGAGACGGTCTCCGCCCGCTTCACGGCTTCCACAGCAGTAGGGTTGAGACTGCTGTCCGGTCGGGCCGCTTCAGCCAATCCAGCCCAAACGTCCCTGACCGCCTTGGCGCCCTCCACCTCAAGCGATGAGAAGGCGACATCCTTCTGAACGGACTGTGCGATTAGCCAGGCAAAATGCCCGATGGGGAACATCAAAACGACCATGATCGCGGCGATTTTCGCGCCCACGCTGAGGGACGCGATCCGGGTAGCCAGCGTTTTCATCGATGGGGTTCCGCAGCCGGGATAGGCAGCTGGAATCGTGCGACGCACACATTAAATACTACCTAAGAGTCCGTCCCGGAACTCATGACGCTCGCGCGATGCGGCGGATAAGAACCATGGCGGCGGCTGCGTAGAGGAAGGCCGTCGCGGAGGCGATGGTGG